>NC_010545.1:1500000-1800000 GCF_000069945.1 Corynebacterium urealyticum DSM 7109 | reverse complement strand
CCGCCGCCCGGCGCACGTGCCCTCCGATCCGCCGACCCACGCCACACTGGTGGCGGAGGGGCCGGACTCCCCGCACCGGCAGGTGCAGCCCGCGCAGGTTCAGTAGCTCGGCAGTGGTAGTGGCCGGGTGAGCCGCGCAGGTCTAGGATCGCCGCTGGAAGTGCAAGGAAAGGATGGAGCAGAAGAGTTCATGAACTCACTCATCGTTCTTAACGGAGGATTGGGTAGCCCGTCGACGACCCGCAAGCTCGCCGAGCGTATCGCCGGTGCCGTGGAAGCCCAAGTAGGTCGCCGCGGGGAGTCCGTGGCCGTGGAATACATCGACATCCGCGAGTACGCCGCCGACCTGGCCACGATGATGACCACCGGGATCGCCTCGGAGAAGCTCAAGGCGGCCCAGGATAAGATCACCGCCGCCGACGCGATGGTCGCCGCGAGCCCAGTCTTTGCTGCTAGCTATTCAGGCCTGTTCAAGATGTTCATGGACGCCCTGGATCCGGACGCGATCACCGGCATGCCTGTGATCATCGCCGCCACCGCCGGGACGCCGCGGCACTCCCTGATGCTGGAATACGCGATGCGCCCGCTGCTGAGCTACCTGCGCGCGGACGTCATGAGCACTGCAGTTTTCGCAGCCACTGATGATTTCGGTGGCGAGGAGAACCTCGACCGGCGCATCGAACGCGCCGCCAGCCAGCTCGCCGACGAGATCGCGCGGGTCTCCGGCGCCGTCGAGGGGCTGGGGCCTTCTTCGCAGGTCAAGCGCAGCTCCGGCAACGACGTTGCTGCGGACGTGCCGGATTTTCTGAATCTGCTCTCTGGGCACGACGGCAACTAGCCTCTCGGGGGAAGATTGCCGTCCATGATGACCTTCTTCTTCGCGTGATCCCAAATAAAGTTCACGTGTGCCCGGCCGGAAGGTTGATCCTTCGGGTCGCCGGGCTTGGCGTAGTAGTACGTCACGGAGACCGTCTGCGTGTTGAGTAGCTTCATGTCGGGGGCGAAGCTGCGGGGCTCAGGCGTGGCGGTGCCTAGGTGTGATGTCCAGGGACGTTGTTCTGGCCCCCGCCCGTAATGACACCGTGCCGATTCAAGAAGTATCTGTCCAGACCGCTTGCCATTGAAGGCGAGCCTGTCAAGCTGTTTGTGTGTGGGGCTTTCGGGTAAGTGTTTTATAGGTAGTTTGTGAATCGTTCGGGATAGGCCACTGCCATCTGGTTTATGGCTTGTTTCCAGTTGGTGACCTTGCTGCCTTCGATGAGTCTTCCGCTGGTAGCCGCAGCTTTCTTGCCCTGTTTCGCGCGTTTGGCCGCGCGTTTATCCTCGATATTGCAGATCATCAACCACAGCGTCTTAATCGCAGAATCGTCATTGGTAAACTGCACACGGTTACGGGTGGCTTTACGCAGCTCGTTATTCATCGACTCAATCGAGTTTGTCGTATAGATAACCTTCCTGGCCATCGGCGGGAACTGCAGAAACGGCACGAAACGATCCCACGCATCCGTCCAGACCTTGACTGATTGGGGATATTTCTGGCCCAGTTCTGAGTCGGCGAATTCCTCCAGCGCTGCCTTGGCGGTTGTTTCATCCGGGGCGGTGTAGACCTTCTTCAACGACGCAGATACTGCCTTGCGATCACCGTAGGCTACCCACCGGTTTGCTGCCCGAATCAAATGCACCACACAGGTCTGGACCATCGAATCCGGCCACGTTGCTTCCACCGCTTCCGGCAGGCCTTTCAAACCATCGCAGCAGACAATAAACACGTCCTGGACTCCACGGCTTGCCAGGTTCGCGCACACATGAGCCCAGAAGGAGGCGCCTTCTTCTTTCGCCAACCAGATACCCAGGATGTGTTTGATACCGTCCATATCCACGCCGATAACCAAATAGGCGGACTTGTTGACTACGCGTCCACCGTCGCGGACTTTAATCCGCAGCGCGTCAAGAAATATTACTGGGTAAAACTCGTCTAGCTGCCGGTTTTGCCAGATCATGACCTCATCTAGCACCGCATCAGTTACCGCGGAAATCGTCTCGTGAGAGATATCAACTCTCATCGCTGTGGCCATATGATGCTGGATATCGCGCACTGTCATGCCACCGGCATACAAGCTAATGATCATGTCATCGACATCAGTCAACCGGCGTGAGCCTTTGGGCACCATGGTCGGCAAAAATGTGCCCTGGCGATCGCGTGGGACGGTGACATCGACCGGGCCGTAGTTCGAATCAACCTTTTTGACATACGAACCATTGCGGTAATTATCGCCACCACCAGCCGATTTGGCCTCCCGGTCGCCTTTGGAATAGCCCAAATGAGCATCCATTTCGGCTTCTAGCCCGCGGGTGACCGAGGCCTGCAAGAGCCCGCGCACCAAATCATTCGCGTCGGTCGCGGTGGTTCCCAGCTCGTCAATTAGCTTGGCTATCTCGGGGTTTGCCAGCAGTCTTTGCTCGATCGCTTTAATCTTCGCGGAATCTTCTGGATCTCGTTTCGCCACAGAATCCATTATGGTTTATCTCCTTCATGTAAGGGAAACCCCTCACACACAAACCATTAGACACTCTCTTGAAGGCATGTTAGAGTTTGGGGCATGTCGAGTCCCGAATCAGACAGGTCAGGGGTTGTCGGTCACACCGCCAGCCCCTTGAACCACTAGTTACGACGCCCACGATCTGTGTGGGCGTATGTCTGGCGTACCCGGGGCGCTGGCCGTGGTGACAAGAAGAACCATTTCTTGATCTCACACCTCGGAGTACTCGATGCCTTTTGCCCTCTACATGCTTGCCCTGGCGGTCTTCGTCATGGGCACTTCAGAATTCATGCTCGCGGGATTGCTCCCCGCGATCGCGACCGAACTTGACGTCTCGGTCGGCACTGCGGGCCTGCTGACCTCCGCATTCGCAGTCGGTATGGTCGTCGGCGCGCCAGTGATGGCGGCATTCGCTCGCCGTTGGCCACCGCGGCTCACATTGATCGTTTGCCTTCTCGTGTTCGCGGGAAGCCACGTCATCGGAGCGATGACACCAGTGTTCTCTCTCCTGCTCATCACCCGGGTGCTCAGCGCTCTCGCAAACGCAGGATTCCTCGCCGTAGCACTGAGCACGGCCACTACCCTCGTGCCAGCGAACCAGAAGGGGCGTGCACTGTCGATCCTGCTCTCCGGCACGACGATCGCAACCGTCGTGGGCGTCCCCGCCGGGGCACTGCTCGGCACAGCGCTGGGCTGGCGAACGACGTTCTGGGCGATCGCCATCCTCTGTATTCCCGCGGCCGTTGGAGTCATTCGTGGCGTCACGAACAATGTTGGTCGGAGCGAGACTAGCGCGACCTCACCAAGGCTCCGTGTCGAGCTCAGCCAGTTGGCGACGCCGCGGCTCATCCTGGCCATGGCACTCGGAGCGCTGATCAACGGAGGGACCTTTGCGGCATTCACCTTCCTGGCACCCATCGTGACCGAGACCGCGGGCTTGGCCGAAGCGTGGGTGTCCGTCGCGCTGGTGATGTTCGGCATCGGATCGTTCCTTGGCGTCACGATCGCAGGACGACTATCAGATCAACGACCTGGCCTCGTGCTCGCAGTCGGCGGACCGCTATTGCTGACAGGCTGGATCGTGTTGGCAGTGGTCGCATCTCATCCCGTTGCGCTTATCGTCCTCGTCCTCGTTCAGGGATTCCTGTCGTTCGGCGTCGGCAGTACTCTGATCACGCGTGTGCTGTATGCAGCATCGGGTGCGCCAACGATGGGCGGTTCGTACGCAACCGCAGCATTGAATATCGGAGCTGCAGCGGGGCCCGTGCTTGGTGCGCTCGGGCTCGCGACCGGGCTGGGGCTGCTCGCGCCGGTTTGGGTCGCTTCGGTGCTGACAGCGATCGCTCTCGTCATCATGCTTCTCACCAGACGCGCGCTTACGAAGACCGCGGCGGAGGCCAATTGATGACCCATCCGAACGCTCTTCTCACTCCTCGTGCCCGTCTCCGGTTAGCTCGGCTGATTGTCGAAGACGGCTATCCGGCCACGATCGCCGCAAAGATGGGGTCGTTTGCGGGAGAGGGCGAAATCCTACGCTAAGGCTTTGGCCAACGATATTCTCCGGTAAGATTGATGTGTTCCCAGGGGATAGGAGAAGTCGCTTGATATCTAGTATGACGTCTGTCGCACCTGCTTGATCGCGGCCGCGATAGCTAGATCGCGTTGCTCCTCTTCTCCATCCGCGTTCCAAGCTGCGGAAAGGCACCCATAAGCGTACGCCTGGTCGAGCAGGCGACGCGGATCGACGTCCAGCGCACGAGAGAATGCGTCCGCCATCTGTGCAATGCGTCTAGGATCGAGACAAAGGTCGTCTCTGTCAGCCGGATCGTAGAACATATTGGCGGCGCCAAAGCCCACTTCACCGACCAGACCGACGGGATCTATCACCAGCCAGCCGCGACTGGAGAACATGATGTTTTCATGATGCAGATCGCCATGTAGCCCACGCAGTTCCGAGGCATTGCTCATCATTTGATCGGCTATAATCGCCGCGTGGACGTAGTCAGTTTGACAACCTGCGTTTTGATCATCGCGCGCCCGCTGAAACAAAGCTGCAAAGCGATCCCGGATCGGGAGAAGGGCAGAAGGCAGGGGTTCCTCAGATGCGGCATACAGCTTCGCCATTAGTTCCGCTGCAATTTCGGTCGCCTGGTAGTCGCCGTGCTCGGCAACGATGTGAGAGAGCATTCGCTCCCCGGCATATTCGAGCAACATCAGATTGTTCTCACGACCGAGCAACCGGACTGCTCCCCTCCCATTGCGCCATACCAGATAGTCGGCCCCGCGCAGTTCATCAGCAATGTCTTCTATAGGTTTCAATCCCTTGACGATTGCAGGAGTCCCGTCTGGCAATGAAACTTTCCAAACGAGGCTGGAAAAGGTGTCCGCAATGAGAACAGGTTGCGAAACGTGCCAATGAGCAGGAAAAACAGGCGGCATGAACATCAACCCCAAGTCAGAGGGTCCAATCGCAGATAGAAGGCAAGGCGTTCGCGGTCGGGGGCTTCGATCCCCAATACATTGAATAGGACAGCGAAGGCGCGCTCTGCTTCATCTGGCGCTGCCCAGTTCTCTTCGGCGTTAGCAATCATGAGTGCCAAATCGGCATAGCGATCTGCTGTTCCGAGCCGCCCAAGGTCGATCAGACCCGTGCATTGAAGAGTTTTAGGGTCCACCATGAAGTTCGGCATGCAGGGATCACCATGGCAAACAACCATATCGGTGCGCTCTTGGTCGAGCCGCACCGGTAGCTCTCGTTCGACACGAGCCAAAAGATCGAGCTGCGGCGTACTCTTGTCCTCGTCCGGTAAGAAGTCGGGATTGACGGCATTGCGGGACACCACATCAACGGCGCGTCCGAACATTCGCGACAGCCTGCGCTCAAACGGACATTGATCAACCGATAGGCTGTGAACAGCGCCAAGTTGCTGCCCCATTGACGGCCACGCTTTGAGCAAATCCGCTCCAGACAGATCAGCCGCCGGTACTCCCGGAATTGCCGTTATCACCAAGCATGCACCCTCCTGTTCCTCCTGCCAGTTGATCACCTCGGGGCAAGCCACACCTCGACCTTTGAGCCAAATGAGGCGGTCACGCTCTCCAGCGAGCTCACCGCGGCGGGAAGCAGGTGCGATTTTCGCGAAGGCATGCCCGTCACCACGTCGAAAAACAAAATCACCAGATTCTCCGCCTCTGACAGGCAACCAGTCAGAATGCGATTCACCAAAAAAAATATTAGTTCGATTCAATGGAGGTTCCTTCAGTTTTCTGATGAAGCGCGGAGGTGGCTCAACCTGCGAAAAGAAACGAGTTGCTACGTAAGTCCGAGAACATGCTTTCCATGGTCTCTGAGCTCGCCTTTGGGACCGACATATCGGTAGAGAGTGACGCGCTCGATGCCGAGTTCCTTGCAGAGATCGGAAACTGAAGTATCGCGCTGGGCCATGGCGGCTTGCGCGAGACGCACCTGAGCTTTGGTGAGCGCGAATTTTCGTCCGCCCTTGCGACCGCGCGCTCTCGCGGAGGCGAGACCCGCCATGGTGCGCTCTCGGATCAGATCCCGCTCGAACTCGGCCAAGGTGGCGAAGATTCCGAACACCATGCGACCGGACGCAGTCGTGGTGTCGATCTGAGCGGGCACTGTTGCAAAGTTAGCGATGAGGCAGCCTTTTGTCTTATTCAAAGGCCTTACATTTCAAAAACTCTGCTTACCAGGCGCATTTCGCCCAGGGGATCACCATAATAAAATGCTGAGGCCTGGCCTTTGCGTAGTGCACGCATCACCTCAATACCTTTGATGGTGGCGTAAGCCGTCTTCATGGATTTAAATCCCAGCGTGGCGCCGATTATCCGTTTCAGTTTGCCATGATCGCATTCAATCACGTTGTTCCGGTACTTAATCTGTCGGTGTTCAACGTCAGACGGGCACCGGCCTTCGCGTTTGAGCAGAGCAAGCGCGCGACCATAGGCGGGCGCTTTATCCGTGTTGATGAATCGCGGGATCTGCCACTTCTTCACGTTGTTGAGGATTTTACCCAGAAACCGGTATGCAGCTTTGCTGTTACGACGGGAGGAGAGATAAAAATCGACAGTGCGGCCCCGGCTGTCGACGGCCCGGTACAGATACGCCCAGCGGCCATTGACCTTCACGTAGGTTTCATCCATGTGCCACGGGCAAAGATCGGAAGGGTTACGCCAGTACCAGCGCAGCCGTTTTTCCATTTCAGGCGCATAACGCTGAACCCAGCGGTAAATCGTGGAGTGATCGACATTCACTCCGCGTTCAGCCAGCATCTCCTGCAGCTCACGGTAACTGATGCCGTATTTGCAGTACCAGCGTACGGCCCACAGAATGATGTCACGCTGAAAATGCCGGCCTTTGAATGGGTTCATGTGCAGCTCCATCAGCAAAAGGGGATGATAAGTTTATCACCACCGACTATTTGCAACAGTGCCCCGTCCGGATACTGCCAGATATCGGCGTCCAGGGAGATGTCCTGAAGCGCGGTGTCCGGAATTTCAGGTTTGTGTCTCTACAAAGACTAACTATCAGAAAAACTCATCGAGCATCAAATGAAACTGCAATTTATTCATATCAGGATTATCAATACCATATTTTTGAAAAAGCCGTTTCTGTAATGAAGGAGAAAACTCACCGAGGCAGTTCCATAGGATGGCAAGATCCTGGTATCGGTCTGCGATTCCGACTCGTCCAACATCAATACAACCTATTAATTTCCCCTCGTCAAAAATAAGGTTATCAAGTGAGAAATCACCATGAGTGACGACTGAATCCGGTGAGAATGGCAAAAGCTTATGCATTTCTTTCCAGACTTGTTCAACAGGCCAGCCATTACGCTCGTCATCAAAATCACTAGCATCAACCAAACCGTTATTCATTCGTGATTGCGCCTGAGCGAGACGAAATACGCGATCGCTGTTAAAAGGACAATTACAAACAGGAATCGAATGCAACCGGCGCAGGAACACTGCCAGCGCATCAACAATATTTTCACCTGAATCAGGATATTCTTCTAATACCTGGAATGCTGTTTTCCCGGGGATCGCAGTGGTGAGTAACCATGCATCATCAGGAGTACGGATAAAATGCTTGATGGTCGGAAGAGGCATAAATGCCGTCAGCCAGTTTAGTCTGACCATCTCATCTGTAACATCATTGGCAACGCTACCTTTGCCATGTTTCAGAAACAACTCTGGCGCATTGGGCTTCCCATACAATCGATAGATTGTCGCACCTGATTGCCCGACATTATCGCGAGCCCATCTATACCCATATAAATCAGCATCCAGGTTGGAATTTAATCGCGGCCTCGAGCAAGACGTTTCCCGTTGAATATGGCTCATAACACCCCTTGTATTACTGTTTATGTAAGCAGACAGTTTTATTGTTCATGATGATATATTTTTATCTTGTGCAATATAACATGGGTTGGCACTGTTGCAAATAGTCGGTGGTGATAAACTTATCATCCCCTTTTGCTGATGGAGCTGCACATGAACCCATTCAAAGGCCGGCATTTTCAGCGTGACATCATTCTGTGGGCCGTACGCTGGTACTGCAAATACGGCATCAGTTACCGTGAGCTGCAGGAGATGCTGGCTGAACGCGGAGTGAATGTCGATCACTCCACGATTTACCGCTGGGTTCAGCGTTATGCGCCTGAAATGGAAAAACGGCTGCGCTGGTACTGGCGTAACCCTTCCGATCTTTGCCCGTGGCACATGGATGAAACCTACGTGAAGGTCAATGGCCGCTGGGCGTATCTGTACCGGGCCGTCGACAGCCGGGGCCGCACTGTCGATTTTTATCTCTCCTCCCGTCGTAACAGCAAAGCTGCATACCGGTTTCTGGGTAAAATCCTCAACAACGTGAAGAAGTGGCAGATCCCGCGATTCATCAACACGGATAAAGCGCCCGCCTATGGTCGCGCGCTTGCTCTGCTCAAACGCGAAGGCCGGTGCCCGTCTGACGTTGAACACCGACAGATTAAGTACCGGAACAACGTGATTGAATGCGATCATGGCAAACTGAAACGGATAATCGGCGCCACGCTGGGATTTAAATCCATGAAGACGGCTTACGCCACCATCAAAGGTATTGAGGTGATGCGTGCACTACGCAAAGGCCAGGCCTCAGCATTTTATTATGGTGATCCCCTGGGCGAAATGCGCCTGGTAAGCAGAGTTTTTGAAATGTAAGGCCTTTGAATAAGACAAAAGGCTGCCTCATCGCTAACTTTGCAACAGTGCCTCTGAGCGCCCTTTCCAGTCAGAACCCGCAGGCCGATCTTGCGGTCTGACAGCTCCTTCACCGTGTTGACCAGATGGGCAAGCGATCGTCCGAGGCGATCGAGCTTCCAGACCACCAGCACATCGCCGTCACGCAATGACTTGAGGCAGGCAGTCAAGCCAGGGCGATCATCACGACCGCCGGAAGCAAGATCATCATAGATATTGTCCCGTTCGACACCTGCGGCGCGCAAGGCGTCGTGCTGCAGGTCGAGAGACTGCGAGCCATCGGCTTTGGAGACGCGGGCATATCCGATCAGCATGTATCACAAACGTTGGTTTGAGGCGGCGCTTCGGCCACGATTGCATTGACCTCTGGAAATGTATCTCAACCAGCTTCATAAACAAAGCGTCTTGAACGCTATCAGATTTTGAAAAAGGAACATGTATGCCGCGTCGCGTCACTCTAACCGATCGGCAGAAAGACGCGCTGTTGCGCTTGCCGACTTCACAGACGGATTTGCTCAAGCACTATACGCTGAGTGATGAAGACTTTGGGCATATCAGGCTGCGTCGGCGCGCTCACAACAGGTTCGGCTTCGCCCTGCAATTGTGTGTCCTGCGCTATCCCGGCCGGGTGCTGGCTCCAGGCGAACTGATCCCTGCAGAGGTCATCGAATTTATCGGAGCGCAGCTTGGCCTGGGTGCCGACGATCTCGTAGACTATGCTGCCCGCGAGGAAACACGGCACGAGCATCTTGCCGAGTTACGGGGGCTCTACGGCTTCCGCACCTTCTCCGGACGTGGTGCGAGCGAGCTGAAGGAATGGTTGTTCCGAGAAGCCGAGATGGCGGTGTCGAACGAGGATATCGCCCGTCGCTTCGTAGCCGAGTGCCGACGCACCCGCACTGTCCTTCCCGCGACATCCACGATCGAGCGGCTTTGTGCCGCGGCTCTCGTCGATGCCGAGCGACGCATCGAGACGAGGATCGCCAGTCGGCTGCCTATGTCGATCCGAGAACAGTTGCTGGCATTGCTCGAGGAGACGGCTGATGATCGGGTGACCCGTTTTGTGTGGCTGCGCCAGTTCGAGCCTGGCTCGAACTCTTCGTCGGCCAACCGGCTGCTCGACCGGCTCGAATATCTGCAACGCGTCGATCTCCCCGAGGATCTGCTTGCCGGCGTTCCTGCCCATCGGGTGACTCGTCTGCGCAGGCAGGGTGAACGGTATTATGCCGACGGCATGCGCGATCTCCCGGAGGACAGGCGGCTTGCGATCTTGGCTGTTTGCGTCTCGGAATGGCAGGCGATGTTGGCCGACGCAGTGGTCGAAACCCACGACCGGATCGTCGGCCGTCTCTACCGTGCTTCGGAGCGTATTTGCCATGCAAAGGTCGCAGACGAAGCGGGGGTGGTGCGTGACACCCTGAAATCCTTCGCCGAGATCGGGGGCGCCCTGGTCGATGCACAGGATGATGGCCAGCCGCTGGGCGATGTCATCGCGAGTGGGTCAGGGTGGGACGGCTTAAAAAACCCTTGTTGCAATGGCAACCAGGCTGACCGCCACCATGGCCGACGATCCGCTCAATCATGTGCTCGACGGTTATCACCGCTTCCGCCGATACGCTCCACGCATGTTGCGCCTGCTCGATCTGCGAGCTGCGCCCGTTGCACTGCCGCTTCTGGAAGCGGTGACGGCCCTTCGTACCGGTTTGAACGATGCCGCGATGACCAGCTTCTTGCGGCCCAGCTCGAAATGGCATCGCCACCTTCGGGCCCAGAGGGCTGGCGACGCTCGCCTATGGGAGATCGCGGTGCTGTTCCATCTGCGCGATGCGTTCCGCTCCGGAGATGTCTGGCTTACTAGGTCCCGGCGCTATGGCGATCTGAAACACGCACTCGTTCCGGCACAAGCCATCGCGGAAGGCGGTCGTCTCGCTGTGCCATTGCGGCCGGAGGAATGGCTGGCAGACCGGCAAGCTCGCCTCGACATGCGGTTGCGCGAGCTTGGCCGTGCCGCTCGCGCAGGCACGATCCCGGGCGGGTCGATTGAAAACGGCGTTCTGCATATCGAGAAACTCGAAGCCGCCGCGCCGACAGGCGCCGAAGATCTGGTGCTCGATCTCTACAAGCAGATCCCGCCCACGCGCATCACCGATCTCCTGCTGGAGGTGGATGCGGCGACCGGCTTCACCGAAGCGTTCACCCATCTGCGCACAGGAGCACCCTGCGCTGACCGGATCGGGCTAATGAACGTTATCTTGGCGGAAGGGATCAACCTCGGCTTGCGCAAAATGGCGGATGCGACAAACACCCACACCTTCTGGGAATTGATCCGCATTGGACGGTGGCATGTCGAGGGCGAAGCCTATGACCGGGCGCTGGCCATGGTGGTCGAGGCACAGGCAGCGTTACCCATGGCCCGGTTCTGGGGCATGGGCACGTCGGCTTCGAGCGACGGACAGTTCTTCGTCGCTACAGAGCAAGGTGAGGCCATGAACCTGGTCAACGCGAAATATGGCAATACCCCGGGCCTGAAAGCCTATAGCCACGTCTCCGACCAATATGCGCCGTTCGCAACCCAGGTGATTCCTGCAACGGCAAGCGAAGCGCCTTACATCCTCGATGGCCTGCTGATGAACGATGCTGGACGCCATATCCGCGAGCAGTTCACCGACACGGGCGGCTTCACCGATCACGTCTTTGCCGCATGTGCCATTCTCGGCTACCGGTTCGCTCCGCGCATCCGCGACCTGCCATCCAAACGGCTCTACGCGTTCAATCCGTCGGCCGCCCCGGCGCACCTGCGAGCGTTGATCGGCGGAAAGGTCAACCAAGCCATGATCGAGCGCAATTGGCCCGACATCCTGCGCATCGCCGCCACCATTGCTGCCGGGACCGTCGCGCCAAGCCAGATTCTGCGGAAACTCGCCTCCTATCCGCGGCAGAACGAGCTCGCGACAGCCCTGCGGGAAGTCGGTCGCGTCGAGCGCACCCTGTTCATGATCGACTGGATTCTGGATGCCGAACTCCAACGGCGTGCCCAGATCGGGCTCAACAAAGGCGAAGCTCATCATGCGCTGAAGCGGGCAATCAGCTTCCACCGCCGCGGTGAAATCCGCGACCGTTCCGCCGAAGGCCAGCATTACCGCATCGCCGGCATGAATCTGCTCGCCGCCATCATCATCTTCTGGAACACCATGAAGCTCGGCGAGGTCGTTGCAAACCAGAAACGCGATGGAAAGCTGCTATCGCCCGATCTCTTGGCCCATGTTTCGCCGCTCGGATGGGAACACATCAATCTCACCGGAGAATATCGCTGGCCAAAGCCTTAGCGTAGGATTCCGCCCCCTCCCGCAAACGACCCCAAGATGTTCATGGTCTCCCCGATCACTGCCCGGAAATGGGCAGGCCGCTACCGGGAAGAGGGTGAGTTTGGGATGCAGGATCGCTCCAGCAAGCCGCACCGGATCCCAGGCAGGACGCCCGAGCATGTCAAGAAGAAGATCATCAACCTGCGCTGGCGGCTTCGACTGGGGCCAGCCCAGATCGCTGCGCGACTTGGTCTCTCGACGTCGACTGTTCACGCGGTCCTCGTCCGTTGCCGCGTGAACCGCCTCTCGCATATCGATCGTGTCACTGGCGAGCCATTGCGGCGATATGAGCATCCTCATCCGGGATCGTTGATTCATGTCGATGTCACGAAGTTCGGCAACATCCCCGACGGCGGTGGACATCGTTACGTAGGTCGGCAGCAAGGCGCACGGAACAAGCTCGCGACTCCGGGATTACCACGAGGAAAAGATCACAAGCCGCGCACCGGGACGGCGTTCGTTCACACAGTCATCGACGACCACTCCCGCGTCGCATACGCAGAAATCTGGTCGGATGAGCAGGCGAGCACAGCGGTGGGAGTTCTCGAACGCGCCGTGGCCTGGTTCGCCGAACGAGGCGTGACCGTCGAGCGAGTCCTATCCGACAACGGGTCGGCATACAGATCCCACGCATGGAGGGACTTCTGCGCTCGGCTCGGCATCCGACACAAGCGGACACGCC
Organism: Corynebacterium urealyticum DSM 7109; assembly: GCF_000069945.1. NCBI lineage: Bacteria > Bacillati > Actinomycetota > Actinomycetes > Mycobacteriales > Corynebacteriaceae > Corynebacterium > Corynebacterium urealyticum. The sequence goes on along the minus strand of NC_010545.1, from coordinate 1,787,155 downwards.
CCTACCGGCCGCAGACGAACGGGAAGATCGAGCGATTCCACCGCACGCTCGGGGACGGCTGGGCCTATGCCAGGTTTTACGGTTCAGAGGCCGAACGACGCCTGGCGCTGCCCGGCTGGCTCCACTTCTACAACCACCACCGACACCACTCTGCGATTGGCGGCGTACCCTTCGACCGACTCAACAACGTCCCTGGACATCACACCTAGGTACTGGTCCTTGTGGAAGAGCATGATGTGGTGCGGACTGGTAGCTGTTGCGCCCTCCACGGTGATGTCGATGGGGGAGAGTTCGGCGCAGGGGTCGTAGAGGCCGATGCCGGCGCGCTCGGTGTCCCACGAGCTCTCGGTGGAGGGAGGTGGTGGGAGCTTATCGACATGTGTGGCCACGAGTTCTTGGGCGGAGAGGTTGCCACACTGCGTGCGGGGCTCGGTGTCGCGCGGCTTCCTGGTCGGCTCCGGCTTGTGCTTGGGGGAGCTCTCTGTGGTCTGCGGCGCTGTCGCCGTGGTTGGGACGACGCTGCTCTGGCTGGCGCTCGTTGGTGCGCTGTTCCCGGTGGCGTCGGTGGTGGAGTCGTCGCCGCTGCACGCGGCCAACGTTCCCGCGAGAGCGCAGGAGAGGGCGAGGGCTAGCGCGACATTGTGGTGCCTCATGCTTTGAGATTAATGCACATCCCAGGCCAGGGGTAGGCCTGGGATGTGGGTGGTTCCTGTTGTAGCGGGGCGCCAGTCGGTGGCGCGTGACCTAGCCCCGTGGCGGCAGATTGCCGTCCATGATGACCTTCTCCTGTGCCGGGTCCCAGGTGAAGGTCGCGTGGGCTTCGCCGGAGCGCATAGCGTTGGCCTCGCCGGGTTTGGTGTAGAAGTAGGTCACCGCGATCGTCTGGTCGTCGACCTGCTTGACGGCGGGGGAGAAGCCTTGCGGTTCGGCGGTGGCGGTGCCCAGGTACTCGCCCCGGTGGAAGAGCATGATGTGGTATGGGCTGGAAGCTGTTGCCATATCAATCGTGAGGACGATAGGCGAGAGATCAGCGCAAGGGTCGTAAAGACCCGTGCCGGCAAACTCGGTGTTCCAGTCCCGGCTGATGTAATCAGGGGTCGGAAGCTTACCCACGTTCTGTGCCAGCGCCTCCTCGGCGGAAAGGTCTCCGCACCGCTTGGGGCGGGTCTTTTTTGCTTGGCTCGCTCTCCTGGGCCTTTCTCGTTGGCTTTGGCTTGGCCCGGTCCTTGCTTTCCGCGGGCCGCGTCTTCTTCACCGTCTGGGTGATGGTGACGGGGGAAGCGGAGTCGGCAGCGTCGCTGCCGTCACTGCTGCACGCGACCAGTCCTCCCGCGAGGACGCAGGAAAGAGCCAGTGGTAGCGCAACATTGTGGAGCCTCATGGCTATGAGATTACTTCGCCCCAGGTATAAAGCTGACCTGGGGGAGTAGTGAGGGTGGGGCCTTGGCGGACCAGGACTAAGGCTTCGGCGGCAGTTCGCCGTTCATGACGACCTTCTCCTGTGTCGGATCCCAGGTGAAGGTGGCGTGGGCTTCGCCCGAGCGTTCAGCGTTAGCCTCGCCGGGCTTGGTGTAGAAGTAGGTCACTGCCAGGGTCTTCCCGTCGACCTGTTTGACGTCGGGGGAGAAGCCCTGCGGTTCGGCGGTAGCGGTGCCCAGGTACTCGCCCTTGTGGAAGAGCATGATGTGGTACGGGCTGGATCCGGTTGCGCCGTCGATGGTCAGCACGATGGGCGAAAGATCAGCACAAGGGTCGTAGAGATCCGTGCCGGCATACGACGTGTTCCATGTCCAGTCAGTGCCCTTTGGGGAGGCGAGCTTGCCCACGTTTTGTCGGAGCGCCTCCTCGGCGGGGAGGTCTCCGCACTGCTTATCCGGCTTCTTGCCCGGCTCGCTCTCCTGTGCCGGGGACTTCCTCGTCGGCTCAGGCTTCGGCTGGTCCTTCGCCGCCGAGGGGTTCGACTCCTTCATCGTCTGGGTGACGGTTGCCGGCGAGCTGGCATCGGTAGATTCGGTGGCGGTGCCATCATCGCTGCACGCGCTCAGCGTTCCCGCCAAGGTGCAGGAGAGGGCGATGGATAGTGCAACTTTTTTGGTACCTCATGCCCCTGAGGCTACGCCCCTAAAAATGCTTTGTCAGCAAACGTTTATACGTTTAGAAGGGTGTATTTTTGTCGAATAGCAACGAGAATAGAGGTACTGTCAGTCTTCGCTAGAGGACACAATGCGTCAGAAAGTCGCCTCATGACTCGTTCAGTGAAATCTGTGCCCGCTCCGGCTACTGCCCCAGTGGAATCGGGTTCTCGCCGCGCCTACCTGCTGGCGACAATTGTTTTGCAGGCTCTCGTCGGCCTGTGCTCTGCGGTCGCATTTACTCTTGCCGAGTCGGTGTCCTGGCCCCTGGTTTGGGCTGCGACTGTTCTCGCCGCCTTTCTCCTGTTTCTGGCTCTGTGGAGCTCGGGGGTTCTGGTCCTCAACGCGCTAAACGGGGTCGGGGCCGCGTGTCTTCTCGTCGCATGGGGCTCAGCGCTCTACTACGAGTACAGGCCCTCGCAAGGAGACGGAGTGGTGATCAATCCTCTGCCGGTGATCCTGCTCCCGGTGGGAGCGCTCATCGGCGTCGTCGCGATCGGCGTTGCCGTGACATACCTGAGAAGGGGCAGGCGAACCTCAGCCGCATCGACTGGGTGATCATTGCTCTCGTTGCGATCCCGGTTGGCCTGTTTCTGCCACTGCTGGGGATCAGCTTTGCTGCCATGTTGGCGGTGGACAGGCTCCTGGCAAGGCGACGGAAGTCTGCCGTCGCTGCCGAGGGCAATGCGGCCACAGGCGCAGAGGCAGATCCCAAGGCGGAGCGGGAGCTCCAGCCCGCCTAGGCTTTCGCCCGCTCAAAGGGGGTGCTTGCGAGCGCTAGGTCTGCGAGCAAGCGTTAGGCCTGGGCTTGTGCTTCCTCTTGCTCAATCTCAGCATTGAATTCGCGCTTCGAGGACTGCCACTGGTCCTCGGTCATGCCGATCCGCCAGTAACCAGAAATCGAAACGTCGGCGCGGGGGATCTCCGAGTCGACGAAGAGGAAGCGGCGCATTTCCTTAATCATCTCGGCGACACCGTGGATAAACCAGCTGGTCTTCTTGCCCGTTGGCACACCGGCCGAGCGCACCACGCGAGAAAGCTCCGTGCCGTGGGTTGCCCCATCGCGGATAACCCAGTTGACGTCCACGCCCTCGCGGGTAGGGAGCTCAAACTTCCGGTCCTCTGCCTCGATCTCGATATAGGCGGTCGCCGTGGCTCCCTCGGGGAGGTGCTTCAGTCCCGCACCGATGGCTGGTGCCGCGGATTCATCGCCAGCGAAGACAAAGTGCTCATATTCTTCCCCGGGGCCCCACGCGCCACCCGGGCCGAAGAAGCCGATCTTTGCCCCGACCTCAGCCGTGCGTGCCCAGGGAGCGGCCAGGCCAGAATCACCGTGGGTGACGAAGTCCACGTCGAAGTCCCCGGTTGCTGGGTCCAGGTTAATCAGGGTGTAGGTTCGGGTCACTGGCTGGTTTTCCCTGGGCTGCTCCTCGCGGACCTTTTCGAGATCGAATGGCCACGAGTAATCGGCGCTCTCTGGCGCGAAGAGGAACTTGATGTAGTGATCTGTAAACTCCAGCTGCTTGCCCACAAATGCAGGAGAGTTCAAGCTCAAACGAACGAGATCCGGCGAGAGCTGGCGACGGCCAGTCACGGTTGCTTCGTTGGCCTTACGGGGTTTGCGCTTCGGCGCTGAGTTTTGCGGCTGGGCAGCCATAACCATCACTGTCCTTCAAACACTGGGGTGCTGTGGGAAGAGAATGCCCGCACCCACGCCTTATTCTTAGGTTAGGCTAACACAATGTAGGTGGGTGGGTTGGTGGGACTAGTGATGGTCAAGCTGAGGGCAAAAAACAAAAAAGCGCCCCAGAGAGGAATCGAACCTCCGACACCGGCTTTAGGAGAGCCGTGCTCTATCCACTGAGCTACTGGGGCTGTGCGACCGCACCCTGCGGGCACGACCACTCATGATACAAGGTACCCCCGCAGCTTCCGGAACTAGCCAGATGCGGCGGGGGTGTTGCTCAGCCACCGTTGACCAAGTGGCTGGGCTTATCCAAGGCGAGGAGCCTAGGGGAGTGGCTTAGTGGTCGACCGGAGCCTCCACACCAACACCGGTGAGGGAGCGAACCTCCATCTCGGACTGCAGCTTCGGATCCTCGTCACCCTTGCCAAGGTAGGTGCCCACGATACCGGCGATGAAGCCAGCTGGGATGGAGACCAGACCCGGGTTAGTCAGCGGGAACCACGAGAAGTCCACGTTCGGGAACATCGCGGTCTCTGCACCGGAGACAGCCGGGGAGAAGAAGATCAGGACCAGCGCCACGCCCAGGCCGACCCACAGGGAGGCCACGGCGCCAGTGGTGTTGAACTTCTTCCAGTACAGGGAGTACAGGATCGTCGGCAGGTTAGCGGATGCAGCGATGCAGAACGCCAGGGAGACCAGGAAGGCCACGTTCTGGTCCATCGCCAGGATGCCCAGCGCGATGGAGACCAGCGAGATCACGACCACCGTGATGCGGGACACGCGGACCTGCTCCTCCTCCGTTGCCTGACCGTTGCGCAGCACGCCGTTGTAGAAGTCGTGTGCCACGGAAGCAGAAGCGGTAATTGCCAGGCCAGCGACCACAGCCAGCACCGTCGCGAAGGCGACCGCGGAAATCAGGGCCATGAAGATCGGGCCGGCCAGCTCCATTGCCAGCAGCGGCGCGGCGGCGTTCGCGCCACCCGGCGCGTTCTTGATGTCCTCCGGGGAGAGCAGCGCGGCAGCGCCGAAGCCCAGGAACAGGGTCAGCAGGTAGAAGGAGCCGATCAGGACGATCGCCCAGGTCACGGACTTACGTGCTTCCTTCGCGGTCGGAACCGTGTAGAAGCGCATCAGGACGTGCGGCAGGCCAGCGGCACCAAGTGCCAGGGCCACACCCAGGGAGATGAAGTCGAACTTCGTTGCGGTCGTCGCGCCGTACTTCTGGCCAGGCTGTAGGATCGCCGGGTCACCGTGAGAGTTCACCGCGTCAGCGAAGAGCTGGGAAAGGTTGCCCTTCCACATCACAGCGATGATCAGGAACATGAAACCAACACCGGCGATCAGCAGAACCGCCTTGATCATCTGCACGTAGGTGGTGCCCTTCATGCCGCCGATGAGGACGTAAGCCATCATCACCAGGCCGACGACCACGACGACGACGGCCTGGGCAGTCTTGGAGTGCAGGTCCAGCAGGACGGAGACCAGGGAGCCGGCACCGGCCATCTGAGCGATCAGGTAGAACAGCGAGGTGAACAGGGTCGCGAAAGCTGCGGCCACGCGCACCGGGCGCTGCTTCAGGCGGAAGGAGAGCACGTCCGCCATGGTGAACTTACCGGTGTTACGCAGCGGCTCGGCGACCAGCAGCAGGGCGATGAGCCATGCAACGAAGAAGCCGATGGAGTACAGGAAGCCGTCGTAGCCCGTGAGCGCAATCGCGCCGACGATGCCCAGGAAGGACGCCGCCGAGAGGTAGTCACCCGCGATGGCCAGACCATTCTGGGTACCGGTGAAGGACGCGCCACCCGTGTAGAAGTCCGTCGCGGACTTCTGTGGCTTGGCGGCAGCCTTCGTCACGATGTACATCGTCACCACGATGAAGGCGACGAACACGCTGATGTTCAGGATCGGGTTTGTCTTCTGCGACGCAGCAAGAATGAGATCCATAGTGAGACCTTTCCTTTTTTAATCCGTGGGTGAGCGGGGCGCGGTGCCGCTAGCCCTGGGAAGCCTGGCTGGCTGGGGTTGCGGGGGAGCCTTCGAGGGACTCGCGAACATACTGGGCGCGGGGCTCAATTTCGCGGTCTGCGTACTTCACGTAGAGGTACGTGATCAGGAAGGTCGTAATGAACTGGCCGAAGCCGAGGAGCACGCCGAGGTTGATGTGTCCCCAGATCTTGATCCCCATGAAGTCCGGCGCAAACATCGCCAGGCCGACGTAGAGGACGAACCAGACGATGAAAAATACGGTCATGGGAAAGGTGAACCCGCGCATTTTTGAGCGAAGTTCCTGGAACTCGGGTGATTGTTGCGCGGCGACGAACTCATCGGGCGTGGGGATATGCCGTTGCGCGGGGGTGGCCGGCTGGGTCAACTCTTTCTCCCTTCCTGGGGACTGTGCAGATCTTCACGTTTTGCTACGGCCGCAGGACCGAAGCTTCTGTGATTACCATCACAATTCTTTTGCGATTGCGAAAGAATCTACCGTCATCTAGAGCTTTTTCCAAAGTTTCCAATGGGAAACTTTCAACTTTATAGATACCCTTTATGAAAATTTCCGCCAGACCTGCAAAAACGCCGATCGCAGAGAAAAACCCGGCCATATGGCCGGGCTGATTCCTACCCCCGTTGCATCCCCCGTGTAAGACCTACGCCTTCCGGCGCCACGTCTCGAATCGGTAGCGCAACCCGTTCGGCTCCTCGTCGACCGGGTGGCCCTTATCCGATGCGAACCACTCGGAACGCTCGACCGTAAAATCTGACTCATCCATCGCCGGGGCATAAACCTGGAAACGCTCCGGAGCAACCATGTCGATCTCCGTGATCACCACCCGGTCCGCGATCGGCATGCACTGCGCGTATACCTGGCCCCCACCCAGGATCCATACGGTCACCCGGCCGTCGTCCTGCAGCGCCTCCGACGCCGTCTCCGGGACCTCGCCGCCCGACCCTTCTCCGCGGGCAAATGCCGCGGCCGCTGCGATGCCGTCCTTAATGGAAGCGACCACGTGACCACCGGGAGCCGAATAGTCGGCCCTACGGGTGATGACGAAGTTCTCGCGGCCCGGCAGCGGGCGGTACTTGCCCAGCGCCTCCCAGCTCGTGCGGCCCATCACGACCGGATAACCCATCGTGGAGTTCTTAAAGTGCTTCAGGTCCTCCGGCAGATACCAGGGCATCTCCGCCCCATCGCCGATGATGCCGGCGGTTGTTTCAGCCCAGATCATCGCGATCTCCACCCCTTCCGGGACGTCCTCCCGGGTCAGGGTGGGGTAGTCGCCCTCGCGGTAACCACTGGGGCGCTGTTTATTCTGGACGCCAAACTCCGAAACTCCCATTACACAGCCACCTTTGCCTTAATCACCGGGTGCGGGTCGTAGCCCACGAAGTTCACGTCCTCGAAGCCATAGCTGAACATGTCCTTGGCCTTAGTCAGCTCCAGCTGCGGATAGGGGCGCGGTTCGCGCGAAAGCTGCAGCTCCACCTGCTCGCGGTGGTTGTCGTAGATGTGGCAGTCCCCACCGGTCCAGATGAACTCGCCGACCTCCAGGCCCGTCTGCTGGGCGAACATGTGGGTCAGCAGCGAATAGCTGGCGATGTTGAATGGCACGCCCAGGAACATGTCCGCGCTGCGCTGGTAGAGCTGGCAGGAGAGCTTCCCATCGGCCACGTACAGCTGGAACAGCAGGTGGCAGGGCGGAAGCGCCATGTTCTCCAGCTCCGAGACATTCCACGCGCTGACGATGTTCCGGCGGGAATCTGGGTTCTGCTTCAGCATCTCCAGTGCCTGGGAGATCTGGTCGATATGGCGGCCATCCGGGGTCGGCCAGCTGCGCCACTGCACGCCGTAGACCGGGCCCAGGTCGCCGTCCTCATCGGCCCACTCGTTCCAGATGCGGATGCCGTTATCCTGCAGCCAGCGGACGTTGGAGTCCCCGGAGAGGAACCACAACAGCTCGCCGACCACGGACTTCACGTGCACGGACTTCGTCGTAATCAGCGGGAAGGACTCCGCCAGATTAAAGCGGATCTGCTGACCGAACAGGGACGTCGTGCCGGTGCCGGTGCGGTCGTCCTTCTTGGCGCCCTCCGCGAGGATCTTGGAGAGCAGGTCCTCGTAGGGCGTGGCGATGGTGGGGGAAGTTTGAGCCTCTGACATGCCTCATAGTCTAGGCAAAAGGGCCACAGCTCAGCCAGTTGCCCGCCACCGGGTAGGTGCTAGAGGAACTTCTGGATGCTCGCCAGCAGGTCCTCGGCGATTTCCTTGCGACAGATTACCAAGTCCGGCAAGTACGGATCCGGCTCGTTATATGTCGCGGGCGATCCATCCAGGCGGCTGCAGTGCAGTCCTGCTGCTAGGGCGACGCCGATCGGGGCGGCGTTATCCCACTCGTACTGGCCTCCGGCGTGGATATACGCATCGTTTTCCCCACGCACCACGCTCATGGCCTTCGCGCCGCAGGAGCCCAGGCGGGTGATCTCCATGCCCAGATCCTCGGCCACGTCTACCGCGATCTGTGGAGTGGAATTTTGGCTGATGACGAGGCGGTTGTTCAGCTCACCGAAGTCAGCCTTCACCCGGCCCTCCCGGTAGTCGGCCGCAGTGTAGACGGTGTGCATTTCCGGCATGCCGACCGCGGACTCGGCAACCTCGCCGTCGACCGCGAGCGCGATGTGCACGGCCCAATCATTGCGGGCGCTGGCGTATTCGCGGGTGCCGTCCAGCGGGTCGATCACCCACACCCGGGACTTGTTCAGGCGGGAAGGGTCGTCCTCCGCCTCCTCGGACAGGATGGCGTCATCGGGGCGGTGCAGGCTCAGCACACGCGCGATCCAGGCCTGGGCGACCTTATCGCCTGACTTACCGAGCCCGTCGGAGTCCACCAGGAGGGGGTCGGGCGCACCAGCAGTGCGAATACTGGTGAGGATATCCCCGGTGCTGCGGGCCAAACGGGCGCAAAGAGTGGCATCATCGAGCGCGTCGCCTGGGCCTAGTCCTTGTGTCATGGTCTACACCTTAGCGCTTCTGGTTGTATGTACTCATGCCCTCCGCCGACTTGGATCAATTTCATGCCCCAGTAGCCGCGTGGTTCCGGGACGTGTTCCACGAGCCGACGGTTGTCCAATCCCAGGCGTGGCGGGCCATTAGCGCAGGGGAGAACACCTTGGTCGTTGCTCCCACCGGTTCCGGTAAGACGCTGGCGGCGTTCCTGTGGTCGCTCTCCGAGCTGACACGCACGGGTGTGCTTTCCCATCCCTCCGCGGATCAGACCGACCCACAGACCCCCACCCGCGTGCTCTACATCTCGCCGCTCAAGGCACTCGGAGTGGACGTTGACCGCAACCTCGCCGCCCCGCTGGCAGGTATCTCGCGCACCGCCGCGGCGATGGGGGAGGACGTCGCCCCGGTCCGGGTGGGTGTGCGCAGCGGGGACACCCCGCAGTCGGAGCGAGCAAAGTTGCTGCGTAACCCGCCAGAGATCCTCATCACCACCCCGGAGTCCCTGTACCTCATGCTGACCTCGAAGGCGGCGGGGACGCTGCGTGGGGTGGATACGGTCATCGTAGACGAGATCCACGCGGTGGCCGGAACCAAGCGTGGCGCCCACCTGGCCCTCTCCCTGGAGCGGTTGGAGCTGCTCACCGGGCGGGCGGTGCAGCGCATCGGGCTATCGGCGACGGTGAACCCGGTGGATGCGGTGGCCAGCTTCCTCGGCGGCGACCGCCCAGTTACGGTGGTTAACCCGGCGATCAGAAAGGATTGGGACGTCCAGGTCCGCAGCGTGGTGCCGGACTTCCAGGATCCGCCGGTTGCCGAAGACCTCGACGCCGCGCGCTACGAGGACCCGGCCAGCGGGGACCAGGAGGGCGTCGACGGGAGCCAGAGCGCAGCCGGTGTCGTAGAAGGTGGCGGACCTGCGGAGGGCGATGGCGCTGGTGATGAAGCCCTGATCGACGAGGCGCTCGTCGGCCCCAGCCTCATCGGCGAAGGGCTGGGTGGCGCCTCCGGCCTGGGGTCCGGGGCACGGGTGGCCAGTGGCGTCGATAAGGAATCCGCCCTCCCGCAACAAAAATCTGTCTGGCCCCACGTTCAGCACGCCATCTATCAGCAGGTCATGGCGAACCGGGCAACACTCGTCTTCGTGAACTCCCGGCGCGCGGCTGAGCGGCTCACCGGGGCGCTCAACGAGCTGTGGGCCGAGGAGCACGACCCGGAGTCCATCGCCGCTCCCACCCGTCGCGACCCCGCGCAGCTCATGGCGCAATCTACCCGGGTCACCGGCGTACCGGCCGTCATCGCTCGCGCCCACCACGGCTCGGTATCCAAGGAAGAGCGCGCAGATATCGAGGCAGCGCTGAAGTCCGGGACCCTGCGCTGCGTGGTCGCCACCAGCTCCCTGGAGCTCGGCATCGACATGGGCCTGGTGGACCACGTGGTGCAGGTGGGTGCCCCACCCTCGGTGGCTTCTGCGGTGCAGCGCTGCGGCCGCGCCGGGCACACCGTGGGCGCGACCTCGCATGCTACGATTTACCCGCTGCATAAGCAGGACGCCGAGGCCGCCACCGTCATCACCCAGCGGTTGTACGCGGGCGAGCTGGAACCGCTGCAGATCATCACGAACGCCCTGGACGTGCTCGCGCAGCAGACGATTGCCGCTGCGGTGCAGGCCCAGCTGGGTTTCACGAATCCGCCGGCCGGCGCGGAGGCCGGGGCGTTGGCGTCGGAAAATGAGGAGGCACAAGCACCACACGGGACGCTGGACGTGGAGCGCTGGTGGCATGCGCTGCGCCGGGCGTACTCCTATGCAGCGCTGCCACGGGATGCCTTCGACGGCGTGATCGAGCTGATCAGCGGGCACTATCCCAGCACCGACTTCGCGGACCTCAAACCTCGGGTGGTGTACGACCCGGCGGCGGGAACGCTCCAAGCCCGCCCTGGTGCCCAGCGGCTGGCGGCCACGAGCGGCGGAACGATCCCGGACCGCGGCATGTTCGGAGTCTTCCTCGCCGCCGGTGAGGAGGGGGCCCGGCGCGTCGGGGAGCTCGACGAGGAGATGGTGTACGAGTCCCGGGTCGGGGACGTATTCACCCTCGGGGCCTCCAGCTGGCGGATCACGGAGATCAACCGCGACCAGGTCATCGTCGTGCCCGCGGCGGGCCACACCGGGCGGTTGCCGTTTTGGGTCGGCGACGCCGCCGGCCGGCCAGTGGAACTGGGCACCGCGATCGGTGAGCACCGCCGGCAATGGGGCAGCGGCACCGTGGGCGACCTGCACGCGGCCCCGTTCATCTGCGATAACACCCGGGAAAACCTGGACGGCTACTACCGGGACCAGAAGGAGTCCACCGGGATACTGCCGGACGAGCGAACCCTGCTGGTGGAGCGTTTCCGGGACGAGATCGGCGACTGGCGGGTGATCGTCCACTCGCCCTATGGGCGTGGGGTTAATGCGCCGTGGGCGATGGCTCTCGGGGCGGTGCTGCAGCGGGAGACCGGGATCGACGCGATGGCCGTGGCCGGTGACGATGGGCTGGTGTTGCGTCTTCCGTATTCCGAGGAGCCGCCAGGGGCGGACCTGCTGCTGGGGCAGTTCTTCCGGGAGGCCAGACCTGGAGTCGGGGAGGGTGCTGCTGGTGGCAGCGCCGGGGATCGGAAGGATGATGCAGGCTGGGATGGAAGGCAGCCGGCGGAGCTCTCCGAGGTTGTGCTGGCCGATGTGATGGATAACGTGGGCAGCTCCGCGCTCTTCGCGGGGCGTTTTCGAGAATGTGCGGCTCGAGCCTTGCTGCTGCCCCGACGCAACCCGGGCAAGCGGCAGCCCCTGTGGCAGCAGCGGCAGCGCGCTTCCCAGCTGCTGGATGTGGCCCGGGAACACCCCGAGTTCCCGATCATGGTGGAGAGCATGCGCGAATGCCTCCACGACGTCTACCAGCTGAATGCCCTCACCGAACTGTTGAAGAAGCTTGGTGTACGCGGCGGCAGCTCTGGCGTGCGGGTTGCGGAGGTCACCACCGAGGGGCCGAGCGCTTTTGCCGAATCCTTGCTGTTCACCTACACCAGCGCGTTCATGTACGAAGGTGATTCCGCGGAGCGGGCCGCCGCGCTGGCGGTCGACCCCGCGCTGTTGGCCAAGCTGCTGGGCAAGAGCGGCGACGGTCTCCAATTGGACCCGGCGGTGGTCACGCGGGTGGTGTCGGCAGCCCAATGGCTGGCCGATGGTCGCCAGGCCGGCACTGCCGAGCAGGCCATCGACATGATCCGCGCCCTTGGCCCCCTCACCCGGGAGCAGGTCAGTCAGCGCCTGGTGCCGGAGAATCGGGATGCAGTGCTGGCGGAACTGGCGGAGCTTGTCCCGCAGCGCCTCGCCGAGGTGACCTTCGGCGGGGCCAGCCGCTGGGCGGTCGTTGAGGATATGCCGGTGCTCCGCGACGGGCTCGGCGTGCCCGTCCCACCTGGCGTGGCCGCCGATCCTGCGCAGGTGGATGACGCCATCGACCAGCTGGTGCTGCGCTTCATGCGACACCAGGGTCCGGTGACCCCTGCCCGCGTGGCTGCAGAGTTCGGGCTGGGTGCAGCCACCGCCGAATCTTTGCTGAAACGTTGGATCGGCCAGCGCCGGCTTGAATCGGGCCACTTCACCGCAGGTGGCGGTGAGGGTACAACCGAGCAGGCTACGGAATATATCGACACCGGCATGCTGCGTCGCCTGCGCTCGGCCACGCTCGCCGCCGCCCGCGGGGCCGTGGAGCCAGTCAGCCCGCAGACCTATGCGGAGTTCCTCGTGGACTGGCATGGGGTAGGCAGCTCCGAGCGGGAGGAGCTCGGCGAAGTCATCGAACAGCTCGCCGGGGTCGCACTGCCCACCAGCGCCTGGGAAACCCTGGTGTTGCCCAGCCGGATCCCGGACTATCAGCCAGGAGATCTCGACGACCTGCTGGCCACCGGGGAGATCATCCTGCGCGGGGTGGGGACCGCGGGGACTAATGACGCCCTCGTCAGCCTGCTGCCCGCGGACATCGCTCCGCTGCTCATCGACGAGCCGGCGGAGGCCCCGCAGCTCTCGATGGTCGCCACCCAGCTGTTGGAACACATGTCCGGTGGCGGGGCTTTCCTCGCCGCCGAGCTCACCCGGGCTACGGGCGCGGCCTATCAAGAAGTCGACGACGCCCTGTGGGAGCTCTTCGACTGTGGCCTCATTGCTCCCGATGGTTTCGCCGCGCTCCGGGCGAGGTTGACGTCCGGAAAACAAAGTGGTGCCACCGCCCACCGGGCACCCCGCCGCAACCGCGGGAGGGGATCGGCGCGGCGGCTGCGGATGGGGCGCAGCAGTTTTGCGCAGATGGCCGGCAACGAGTCGATGGACCGCATCCGGCAGCGGCGCCAGGCGATGAACGCGCACCAGTCGGTGCCGGGGCGCTGGGCAGCACTCGCCCCGCTGCTAGAGATCGATGTGACCGACGCGGAGCGTGCCCTGGCCCGCAGTGAGGCGTGGATTGATCGTTATGGCGTGGTCACGCGCGGGGCTGTGATGGCGGAACATCACGCCGGTGGTTTCGCGGAGGCCTACCGGACCTTGAGCGCCTGGGAGGATTCCGGCGCGGTGCTGCGCGGATACGTCATCGAGGGCCTCGGCGGGGCGCAATTTGCCCCGCACGCGGTGATCCGGCAGCTGCGACAACTGGAAGACCACGGTGCGAACCCTCAGGCGGATGGCACGCCCGCCAGCAGGGCGGGGGACGGGCCGGTGCTGCTGGCCGCCGGTGACGTGGCCAACCCTTACGGTGCGGCCCTGCCGTGGCCTAGCCTTGACGGCGAGCCCGCCCGGCTGACCCGGGGTGCGGGAGCCTTCGTGGTGCTGGATCGTGGCCGCTTGGTCGCGCATTTCACCCGGGGTGGCAGGACGCTCACCGCCTTCGACGCACCAAGCATGGCCGACGACACCCCGCCAGGAGCCATCAGCCAGCCGACGATCGACGCCATCATCGTCGCGCTGAGCAGTACGATTCGCGCCGGGCGGCTCTCTCCGGTCACGATTGACAGGATCAATGGCGCATCCGTGATGGATTTGCCCACCCAGGGCTGGATCGCTGCGGGGGCGCGGCTCACCCCGAAGGGTCTGAGCATCCGCGGCTAACGGCCCAACCGAGCAAGCTCAGCTGAGCTAGAACCCCGAGACCGGAAGGAGGCGGGCAATGCCCGAGGGAGATTCCGTCCTGCAGTTGGCCAATAGGCTCAAGTGGATGCCCGGCCGCGAGGTGCTGCACAGCGACTTCCGGGTGCCCGCCCTGGCCACCGCCTCCATCACCGGTGAGCGGATCCAGGCGGTCTGGCCCTATGGAAAGCACTTGTTCATCCAGGCAGGGGAGCAGATCCTGCACACTCACCTGAAAATGGAGGGGGTATGGGCCATCCACGCGGCTGGCAGCCGCTGGCGCCGCCCGGGGTACACCGCCCGGGTCGTGCTTCACTTGAGCCCCCAGCATCCGAGCGGGCCGCCCATCGAGGTCGTCGGCCACGAGCTGGGCTTCGTGCGCCTGTATCCGGCCCGAGACTACCCCGCCGTGGTCCAGCACCTGGGCCCCGACATCCTGGACCCCTGCTGGGCCAGCGAAGAATTCCGGGACACCGGCCGGACGGGGCGAGACGAGGCCCTGCGACGGATCCTGCGCCGCCCCGACCGGAGCCTGGGGGCCGCATTGCTGGATCAACGCAATGTCGCCGGTATCGGCAATGAATACCGCGCCGAGGTCATGTTCCTCACCGGCCTGCACCCCGCCGTACCCGTCGGCCGGGTTGGGGAGGAGAAGGTGGCGCAGGCGCTGGACCTGGCGCGTCGGGTGATGTGGGAGAACCGGCTGGAGCCACACCGGGTGTTCACTGGTGACCGGCGCCCCGGGATGGGCACCTTCGTTTTCGGCCGCGCGGCGAAGCCCTGCCGACGCTGCGGGGAAACAATCGAACAGTCCACCCTCGGGGGGCGTTTCGCAGGCGGGGACCCGGTACTGGACGCCGGGGAGTTGGAACGCATCATCTGGTGGTGCCCGCACTGCCAGCCGGGCGTTTAAGGCCTAGCCTCCCCTCCCGTTAGCTCCCCCAGGTTGGGGTAGAGCAGGCTGTTTTCGCGGGTTAGGAAAAATTTTCAGGGAATTTTTATCTGAACGATTCAGTACTGTGTGACGCGCTGCTAGCTGGGTTCACTGCTCCGCGAGCGTGTCATGTCACGCATGTATTCCGTAGTCGTTGAACGATATCTATTGATATCGACTTATGCATGCGAGCTGTAAATCTGAAGCGTGTGGGCTCCTCGGTTGGGGGAGTGCTAGGGGTTCGTGGTCTGTTTTAAGAGGGCTCTTAGGGGTGATCTCTGGTTAACTTTGAGGTTTCACTCCATTAACCAAGTGGCTGTTCGAGGGTGGTTATCGTATCGGTGCCGCTAACACAGAGTCAGCGTCATGCAGTCAGCTTTACACCGAGGAGGAGAATTCTTTCGTGTTCACCCGCAAAACCTCGACGGCCGGTAAGTGCGCCGCCGCAGTAGCAACTCTCGGCCTCGTGGCCACCGGCTTGGCCGGCCAGGCCCAGGCAGACACCCTGAACGATCACTACCCGGAGACCCCCAAAACCAACGTTGACCTGCCGATCGTCAACACCTACCACGGTAGCGACCACATCAAGGCCAATATCCTCAACCCGCGCCCAGTGTGCAACTCTGGGGAGGACTTCCGCACCGTTGTCTACAAGGTCAAGGATAAATTCACCCCGGCCGGCACGATCTCTGCGACCAACGGAACTGCCGACACCATCCCGCTGACCCAGGACCTGTCCAAGTCCCAGTCCATCCAGCTTTCCGTTAAGGGCGACCGGACCTCCACCACCACCGCCAACCTCGGCGGCGGAGCCAGCGGGGACAAGGGCAACGTCTCCACCGGTATCACCTACTCCCTAGCCAAGACCCTGGGCTTCGAGGCCTCCTACTCCCTGAGCTGGGAAGTCGGCCAGAGCATCGGCCCATACGACGTTCCAGCTGGAAAGACCGGCGAGGCGACCTACGGCTTCCGCACCATCACCATGACCGGCACCCAGCAGTACTGCAAGCCGAACGGCACCTGGTCCACCCCGCGCAGCTGGACTGCACTCACCCCGATCAAGAACCAGGTCAATGTGAAGCTCTATGAAAACCCGGCCGGCGCTGCCGAGGGCGCGAAGGTCGAGGAAGGTACCGAGCCTCAGGGCGAGCCGGTGGAGGTCCAGGAGGATGCGAAGCCGACCGAGGGCGAGACTCCAGAGGCCGTGACCAAGGAGGCAGAGCCAGAAAAGGCCGCCCAGGCTGAAGAAATCGCCGCTAAGTCCGAAACCACCACGCTCGAGGAAGAGGAAGCCTAATGCAGAAAACCAAGAACTCCCTCCGCCTGGCCACCGCAGGCCTGGCCACCGTCGCCGCGCTCAGCGGAATCGGCGGTGCGGTTGGTGCTGCCACCGCGCAGGAAGAAATCGACCAGGACTTCTCCCACGCCGCTGCGTCCAACCAGGCCGACTATGACCTCGAGCCGTACTTCCAGACCTCCGGCGCCAAGGCGAAGGGCTTCGCCGGAACCGTCGTCCTGAAGTTGAAGAACGTCGGCAGCCAGCGCTACTACCAGGACTATCCGCTGACGACCTTCCGCATCAACGTGAAGACCGACAAGGGCCCGGAGGGCGTTGACCGCCTCATCACCCCGCGCGGCATGAACGGTGCGCACATCTTCGATGAGGGCTTCGACCCGGAGACCTCCACCCGAACCTTCACCGTCACCCTCTCCAACCCGATTAACGCCGGCGATACCGCGACCGTCGCGGCCCTGGACTTCGGTGACGGCAACACCAAGGAAGGTCGCCTCTACAACTACCTTGAGGTCACCCAGACCGGCCGCCACAAGGAGGACACCGCCACCGCTAACGACGAGCAGGTGGACTCCCGTGAGCACACGGTCACCGATACCGGCAAGAAGAACGAGGGCCTCTTCTAGCCCCCATCCCGACTGGGGGAGTGGCCTTCGCCACCCCTAGAGTTCCGGATCGTTGTCCCTTTAGGGACGTCAAAATCCCCGCCGATGCTTGTCGCATCGACGGGGATTTTCTCGGTGCACCACCCGGGTGGGTGGCGCGGTCACCGCGGGGTTCCCAGGCTTAGTTGCTGATCCCTGCGGCCAGCTTCTCGATGGATGCCTTCGCATCACCGAGCAGCATGTCGGTGTTCTCGTTGAAGAACAGCGGGTTCTGCGCACCGGAGTAACCGGCACCCATGGAACGCTTCAGCACGATCACGCGCTCAGCCTCCCACACCTTCAGAACCGGCATGCCGGCGATCGGGGAGCCCGGCATCTCAGCGCTCGGGTTGACCGTATCGTTCGCGCCGATGACCAGGACCACGTCGACCTCGTCGAAGTCGTCGTTGATCTCCTCCATATCCATGACGATGTCATAAGGGACCTTCGCCTCAGCCAGCAGGACGTTCATGTGGCCAGGCAGGCGACCGGCGACCGGGTGGATACCGAACTGGACAGTCTTACCCTGGTCGCGCAGCTTGCGGGTCAGCTCAGCGACCGTGTACTGCGCTTGGGAGACAGCCATGCCGTAGCCCGGGGTGATCATGATGTTCTTCGCGTCCTTGAGCATCGCGACAGCCTCGTCGGTGTCGATCTCGGTGTGGGTGCCGTCGACACCCTCCGCGACCGCGCCACCGTCGGTGCCGAAGCCGCCCAGCAGGACGTTCAGGAAGGAGCGGTTCATCGCCTGGCACATCACGTAGGAGAGGAATGCACCGGAGGAACCGACCAGCGCACCGGTGATGATCAGCAGCGGGTTCTGCAGCATCAGACCGGTGAAGGCAGCTGCCCAGCCGGAGTAGGAGTTCATGATGGACACGACGACCGGCATGTCGCCACCGCCAATGGCAGCGACCAGGTGCCAGCCCATGAACAGCGCCAGGGCGGTCATGATGCCAACCGCGATCCAGGCGGTGGTGCCTTCACCCGCGAGGATGAACACGACCATGAGCACGAGGCTGATCACCAGGATGGCGACGTTCAGCAGGTTACGGGCCGGCAGCAGCAGCGGGGCGCCCTTGACCTTGCCGGAGAGCTTCAGGCCAGCCAGGATCGAGCCGGTGAAGGTCACGGCACCGATGAAGATGCCGAGGAAGACCTCACCCAGGTGGAAGTTGTAGGCGGCAGCACCCATCGAGTCGGCGGACTCGGAAACGAAGGAGTTGTAGCCGATGAAGACCGCGCCCAGACCGACCATGCCGTTGAACAGCGCGATCAGCTGCGGCAGACCAGTCATCTCGACGGAGTGCGCGCGCTTGATGCCGTAGGCCGCACCGAGGCTCATAGCCAGGGCAATGAGGACGACGGTGATGACCGGGTCCAGGGCATCGGAATCGGTGGTGGAGTGAACCACGGCCTGGAAGATGGCCACGGCGATGGCAACAGCCATACCGCTCATGCCCAGCGTGTTACCGCGCTTTGCGGTCTCCGGCTTAGAGAGGCCGGCCAGTGCCATGAGGAAGAGCACGGCAGCCACGATGTAGGCCAGGTTCGAGATCCGGGCCAGCCAATCCAGCAGCGTGGCGTTCTCGCCGGTCGCTGCCTGCGAAAGAATCAGAGTGGCAGTCATGGTTTATGCATCCTCCTTAACGAACATGCCGAGCATGCGGTCTGTGATGGCGAAGCCACCGAACACGTTGACGGAGGACACGACGATTGCCAGGAACGCGAGGACCGTAACGATGATATTGGGGCTGTTGACCTGCAAGATCGCGCCGACCAGGACGATTCCTGAAATCGCGTTCGTCTCGGACATCAACGGGGTGTGCAGGGTCGGGGTGACAGCGGAGATCACGTAGAAGCCCAGCACGATGGCCAGGGTCAGGACGACGAAGTTGCCGCTCATTCCCAGCGGGCTGACCAGGACGATTGCAGCGCCCAGTAGGATGGCGATGGCCAGACCGATCTTGGCGAAGGGGCCACCCATGAAGGCTTGCTTCTCCGGCTCCTCGGCGGCCTGCGTGTCCTGCGCGGGCTGCTGCTGCGGGGCGACGGACACGCTCACCGGTGGTGGCGGCCAGAGGACGGAGGTCTCCTGGCCGTCATTGAGGGTGACGGTGATGGTGCGGATGATCTCGTCATCCAGGTCCAGCACGCGCTGGCCGTCCTTCTCCGGCGTGATCAGCTTGAACAGGTTGACGATGTTCTGGCCGAACAGCTGGGAGGCCTGGCCAGGCAGGCGGCCCGCCAGGTCGGTGTAGCCAATGATGGTCACGCCGTTATCGGTGACGAAGACCTCGCCCGGCTTCGTCAGCGCGCAGTTACCACCGTTGGCTGCCGCCAGGTCGACGACGACGCTGCCCGGACGCATGTTGGCGACATCTTCCTCGGTGAGCAGCACCGGCGAGGTGCGGCCCGGAATGTTTGCGGTGGTGATGACGATGTCGGCTTCGGCGGACTGCTGGGAATAGATCTTCGCAGCGAGTTCCGCCTGGTCTTGGGTCATCTCCTTGGCGTAGCCGTCCTCGGACTTCTCGGCCTCTTCCTGGATGGCGACGAATTCCGCCCCCATGGACTCGACCTGCTCGCCTGCCTCGACGCGCAGGTCGGTGGCCTTGACGATCGCGCCCATGGAGTTGGCGGTACCGATCGCGGCCAGGCCAGCGACACCAGCGCCGATGACGTAGACCTTTGCCGGCGGCACCTTACCTGCCGCGGTGACCTGGCCGGTGAACAGTCGACCGAAGGCGTTGGCGGCCTCGATGACTGCGCGGTAGCCGGCGATGTTTGCCATGGAGGAGAGGACATCCATGGACTGTGCGCGGGAAATACGCGGCACAGCGTCCATCGCGAGCCCGGTGATGCCACGGTTGGCGAGCTCGTTGATGAGCTCCTCGTTGCGGCCTGGAGCCATGCGGCAGATCAGGGTGGCTCCGGAGCGCATGAGGTCGCGCTTCTCCTTGGGCGGGGTGTCGAGCGTCGTGACGATGTCCGCTTCCCAGACCTCCTCGCCTACGATGCTCGCGCCGGCCTCGCGGTAGAGGGCGTCAGGGTAGGCGGCGTCTTCGCCGGCACCTGCCTGTACTTCAACGTCATAGCCAAGCTTGATGAGCTTGCCGACCGTGTCTGGTGTGGCTGCCACCAGCGGCTGGTTCTCACCCGGCTCAACCGGAATACCGATACGCACTTTGTCTCCTGTGCAGTCTTTTGGGGGATGAACATTCCGGGCACTGATCGCAACGTAGAGGTGGCGTCGTGATCGTCCAGCGCGAGTGTGTGGTGATTCGCAAGAGCGACCCGAAAACATTGGGTCTATATTTATCCCCTTTTTGACGCTCTTGTTGTGCGCTTGGCGTATTTCCAGCAGAAAATATGCCAACGGGGGCACCCGATGCCTCGGGTGCCCCCGTTGTGGAAATTGCCGTTTTACCCCCGAAGTGGGGTTAGTATGCCTGCCACTCCGGACGGTTGGCATCCACGAAGCGGTAAAACTCGGTTTCCTGCAGCTGGGATGCCGCCGCCTCGTCCACGATGACAGTCGCGTGGCGGTGCAGCTGGAGCACGGAGGCCGGCATCATCGCGGACACTGGCCCCTCCACAAGCTTCGCCACCGCATCAGCCTTGTTTTCCCCCGTGGCGAGCAACAGTAGGTGCCCGGCGCGGCGGATCGTGCCCAAGCCCTGCGTGATCACGTGGATCGGAACCTGTTCGAGCGAACCGAAGAAGCGGGCGTTATCCCGCCGTGTCTGCGGGTGCAGCGTCTTCAGTCGGGTGAGGGAGTCGAAGGAGCTGCCGGGTTCGTTGAAGCCCACATGCCCGTTGGTCCCCACGCCGAGGAGCTGGATGTCGATGCCTCCGGCGGCCTCGATGGCCTCCTCGTACTCGCGACCTGCCTCATCGGTGCGGGGGTTCATCCCATCGGGGGTGTGCACTGCGCCGTCGGCGAAGTCCACGTACTGCGTGAACTCGTTGTAGATCGTGTAGTGGTAGGACTGCTCGTGATCCTCCGGCAAGCCCACGTATTCGTCCAGCAGAAAAGCCGTAGTGTTCGCGAAGCTCAGACCCTCGCGGTGCTTGGCGATGAGCTCCTGGTAGGTCAGCAGTGGGGTGGAGCCGGTGGCCAGCCCGATGTTCTTCCCCTCGGAGACGTAGCGGGCCATGATGGTGGCCGCGAGCTGCGCGACTTCTTTCGGGGTCTGCCGAATCACAACGTCCATGAGCAGGCGGTTCTTTCCAGTTTCGGTCGGCGCAGGTCATTGCGCCGATGGTGTTTATTGAGTCTAACCCTCGTTGCGGTGCTGTCGGTAAAAGCTGATCAGCGCGTCGGTGGAGCCATCCCCGGCTGCCACGTCAGCGGTGCCCCGTACCGCCGGGAGCAGATCGCTGGTCTGGAGCTTCCCGAACTCGACACCCCACTGATCGAAGGCGTTTATACCCCAGATCACCGATTGGACGAAGGTGATGTGCTCGTAGAGCGCGATCAGTCCACCCAGGGAGCGCGGGGTCAGCATGTCCGCCAGGATGGTGGTGCTGGGCTGGTTGCCTGGCATTTCCTTGTGGGGGATCAGCTCTTCCGGGGTACCTGCGGCGCGCAGCTCGTCAGCGGTGCGACCGAACGCCAGCACCCTGGTCTGGGCGAAGAAGTTTGCCATCAGCATGTCGTGCATCTTCGTGCCCTCGGGTTGGGTGGTGACCTCGCCGTGGGGGTTGCAGAACCCGATGAAGTCCGAGGGGATGAGCTGCGTGCCTTGGTGGAGCAGCTGGAAGAACGCGTGCTGGCCATTTGTCCCGGGCGCGCCCCAATACACCGGGCCCGTGGGGACCCCGACCTTGGATCCATCCAGGCGTACGGACTTGCCCAGCGACTCCATGGTCAGCTGCTGCAGGTAGTCCGGGAATTCGCGGAGGTCCTCGCTATAGGGCATCACCGCGTGGGACTGGGAGTCCAGAAAGTCGCGGTACCACACGCTCAGCAGACCCATCAGGGCTGGCGCGTTGGCGTGCATCGGGGCGGTGCGGAAGTGCTCGTCTACGTCGTGCAGGCCGGCTAGGAACTGGTCGAAGTCCTGCGGGCCGATCGCGGCCATGAGTGTGAGCCCGATGGCGGAATCCACCGAGTAGCGGCCGCCCACCCAGTCCCAGAAGCCGAACATATTTGCCGGGTCGATGCCGAACTCCGTGACGGCTTCGCGGTTGGTGGACACCGCGACGAAGTGCTTTTCGATGATGGCTTGCCGCTGCGCGCTCGTGTCCGCCGGCACACCGCGGCGCTCCAGCTCGGTGAGGAGCCACTGCTTCGCCGCGCGCGCGTTGACCAGGGTCTCCTGGGTGCTGAAGGTCTTCGAACTGATGACGAAGAGGCAGGACTCCGGGTCCAGGGCGTCCAGTGCAGCGCTGAGGTCGGCCGGGTCCAGGTTGGAGACGAAGTAGGGTTCGATGCCCGCGGTCCGGTAGGGGCGTAGTGCGGTGGCCGCCATGGATGGTCCCAGGTCGGATCCTCCGATGCCGATGTTGACGACTTGCTTGATGGTCCGCCCGGTGATACCCAACCACCGGCCGCTGCGCAGGTCGCGGCAGAAGTCCCGCATCCGACCGAGGACTTCGTGGACGTCCGCGGCGACGTCCACCCCGTCGACCTCGAAATTCTGGTCCACCGGGATGCGCAGCGCGGTGTGGAGGGCGGCACGGTTCTCGGTAGTGTTGACCGTAGCCCCGGCCATCATCGCGTCGCGGTACTCCGGCAGCCCCATCGCTTCGCCCAGCTGGACCAGCAGCTCCATGACGCGGGCGTCGGCGAGGTTCTTCGACAGGTCGATGTGCAGGGGGCCTGCCTGGATGGTCATGTCCTCGACGCGGGTGGCCTCCTGGTTGAAGATCTCCCGGAGGGTGGTGCCGACGAAGCTTTCCTTATAGTCCTGGAGTTCCTGCCACGGTGCGGTGCTGGTCACCCGCTGTGGGTTGGGTGGGATGCTCACTGCTTGAGTTCTCCTCGGGAGGTGCGTCGCCGGTGAATCTTGGACGTATCGTCACCCAGCCTAGTCGTCTCGGTGGCGGTCGCACGGTAGTGCCACAGCGTGCCCCGCGACATAGCTACCGGTGGGGCTGTGTACCCGCGCGGTGGTCGGTGTCTGATCCCAGCGACCAGCGCTGAAGCACGGTGGCCGACGGTCACGCCCAGCGGCCGCCGCTGAAGCACGGTGGCCGGCGGTCACGCCCAGTGGCACAGTGGAGGCATGGCTACTTCGGCAGAAAACAACACAGCACAGAACACCTCGAATCCAGAATTCTTCACCACCGTCACCGCCGGACCGCGGGAGATCACCGTCCCGACGGGGCTTTTTATTAACGGCCAGTGGCGCCACGGCGCGGACGGGGAGACCCTCGGGGTTACCGACGCCGCGACCGGCCAGGAGTTCGTGCGGGTGGCGTCCGCAACGGAGGGTGACGCCCGCGAGGCGATGGACCACGCTGCGAAGGCGCAGCCCGATTGGGAGAACACCAGCCCGCAGGAGCGCGCCGACCTGCTGCGCTCCCTGTATCAGCTGGTGCAGGACAATGCCGATGACCTGGCCTACCTGCAGTCCCTGGAGCTCGGTCGCGCGTTGAAGGACAGCCAGGGCGAGGTCGGCTACGGCGGGGGATTCTTCCGCTGGTACGCCTCCCGCGCTGAGGCCATCGCGGGGGAGTACCGCGTGTCCCCGGACGGCGGCAGCCGCATCATCACCCACCCGAAGCCGGTCGGTCCGGTTCTGGCGGTGACGCCGTGGAACTTCCCGCTAGCGATGATCACCCGCAAGCTCGCTCCGGCGCTGGCCGCTGGCTGCACCATGATCGTCAAGCCCGCACAGATGACCCCGCTGACCGCGCTCTACCTGGCCGAACTCTCCCGCCAGGCCGGACTGCCGGACGGAGTGTTCCAGGTCCTGCCGACCAGCACCGCGTCGAATGTCTCCGCCATTTTGGACGACGACCGCCTGCGCAAGTTCACCTTCACCGGTTCCACCGAGGTGGGCCAGGCGCTCGCGGCGAAGGCCGCCGAGGGCACCATCCGCACCTCCCTGGAGCTGGGTGGCAACGCCCCGCTCGTCGTCCTCGAGCACGCGGACATGGACAAGGCCGTGAACGCCGCCATCGACGCGAAGATGCGAGGCGCAGGGCAGGTCTGCATCGCCGCCAACCGCATCCTGGTTCACGAGTCCCTCGCCGAGGAATTCACCGCAGCGGTCACCAAGCGGATCGGCGAATTCGTTCTTGGCGCGGGCACCGATAGCGATGCCACCGCAGGCCCAATGGTCAGCGCAGAGCAGCGCGACAAGGTCGCAGACATGGTCGAAAAGGCCGTCGAGCAGGGCGCGAAGGTGGAGATCGGCGGCTTCACGCTGACCGAGGACTCCCTGGCGAAGCACCCGGAGCTCAAGACCACTGGTGAGCTGGACACCAACGGCTTCTGGTACGCCCCGACCGTCCTCTCCGGGGTCACCCAGGACTTCGAGATCGCCAACCAGGAGATCTTCGGCCCCGTCATGACCATCCAGACCTTCGCCGATGAGGACGAGGCCCTGGCCAACGCCAATGCCACGAACTTCGGCCTGGCCGGCTACGTGGTCGGCGAGAAGCTACAGGAGACGATGGCCTTCGCCGAGAAGATGGAGGTCGGCATGGTGGCCGTCAACAAGGGCCTGCTCTCCGACCCGGCCGCGCCCTTCGGCGGGGTGAAGCAGTCCGGCATCGGCCGCGAGGGCGGCTTCGAGGGCATCGAGGAGTACCTCGAAACCCAGTTCATCACCGTTTCCTACTAGGGCCGCTCCGGGGGAGTTCCCCCCCAACAGTTAAGGACGCCACCGCCTCGTGCGGTAGCGTCCTTTCTTTCTGTCTGCCCTGGGTCGGCGCTATTTATTCAACGCGGCGATGACGTCCTCGTGCAGCAGCCCGTTGGTGGCCACCGCGGAACCGCCGTGCGGGCCCGGGGTGCCCTCGACGTTCGTGAACGTGCCGCCGGCTTCCGTCACGATCGGGACGAGTGCTGCGAGATCCCAGAGGCTGACTTCCGGCTCCGCCGCGATATCCACGGAGCCCTCGGCGACCATCATGTAGGACCAGAAATCCCCGAAGCCGCGCAGCCGCCAGGTCTGGTCGCTGAGCCCCACCAGCTGCTCCCGCAGGCCGCGATCCTGCCAGCCGGACAGGGAGCTGATGGAGAGGCTGGCGTCGGCAATCTTGCCCACGCCCGACACGCTCAGCCGACGCGGCTGGGCAGACGGGGTGGAGTCCTCGTCGAAAGTATTCGGCACGGAGAAGGAGCGCCACGCCCCTGCCCCCGGGGCGGCCCACCAGCGGCGGCACAGGGCGGGTGCGGAGACCAGACCCACCTTCGGCACGCCATCCTCCAGCAGGCTGATCAGCGTGGCCCACGCGGGCACGCCCCGGACAAAATTCTTCGTGCCGTCGATCGGGTCGATGACCCACTGGCGGCCCTCGAAGTGCGCTTCGCCGCCGAACTCCTCACCCAGCACGAAGTCATCCGGGCGGGAATCCGCCAGGATCTCGCGCAGGCGACGCTCGACGGCGGTGTCGGCGTCGGAAACGGGGGTGAGGTCGGGCTTGGATTCGATGCGGAGGTCCTCGGCCTCGAAACGAGCCATGGTGATCTCGTCCGCGGCGTTGGCCAGCTCGAAGGCTAGTGACAGGTCATCGGAGTATGTGGTGCTCATGCCCTGGATCTTAGCCTCAAAAACTAACTGCCGATGAGCGCAGCCTTAACGCTCGCCACGGCTGATTCGGTGCCGGCTACCGACCACGTCTTGCCTGCTGCCTCGATCTGCTCGGCCACTCCGCCGGCGCCCTCCACGAGAGCCCGGCCCGGCAGCCAGTCCCAGGCAGCCACAGAATCCTGGATCCAGCAGCCAAGCTCCCCGGAAGCCACACCCGCCATGTCCACGGAGGCCGAGCCGAGCATGCGGACGGTCGCGAAGTTGCCGGTCACTGCGATCCAAGCGTCCCGAACCTCCGGCACGGAAAACAGCGGCGGGTGCAGGTAGGTGGCGACCACGGTGCGTTCCGCTGGGGTGTTCTTGAACTCCGGGACCGGCTGGGCGTCGCGGGTGGTGGGGATCTCCGGGCCACCAAACCAGGTGTAGCCCATCGCGGGGCGGTGGACCGCGCCGAAGATGATCTTCTCCGGGTTGTTCGGATCACCCTCCACCAGGGCCAGCGCGGAGCACCAGTAGTCCGAGCCGGTGGTGAAGTTATAGGTCCCGTCCACGGGGTCGATCACCCAGGTCCGCCCGCTGGTCCCTTCGCGCCGGGTGCCTTCCTCGCCAAGGACGCCATCCTCCGGGCGGATCGTCGCCAGCGCGTCAGTGATGAACTTCTCGGCGGCGCGGTCAGCGGCGGTGACGACGTCGGAGATGGAGGTCTTCGTCTCCGTCTCAAGCCCGGAGGCTCGCATGCGCCACGCCAGACGGGCGGCGTTATACACCAGCGCCTGGGCGAGGTGGTTATCGGTGTCGTCGACGTGCGCGACGATGAAGGTCTTGATGATCGCGTTGAGCATCTCCTCCGGCACCGGGGAGTTGCCGGTGGAGGTGGACGTATTCTTTGCCTTAGCCATACATTCCATTGTGCACACTGCCGGGTAGACTTGCGCACTATGCAACCGGATGTGAGCTCTGATCTGAAAGACCTGGAAGGCACCCTGACCACCATCGAGCGGGTGTTGGACCTCGACGAGCTGGACTGGCGCGCCCGCGAACTGGAGGATCAAGCCGCCGACCCCTCACTGTGGGACGATCCGGATCACGCCCAGCAGGTCACCTCGGAGCTCTCCCGCGTGCAAGCCAAGCTGAAGAAAATTCGCGAACTGCGCCAGCGGCTCGAGGACCTCCCGGTGCTCTACAACATGGCCGAGGAGGAAGCCGCGGAAGACCCCGCGGCGTCCGAGGACGCCGTTGCGATGGCGGAGGAAGAGCGCTCGGCGCTGCGGGCCGCCATCGAATCCTTGGAGATCACCACCATGCTCTCCGGCGAGTACGACCAGCGCGAGGCGCTCGTCAACATCCGTTCCGGCGCCGGTGGCGTGGATGCTGCGGACTGGGCAGAAATGCTGCTGCGCATGTACACCCGCTGGGCCGAGCAGCACGGACACAAGGTGGATATCTACGACATCTCCTACGCGGAGGAGGCGGGTATTAAGTCCGCGACCTTCGTCATCCACGGCGATTACATGTACGGCACGCTCTCCGTGGAGCAGGGGGCCCACCGCCTGGTACGCATCAGCCCCTTCGACAACCAGGGGCGCCGACAGACCAGCTTCGCCGAGGTGGAGGTCCTGCCTGTCGTGGAGCAGACGGACTCCATCGAGGTGCCGGATGCGGATGTTCGCGTGGACGTCTACCGCTCCTCCGGTCCGGGCGGGCAGTCCGTGAACACCACGGATTCCGCGGTGCGCCTGACCCACATCCCGACCGGCATCGTCGTGACCTGTCAGAATGAGAAATCCCAGATCCAGAACAAGGCCTCCGCCATGCGCGTGCTGCAGGCCAAGCTGCTGGAGAAGAAGCGCCAGGAGGAGAAGGCGGAAATGGATGCCCTCGGCGCAGGCGGCAACGCCTCCTGGGGCAACCAGATGCGCTCCTACGTGCTGCACCCGTACCAGATGGTCAAGGACCTGCGCACCGAGTACGAGGTCGGGGACCCGCAGAAGGTCCTCGACGGCGACCTCGACGGGCTCATCGAGGCCGGTATCCGCTGGCGCATGGCGCAGCAGCAGGAGGAGGGCGCCTAAGGCGTCAGTCCGTGGATGTAGCCGAAGCGGTGCTCGGTGGTGGCGATGTTCTGCTCCAGCAGCATCGTCAACAGCTCACGGTGGCCATCCGGTAGCACCGGCTGGTCGAAGATCTTCGAATTCGAATCGACCGCCGCCTCGTAGAAGGCATCCGGGCTCTCGCCCAGGGAGCGGATGCGGGAGTTCGCAGCCTTCGAGATCTCCGCGGCGAACACCAGATCGCTGGCGACCCGGAAGCTCTTGCCCAGCTCACCGAACTGCGCTGCTACCTCCTCGGACGCCGAGATATCCAGCTCGGTACCGGTGACCGCCGCCCCGAGCTGTAGGCGCAGGACGTCGCGTGCCTTGGCGTCGGCGTTGACGCGGACGCGCAGCGGCTCCAGCAGTGGTTTGTAGCGGAAGACGTTGGACTCCACGACCATCGCCGACTTGTCGTGCTCGACGCCGAACTCGACGGCCATGGCATGCGCATCGGACTCCGCTGCCCGGCGGAGCCACTCGTGATCCGAGTCCTCCAGAACCGGGGAACCCAGCCCGCGGAACTCGCGCAGCATCTGGGTGATGTGCGGCTCGACCGTCCCGGAGGTCAGCTCCTCGATATTGCCTTCGGTCCACACGCCCTGCTGGGCGACGTAATTCGGGCCGCCCGCCTTCGCCCCGGAGCCAATGGAGGAGCCCTTCCAACCGCCGAAGGACTGGCGCTGCACGATGGCGCCGGTGATGCCGCGCTCCACGTAAGCATTGCCCACCTCGACCCGCTCGCGCCAGTAGGCGGTCTCGTCCCGGTCGATGGTGTGGATGCCGCCGGTCAGAGCGAAGCCCGTGGAGTTCTGCCACTCGATCGCCTCGTCCAGGTCCTTGGCGTGCATGATGCCCGTGACCGGGCCGAAGGCCTCGTTCTTGTGGTACCAACTGCCCGGCTGTACGTTATCGCGAATGCCCGGGCTCCACAGTGTGCCGGTCTCGTCCAGCTGCTTCGGCTTGACCAGCCACTTCTCGCCCTTATCGAGCTTGCGCAGCGCCCGGTCCAGCTTCTCGCCGGGGGCCTCGATGATGCCGTTCATGTACGTGGAGATGTCGGTTCCGCGACCCACCTTGATGGACTCGACGGCATCGACCAGCTGGTTCATGAAGCGCTTGTTTTTGGACATCGAGCCCACGGTGATGATCAGGGAGGCTGCGGAGCATTTCTGTCCGGCGTTGCCGAAGGCGGACTGGTAGATATCCTCCACCGCAAGGTCCGGGTCCGCAGCCGGGGTGACGATGATGGCGTTCTTACCGGAGGTCTCCGCGTTGAGGACCTTGCGAGGGTCCCAGCTGCGGAACAACTGCGCGGTCTCCGAGGCCCCCGTGAGGATCACGGATTCCACATCCGGGTGGCTGATCAGGCGCTTGCCGGCCTCGTCCTCGTCGGCGTTGACCAGCTGCAGGAGGTCTTCGCCCACACCGGCCTCCCGCATGGCCTCGACGAAGACCTCGGCGATGCGCAGCACCTGCGGGGCGGGCTTGAGGATCACGGTGGCACCCGCGGCAAGCGCGGCCGTCACACCACCAACTGGGATCGCCACGGGGAAGTTCCACGGCGGGGTGACCACGACGACCTTGTACGGGGTGAAGGTTGAACCGCGGTGCCGGTCGAGCTGACGGGCAGACTCTGCGTAGTAGTGCGCCATGTCGATGGCCTCGGAGATCTCCGGGTCAGACTCCGCGATCGTCTTATCGGCCTCGAAAGCCGCGGCGGAGATCAGACGGCCACGGTAGTTCGCCAGGGAATCGGCGACCTTATCCAGCAGCTCGGCGCGCTCCGCACCGGTCTTCTGCCCCCACGCACCGTTGTGGGCCTCGAGTGCTCGCTGCACGACCAGGTCGATCTCCGCCGGGTCGGTGACCAGCGGGGACTGCGCCGGGCCCGGGTCGGCCTCCGGGGTGAGCAGACTCCGTGCCCATTCGCGGTTCTGCGCTAGGGCGGGATCGGTATCCGGCTCGTTGAGGAAGTTGCCCGGGATCGAGCCGCCCGTGGCGCCAACCTTGTCCTTGGCCTCCTGGATGCGGTCCTGGGTGCGGCGCGGCCCGTGGTAGGTCGTCCAGCGGTCGGCGACGGCATCCCGGAAGCGCTCCTCCTGGTTTTCCATCGGCGTCAGGCCGGTGTCGTCGTCCTCCTCCGGGGTGAACAGCGCGTACAGAAAGTTCTGCTTCGCACCGTTTTCCTCGAGGCGGCGGACCAGGTAGGAGACGGCGACGTCGAAGTCTTCCTTGCGGACGACCGGCGTGTAGAGGATCAGGTTGCCGGTCTTCTTCTGCACCTCGCTGGCCTGGGCTGGGGCCATGCCCTGCAGCATCTCGATGTCCAGCTGCGCGGCCACGCCCCGCTGTTCGGCGAGCTTGTGGGCGAGTGCCACGTGATAGACATTGTGGCTGGCCACGCCGATGCGGATTACCCCTGCGTTCTCCGGGTTGAGCACCCAGTCGATCAAGCGCAGGTAGTTGGCGTCCACCTCCGCCTTCGTGAGGTAAGGGGTCTGCGGCCAGTTGTGCATCTCCGCATCCACCCGCTCCATCGAGAGGTTCGCACCCTTGACCAGGCGCACCTTGATCTTCGCGCCACCCTGGGCCACGCGCTGCTTCGCGAATTCAGTGAGTCGCTGGAGCGCCTCAAAGGAGTCCGGAAGGTAAGCCTGCAAGACGATGCCGACCTCCAGGTCGAGGAACTCCTTCTCGGCGAAAAGTTCGGTGAATAGCTCTAGCGTGAGGTCGAGGTCCTCGTAGGCCTCCATGTCGAGGTTGACGAAGGTCGGCTTTCCGGATCGCCCCTGGCCCGCGCGCTTGGCTTCCCGGTAGAGCGGGCGCAGGCGGTCC
Organism: Corynebacterium urealyticum DSM 7109; assembly: GCF_000069945.1. Taxonomy (NCBI): domain Bacteria; kingdom Bacillati; phylum Actinomycetota; class Actinomycetes; order Mycobacteriales; family Corynebacteriaceae; genus Corynebacterium; species Corynebacterium urealyticum. Next base: position 1,756,674 of record NC_010545.1, on the reverse strand, counting down.
TTCAGCCGGTCAACGGAGCCACGGAAGTCCCAGTGGTTGAGCTGGGAGACCACGGAGCTGGCTTTGACGGAGACGTACTCCACCTTCGGGTTCCGAATCAGGTCGATGGTCTGCTGCAGGCGTCGCTTGGCCTCCGCCTCGCCGAGGACGGCCTCGCCCAGCAGGTTGAGGTTGAGCGTGAAGCCCTTCTCCCGGGCGTCGTCGAGCATCGCGTCCAACGTCTCGGAGCCGGCGTCCAGCACCAGGTGGCCGACGGTGGAGCGCAGGTACTTTCGCGCGATGGGCATCACGACGTTGGGCAGGATGGGGGCCGCAATCGAGCCTGCCGTGACGAGGATCGTGTCGATCAGGCCGAGGAACTCGGGGGCCGGGTCGGTGCGCTTGAAGGGGGAAGCGATCTTCGCGAATTCTTCGGCCGCGACCTTGTTGTCCTCCGGTCGGGCCACGCGGTCGACGAAGCTGAAGGTGAACTCCACGCCGTGCGGGTCGTGAACCATGTCGGCCAGCTGCTTCGTGGCCGGCGCGGTTTCCTTGACCTCCAGCCAGGTGTCGGCCTGTTCGATGGCGACGTCGACGAGGCCCTCCATGTCCCTGTTCGGCGCGAGGTCCTGGTGTGCGGAGTGCTTGCTGTTCTCCTTGTGGGAAGTCATGATCGCTGTCTCTCTGTGTATGAGGGGGTCCCGTTGTTGGCCTGACTCCGTTGCAGTTTTTGGGGAGCCCAAAGAAGGCCTCAAACGGGCTGGGTAAGAAGAGGGGACCGGCTGCTCGGGGCGGGGGCGGTCTTAGACAGCGAGAACCGGTGGGCGGTCGCCAGGACGGCGGCGGCGATCGCGGGACAGCGCGCGCAGCCGGGTTTGCGTGACCCGGCTTAGCGCACCGCGGTACTGGGTGCTGTACCGGGCGATATACCCGGTGTCGCACCCCGCGGGAGAGACCGTGTCATTCCACATGCCCCAAATCTACGCCCTTTTCGGGATTGCTTCAGCAAGTGAAATAAAAACCGCGCACGCCCCGGGTGCTGGGGAGTGTGCGGTGTAAGCGGCGCCCCGCCGGAAGAAGGTCCGGCGGAACCTGGCGGTTAGGCCGGGTAATCCATCGAGGTACCCGGTCCCAGTGGGATGCCGAGCAGCCACCAGACGACGAAGAAGAGGAACCAGCCAATGAGCATCGCCATCGCATAGGGTAGCGCGAGCGACATCAGGGTGCCGATGCCCGAGCGCGAGTAGTAGCGCTGAAGGAAGGTCAGCGCTAGCGCGAAGTAGGGGCTCATCGGGGTAATGATGTTCGACGGCGAATCACCCATGCGGAAGAGCATCTGGGTGACCTCAGGGGAGTAGCCCAGGTACATGAACATCGGCACCACGATCGGAGCCATCAGTGCCCACTGCGCAGAGCCCGAGGTAATCAGCAGGTTCAGTCCGGCCACCAGCAGGACGAAGAGGCCGAAGAGCAGCAGCGGGGGAAGGTCCGCCTTCTGCAGGATCTCCGCGCCGGTGATCGCAGTCCAGGAGCCCAGGTTGGACTCGGTGAACCACGCCAGGAACTGGGCGACGGCGAAGAAAAGCACCATCATCGGCAGCAGCGTCTTCAACCCGCGGGCCATCCACTCCGGGACCTGGTGCCACTTCGTCAGAGTCTTGGCAACCAGGCCGTAGACCACGCCGAGCAGGAAGAAGCCGGCCGCGATGGGGACACCGACGTCCGTAATCAGGGGGCTTTCCATCACCGCGCCGCCCTCGCCCTGCAGCGGGGAACCCGGGACAAAGAGGGCGGCAAAGTACGCCGCGAAGAAGACGACGGCGGCGACCCCGGTCCACTTCAGGGCGCGGATCTCCTTGCCGCTGAGGGCGAGGTCCGCCTCCAGCTCGTCCTTCGTCATATCCTTGGCATCTTTGTCGAGCGCCGCGCTGCCTTCAGAATCGACATGCTCGGCGTTGCCAAAGGTCAGCTCTTCGTAGTTGATCTGGTCGTGGTCGATCAGTTCGAGGGCCTTCTTGTTGAGGTAGAGCTCGGTGACCGCGGTGATGATCAGCGCGAGGACGACCGCTGAAGCCATCACGAAGAAGTAATTAGCCAGCGGGGAGACCGCGTACTCGGCGTCCGCGATATTGGCGGCCGAGGTGGAAATACCCGCGAGCAGCACGTCAGTGATGTTGAGGACCAGCGAGGAGTTGAAGCCGGCCGAGGACGCGGCGAAGGCGACCATCGCACCGACGATCGGGGAGCGGCCCATCGCACGGAAGCTCATCGCACCGATGGGGATCAGGATGACGTAGACCGCGTCCGAGGCGACGGAGCCGGTCACGCCAGCCAGTGCGACGACGAAGGTGAGGCTCTTCGGACCCACCTTGCTCACCACCGCGCGCACCGTCGAGGCGATCAGGCCGGAGTGCTCCGCAATGGCCACGCCCAGCATCACCGTGATGATGAGCCCGAGTGGCGGGAAGCTCGTGTAGTTCTCGACCGCGTTGGAGACGATGGAAGACAAGCCCTCGGCGGAGAGCAGGTTCTTCACGGCGACGGTTTCGCCGGATTCGGGATCCTTCGCGCTGAGCCCGGCTAGTGAACCCAGCCAGGAGCTGACGAGGACCAGGCCGCCGATGATGACGAAGAGCCAGAACGGCTCTGGCAGCTTATTGCCGATTCGCTCCACCCAGCCGAGGAAACCGCCGACCCTTTCGGGTGCGCGCTCCTCCTGGTGGTCGTCGCTGCGGTCGGCTTTTTTGGTCGCTGTGCTTGTTCTCTGTCTTCTCGGCAGTCACACGCTTCCCTTCTATAACAGTTTCACCTTTGGTTCGCTAAGGTTAGAGCCGTGATCACTTTCGATAACGTTTCCAAGAGCTACCGGACCTCAACCCGGCCTGCGCTCCAGAGTATTTCCGCAGAGATCGAAAAGGGCGAGTTTGTCTTTCTTATTGGCCCTTCCGGCTCCGGAAAGTCTACTTTTCTGCAGCTCATGGTCCGCGAAGAGGTGCTGGACTCTGGTGACCTGCATGTCGCCGGGTTCCACGTCAACGCGCTAAAGGATAAGGAAGTTCCGAAGCTGCGCCAGCGCATCGGCTACGTCTTCCAGGACTTCCGCCTGCTCCAGAAGAAGACGGTCTTCGAAAACGTCGCCTTCGCCCTCGAGGTGATCGGCAAGAAGCGCCCGGATATCGAGAAGCTGGTGCCGGCCGCTCTCGAAACCGTGGGCTTGCAGGGCAAGGAGAACCGCTTCCCGCACGAGCTCTCCGGCGGTGAGCAACAGCGCGTCGCCATCGCCCGCGCCTCCGTCAACCGCCCGCTCGTCCTGCTCGCCGACGAGCCGACCGGAAACCTCGACCCGGATACCTCCGCCGAGATCATGAACCTGCTCAACCGCATCAACCAGCAGGGCACCACCGTCGTCATGTCCACCCACGACGACGTCGCCGTCGACTCCATGCGCAAGCGCGTCATCGAACTGCACAACGGTGAGCTCGTGCGCGACGACGCCCGCGGCATGTACGGCGTCGGCCACTAAACCGGGGCAACGAGGAAGGTTTAATACGTATGCGAAGTAACTTCATCACCCGCGAAGCCTTCGGTGGCCTGACCCGCAACGCCACCATGACGATCGCGATGATCATCACCACCGCGATCTCGCTGGCGCTGCTGGCCACCGGTTTTCTCATGACCACGATGACCGAGCGCACCAAGGATATTTACATCGACCGCATCGAGGTCATGGTCCAGCTCAAGGACGAGGTCTCGGTCGAGGACCCGGAGTGCGCGAAGCCGGACTGCGCCAAGCTCCGCGAGCAGCTGGAGGGCGACGAGGGCATCAAGTCCGTCACCTTCCGTAACAAGCAGCAGTCCTATGACCGCTTCGTGGAGCTGTTCCAGGACTCCGACCCGCGTCTGGTTGAGCAGACCAGCAAGGACGCCTTCCCGGCGGCCTTCCACGTCCGCCTGGAGGACCCAACCGACACCGCGCCGATCGATGCGGTGCGCGAAAACCCGGTGGTGCAGGACGTCGTCGACCAGGGCGAGGACCTGCAGGCGGCGACCCGCAACCTGGACTCCATCCGCAACGCGGCGTTCTTCGTCGCCGCCGTCCAGGCAATCGCGGCGATCTTCCTGATCGTGAACATGGTGCAGATCGCGGCGTACTCGCGCCGAGAGGAAATCAGCATCATGCGCATGGTGGGTGCGTCCCGCTGGTACACCCAAGCGCCATTCGTGCTGGAGGCCATCATCGGCGCAGTGATCGGTGCCGTCATCGCGGTGGGCGGCATGCTTGCCGGCAAGGCGCTGGTCGTGGACAAGGCGCTGGACTCGGTCTACCGGGCAAACCTGGTTGCGAAGATCACCACCGCCGATATCTGGCTGATGGCCCCGATCCTCGTCATCATTGGTGCCGCGGTGGCGGCGATTACCGCGCAGATCACGCTGCGCTGGTACGTCAAGAAATAGCGACCTGAGTGGAAGGGCTGGCTGATTGGGGATCGCTTGGTCCTTCTGTTTCCTCTTAACTGGCCGCATGTGGCCTCGGTTCGACTCCTTCGACGACAGCGCGGCTGGTAACGTGTGAGCAATCATGGCTAAGAAGAGCACCCCGGTGGATTCCGGGAGATCGAAGGGGAAGAAGGCCTCCGCACCACGTGGCGGGGGCCCGGCCGTCATTGCCACCAACCGCAAGGCGCGCCACGACTACCACATCCTCGACACCTACGAGTGCGGCGTGGTTCTCGTCGGCACAGAGGTCAAGGCCCTGCGGGAGGGCAAGGCCAGCCTCGTGGATGCTTATGCCACTATCGATGCCGGAGAGGTATGGCTGCGGGGACTGCATATCCCGGAGTACTCCCGCGGCAACTTCTGGAACCACACCCCGCGACGCGTGCGTAAGCTGCTGCTGCACCGCCGCGAGATTGATTCGCTGACGGGCAAAGTGCGCGACGGCAACCACACGCTTGTTCCGTTGCAGCTGTACTTCGTCGATGGGCGCTTGAAGTGCGAGCTGGCCCTGGCCCGCGGTAAGCAGGACTACGACAAGCGCCAGGACATCAAGCGCCGCACCGAGGAGCGCGAAGTGGTCCGCGAGCTGGGGCGCAAGATCAAGGGGATGAAGGGCTAGCCGCCGCCGGCCTCGAGACGAAGGGAGAACCGCCGTGGAGCACTGGCGGCTTACTCACCCGAGCCTGGGGTTGATTGAGGTGTGCGTCGGTCAGCCGGCCGAGCTCCGTCGTGTTGACCCGGGGTTCCCGCTGCTCAAGAAGGACGATGCTGATCCTGGTGCGGCGGCCAGCTCCGATGGCTTCGTCGAACTTGAGGCACCAGAGGGCGGGGCAAAGGTCGAGGTGGGGGAATTGCCCGCGACGCGGCCGGCTGAGCAGCATGCCGCAACCGGAACTGAGGGGGAGAAGGAAAACCCTGATGATGGGGTACGGGGAAAGATCGCCGAGAAGTTGGAGGCGTTCCTCGAGTACGAGGCACCTCCGGTGGTCGTGCTACAGCACGGCGTGCCCGTCTACCGGGAACGCAGCCTGAGCCAGCGCAAGGTCCGGCTGACGCCGACGGGCAAAGCCCCCAAGCAGATGGCCGACGGCGAGTTCTCCGATGTCCTGGACCCAGGGGTATCCGCGGCCCCTGCGATGTTGAAGTTGGACACCGCAGTTTTCGACCGGCACCTCATCCAGGTCGGGGTAAAGACCAAGAATTCCTTCATCTTCTTCGACCCGCCGGCTGGTGCTCCAGCTGCGAAGCGTGCTGCGAAGATGGAGGCCTCGCCCGTCCGGCGGTGGCTCTATCCGCTGCTCGGTGGGCTCGGTAAGAGCGGTTGGGCGATCTTCGCCTTTCTTGTCGTGCCGATCCTGGGCAAGATCCTCGCCGCGCTGCTGGCCCCGATCATCGAGTTTCTTCAACGGCTGATACCGGATATCAATTGGCCGGAGATTCCCTGGCCCGAGATACGGCTCCCCAAGATCCCGTGGCCGGATATCAACTGGCCCACAATCCCGTGGCCGCAGATCGATCTACCGAGCTTGCCTGAGCTGCCGGACTGGCTCGTGTGGCTGCTGGACCACCCGAGGTTCTGGGTGCCGATTGTGGTGGGGGTCGTTGTAGGAATCATCGCGGTGCGCAACGCGCGGCGCTCGCAGAAGGAAAAGCTGCACTGGCAGCGGCAAAAGATGGCAACGGCATTGAACGCGCTTTACGAAAAGCGAAAAATGCAGTAATCTGAACCATCCTGCTGAGACGCAACTTCCGCAGCAGGCTTGTATGGGGCCGACATGGTTTCGACTTCGTGCATTGAGCTAGGGGAAGCGTGCCGGTGAAGGCAGATGACCACCGTAAGCGTCGCTGCGATTTCTAAGCGCCGAGAACACTCAGCGCGACTACGCCCTCGCTGCCTAATTCAGCGACCGCGTGTCTGTCGGCCTAAGCTAGCCTCTGGCTTAGCACCCGGCATCGTTTAAAGAGGCTTGCTGTGCAGCTAGGTCACTCGAGCTGCACGGGACATCTTAGAGTGACTGGGCTCATCGTCCGGGCTGGTTCGCGTGACCCGGAGAGCCGAGCAGAGATGACAGCGAACTGCGCACGGAGAAGCCCTGGCGAAGTCGCGAAGGACGCGGGTTCAATTCCCGCCGGCTCCACGATTGACATCACCCCAGTTCAGAAATGAGCTGGGGTTTTGTCGTATCAACGCAATTTAACTGGCGGATTATGTGATCCGTGGTCTCCTCGGGGAGCCCCTGAGAGGCGCGTAACGCTCGTGGTGCTGCCCCTTTAGTGACTATTTTGTTTCCCTTTTAGGGGGAAACACTTCAGCGAGCTGTCTCACAGTGGAATTCTGGGGCCGCCCCTAGTCCAGGGGCCCGTAGCCCTCGGGTTCGACCACGCGTGGCCAGCCGATTCCAGACCGAGAGATGGTGAACGGTCCGGAGTGGAGAATCTGGCCCTCTTCGTCGAAGAAGGTCCCGGTCACGGGGTAGGAGGGGCCGTAGTAGGCTCCGTCCTCCGGGTCGTTATAGGTTGCTACGGACTTCAATCGACCGCTGGGGTAAAACTCGCAGCCGTAGACCAATCCTCGGCGTTGAAATACGCCGACCTTCTTAGGCGTGCCGTCTTCGTAGTATTCGACTCCGTGACCCTCGCGGTAGACGTCCCCCGTCTGTGGATCGATGCTCGTGCCACCGGAATATTTGAGCTCACCGCTGTCGTAGAAAATCTCGCCCCGCATTTCTTCTCCTTGATGTTGGTCGGGTGGAAGACCACATAAAAAGAATACTCATCGTTCAAGCTGGAGCACCTTGCGCGTCGGTAGGTTGCTGAAGGGTCATCGAGCTTGTCTCTCGCCTTCTCTTTATGAATAACTCCAGGCTAGCAGGCAGCTATCGCACTCGCGCTGCCTGGTTAAACCGGTGGTGACGATGACCGTGAGCTTAGGTAGGCGATGGCTTGGTCAGACGAGCTGCGCGGCCACAGAGCGGGGGAGTTGCCGTCAAGAGCTCTGGGGCGATGTGAAGAGCTTCCTGGGGGAATTCCAAAAAGCAGCTGCCTGAAATTAAGGCAAGCGTGACGTTTCCGCAACCATGGCTAAATGGTGATTTATCACTACTGTTATTGGGGTCACTTTTCTGATTCGCGACTTTGTCGGTGAGCTTAGCGGCCGCGAGGAAGGCGTCCGGAGCAAAGGCTGCCTGATCTGCGAGAAGGGTGTTTATTCGGGAACTATAGATGCTTATTCTGTTTCTCTGTTTTTATTAAAGTGACGGCCCGCACATTATGTTCGTCCTGTTTTTAGCGATAGCGGTTGGTTCTATTTACCGTGTTATTCTCGGGTTCCCAAGGGTGCATTTCGTCCCAGAACTGTGCCATTCATAAGATTTTGCGAACTTCCATTTGCTCCGCTTCGGAACTGCGGCCGGTGAGCGGATGGAAGCCGACCCCTCGTTGAGCTGAAAGAGACGCCACCATGATTTGGGTTCACCTCCTGATCGTCCTCGCCGCCATTGTGCTCGGTGCGAGGTATGGGTCGATCGCGATCGGTGCTGCCGGCGGCCTGGGAGTGATCGCCCTTGCGATCGCCGGAGCGCCGGTGACTGGTGAGGACATTCCCTTCGACGTCATCGGCATCATCATGTCCGTCATCGCTGCCATCGCCGCGATGCAGGCAGCCGGCGGCATGGACTGGCTCGTGGCGCAGACCGATAAGCTGCTGCGCAAGCAACCGAAGCGCATCACGCTCTTCGCTCCAATGGTGACCTATTTCCTCACGCTTTTCGCTGGCACTGGGCACACTGCCTTTGCTGCATTGCCGGTGGTCACGGAGGTGGCCAAGGAAAACGAGATTCGCCCGTCGCGGCCACTGTCCATCGCGGTCGTGGCCTCGCAGATGGCTATCACCGCCAGCCCGATTTCGGCCGCCGTGGTGTTCCTGGCATCCATCCTGGAGCCGATGGGAGTCGGGTACCTGACCCTGCTCGGGATTGCGATTCCGTCGACCTTCCTCGCGGTCATTATCACCAGCTTTGTTGCCAACTGGCTCGGCACCCCGTTGGCGGAGGACCCCGTCTACCTGGAGCGCAAGGAAAGGGGCCTGGTGAAGTTCCGGGGGAAGGTGCGGTACACCGAGAAGCCGGGTGCCAAGGCGTCGGTGCTGATCTTCTTGCTCGCCATCGTCGCCGTGGTCAGCTATGCGGCGTTGATTTCGGATAACCTGCAGATCATTGCGGATCCGACGTTGCCGCGCACCGAGGCGATTATGTCGATCATGCTTGCTGCTGCGATGGCTATCACGGGGTTCTGTCGTGTGGAGCCGGGCCGAATTCTGGAGATGGCGACCTTCCGCTCTGGGATGTCCGCATGCGTGTGTGTCCTTGGTGTGGCTTGGTTGGGAACGACCTTCGTCAACGCTCATCTCGACGAGATCACGGATGTTGCCGGGGCTACCCTCAGTACCAAGCCGTGGCTTCTCGCCGTTGTTCTCTTCTTCGCGGCGGCGCTGTTGTACTCGCAGGCCGCGACGGCAAAGGCTCTCATGCCCACGGCACTGGCGCTGGGCGTCGGTCCCGTGGCAGCGATCGCGGCCTTCCCGGCCGTGTCTGCACTCTTTGTGCTGCCGACGTACCCGACCCTGCTCGCGGCGGTCGAGATGGATGACACTGGCTCGACGCGCGTGGGCAAGGCAGTTTTCAACCATCCGTTCATGATTCCGGGGGTGGTGAATATTGCACTCGCGGTGGCTTTCGGATTCCTCTTTGGCTCTTTGCTGATCTAGCTCGACGTTATTGCTGAGGGGAAAGTCGTTCTGGTTCACTGTTGAGCCCCGATATGGTTTCGGGAGACAAAGGAAAAAATCTGTTAACGTGGAATCATGACTAACATCGCTAAGAGCAATGTCCTGAAGTCGCTGACCGCTGCCGTCGCCGCCCCGGCTCTACTGCTGGGCGTGGCTGCGTGCAGTGATTCTGGCGAAGAGACGGTCAACAACGCCACCGAGCAGGCGGGCGACGCCGCCAGCTCCGCGACCGAGAAGGCTGGCGACGCGGTGGATTCCGCGAAGGCGGACGAGTCCACCTCCACGACGGCCGCCGCCGACGAGAACTCGGACCTGAGCCAGCCGAAGATTCTGCTGGACGGGAAGCCTGTTGACGGCGAGTTCGCTCCTGTGAAGGTCAAGCGCACCACGGATGATGGTCAGCAGGAGCTGAAGTACGAGGCTGGCGACGGTGCTACCGAGCTCGAGGTCGAGATCCTCGAGGGGGATAACCCGACCCTCGACGGCCTCAGCCTCAAGGTCGACGGCAAGGAGTGGGAGACCTCCGACCAGCAGGAGCGCGACGCCAAGGTCGTCAAGACCGGCGACCGCTACGTCGTCAGCACCGAGGTCCACGAAGACGATAACGAGCAGAACACCGCTTCTGTGAAGGTCACTTTCGACGCTAAGCAGTAGTCGGTGCCCCCCTCACCCCCAAGCAGCTCTTCTCGGAGACGCGGGTGAATTCGGGGAGAAGCGCCCGGTAGCGCTAAAGGTCGGTCCCCACCATCCTGGTGGGGACCGACCTTTAGTCATTGCTGGCCACGTGGAACCGTGGCCAGCTGGGGGCAGTGGCTAGGCCTTACTTGGCATCTTGTGCCTCGTGCGGAATATCGATAGCCCTGTTCGGGTCCGTGCGCCACGGGTTGCCGGAATCGATGAGGAACTGTTCCACCTGCTCCGGGGTGGCCTGCAGGGTGGGGTCGAAGTCCAGGTACGCCTTCGTCTCCCGGGCGATGAGGCCAGAGAGGATCAGCAAACCGATCAGGTTCGGTAGAGCCATCAAACCATTAGCGAGGTCGGCGAAGGTCCATGCCAGCTCAAGCTCGGTCGTCGCACCGACCACGACCACGCAGGTGAAGAGCATGCGGTAGATGGGGGACGCCCAGTCGCCGAAGACGCGCTGTGCATTGCGCTCGCCGTAGTAGGACCAGCCCAGCAGGGTGGAAAAGGCGAAGAAGACCACCGACACGGAGACGATCATGCCGCCCCAATCAGAGCCCAGGCCGGCGGAGTAGGCCCGTGCGGTCATCACACCTGCCTGGTCGGCGCCGAGATCCCACACGCCCGTGGTCACGATAACGAGGCCCGTCATTGTGACCACGATGATGGTGTCGATAAAGGTCTGGGTCATGGAAACAAGGCCCTGGCGCACCGGGTGGGATGTCTTCGCCGCCGAAGCTGCGACAGCGGCGGAACCCATACCGGACTCGTTGGAGAAGATGCCTCGTGCAAAACCCATCTGCATCACGATGATGATGGACGAGCCGATGAACCCGCCCACCGCAGAGGTGCCGGTGAAGGCATCGCTGAAGATCATTCCGAATGCGGCCGGGATCTCAGCAGCGTGCTTAATGAGCACGATGATGCCGCCGCCCAGATAGATCACGATCATCATTGGGACGAAACCGGAGGTCACCGTACCGATGGACTTGATGCCGCCCATCAGCACCGCGCCGACACCGACGAAGAGGAAGACCGCGGTCAGGCGTGGGTCAATGTCGAAGGTATCCTTCAGACCCTCAGCCACAGCGTTGGCCTGGGTGAGGTTACCGATGCCGAAGGATGCGATGACCGCGGCGATGGCGAAGAACCAGGCGAGGAACTTCCCGAGCCCGCCCTTGATGCCGTGCTCCAGGTAGCGCTGTGGGCCACCGGAGATGTTGCCCTTCTTATCCGTGGTGCGGAAACGAACGCCCAGGAAGGCCTCGGCGTACTTGGATGCCATGCCGACTAGGCCGGTGACCCACATCCAGAACAGCGCGCCGGGGCCACCGATGGACAGCGCGGTCGCGACACCGACGATATTGCCCACGCCGACGGTCGCGGCCAGCGCGGTGGTCAGGGCCTGGTACTGAGAGATATCGCCCTCGCCGCCCTCGTCGTCCCGGTCCAGCAGGCCATGACGGAGCGCGGCGCCGAGCTTGCGGAACTGGACGCCACGCAGGCGGATCGTGAGCACCAGACCGGTACCGAAGAGGAGTGGGATGAGTAGCCAGGGCCCCCACACGAAGCCCGAGATTGTGCCCAGCACATCATTCAACTGTGAGGCAAAAGTTTGTTCTTCCATGGTCTAAACATACGTCGGTGAGCTACGTCACTTGCCGGAAGATCAAAAATTCCTGTCAATAAGATGTGCACTGACGCGATGTACTGAAGGCGACGCGAAGCTGTGGGAACTCTGGCAGCTTGTGCCGGTGGGTAACAGCTTCCTGGCAACCTGGGCTTTTGGGGTCTCCCAAGTGGATTTTGTGACTTTAAGATCACTAGGGTTAGCGACGATAGGCCGGGAACCGGCCGTCCATTTGGGCGCCCCCGCACCCGGCGAATGGCGCGCATGTGAAGGTCTGAAAGGAAGTTTTAGTGAGCCAGAAGGTTAAGGCCCCCGATCAAAAGGGTGGCAGTGGTTTCATGTGGACGATCATCGCGGTTCTTGTGATCGCGGCCGTCGTAATCGGCATCGTCGTCACCCGCGGTGGGTCGAAGGAGGACATCGCGGCGAACATGCCACAGGAAGACGTCAACTTCACCATCACCGCGAAGGACAATGTCGTCGAGCTGGCTTCGAAGAACGTCGATAAGGACGCCCCCGTCGCTGACATCTACGAGGACTTCTCCTGCCCGTACTGCTCCCAACTGGTGGAAGCAGATCACCAGGACGTTAAGCAGGCCGTCTCCGATGGCAAGCTCAAGGTTCGTTTTAATTTTTTGAACTTCCTGGACGACGGCCGTCGTGGTCCGTCGACCCGTGGTGCTGCGGTGGCATACGCCATCGCTGAGACCGGCAACGTCAAGGCGTTCTGGAACTTCCACAACTACACCATGCTCGAGCAGGAGACCGTTGCACGCACCTGGGACTACGAGGACCTGGCGCAGGCTGCTTCGGCATATGACTTGGACGCTTCGCTGATCGAGAAGATCAAGAATGGCGAGCTGGAGGATAAGGGCGTCGAGGTTGGCGAGGCCAACGCGAAGGTCCTGAAGAAGAAGGTTGGCCAGGTGTCCTCGCCGATCGTCCTGGTGGATGGCCAGAAGCTCGACATTAAGACCGGCAAGGACGGAATGCTGCAGTCCTGGGTTCCGGACGTGGTCAAGAATTAAATAACCGCAGCGTGAGGGTCGGTTTTTCGGCCCTCACGGCCACCGATTTGGTGGGTTGTGTTCCGGTGGGGTATCTTTAGATCCGCACCAAGGGGCTATGGCGCAGTTGGTAGCGCACCACACTGGCAGTGTGGGGGTCAGGGGTTCGAATCCCCTTAGCTCCACTTAGAGAGAAAACCTCCGGTCTTATCGGCCGGAGGTTTTTTCGTGTTTAGGTGGGGTCTCTGGGGGTTAAACGACAAAATGTGTGTCTGACTCCGGCGTGTCGCGGGGTTAGATGTGGCCTTTTTGGATGCCGATTGAGTGTGTGTAGTCGGTGTCGATAGCGTTGTCGTAGAGGGCTGGTCGTCCGGTTTCGTGGTCGGCTTGGTTCTCGGTTTGGGTCAGGGTGGATACTTTGGCGAGTTGGTCCTGGCCCCAGTTGGACTGCCTGGCGATCTCAACAGGGTCGTCAGGCAGTTCCGTTTGCAGGTACAGCCACCAATCCAGCATCCGGCGTTGGTGTTCACCGGATCTGCCGCGGTGGGTGCGGGCAAGCAGTTTCAACTGGGCGTTGATGCCGCCTTCCAGGCTGTTGGTGGTGGATTTGATCCGGCTGACATCGAGGACACCGTCAGGTGGGTCGAGATAGACAAATAACAGCTGGTTGCGCCACAGGTGGTTGAGACTGTTGTAGGCCTTGCGGGTGCGTTCATGCGTCCATGACCAGGTGCGTTGCCGTGTCGCCGGGTCGGTTGTGAACGTTTTCTGGTTCATCCAGTCGCGGTAGATAGTGCCGTATTCGTGCAGTTGCGCACCCCACGCGGCCGCCTCGTCAAGAGCGGTGATCTTCGTAAGGTTGAGCGCAAGCTGGTAAATCGCTCGTCCTGCATCGGTGCGGGGGCGTGAGGTGGTGTGCCGACGCACCACGCGTTGGGCGTGAACGAGGCAGCGCTGCACTTTCGTTGCAGGCCAGCATGTCTTGATTGCGCTGGCAGCGCCTTGGCCGCCGTCGATGACAGCGATCAGGGGCGCGGGGATACGTTCGAGGAGCCTTTGGTAGTCGCGGGTGGTCTCACGTGTGCACCAGTGCCAAGCGATGACGTGATCCAAGGTGGCGGCAACAATCAAGCATCCGCCGGCGGTGTAGGTGCCGTCAAGAAAGACCTGGTCGTAGACCCGGCCTTCGTGCCCGATCGTGGGATCGGGGACATCAACTAGCCAGAAGTGTTCAAACCGGCGTTGCAGGGTACGCGGATGACACCCTGCTTCGGCGGCAGCGGTTTCCAAGCTCGCACCGGTTGTGAGGTGGGTGATAAATGCTGCGAAGGCTGCGGAGTTGGTGATATCGGGGCGCTGCTTGGTGGTGGAAGCGCCGCAGATTTTGCACCGCCACCGGGTGCGGTTGGCGGAGGTCTTACCGTTGCGTTTCATCTCGCCGCCGCAGTGGCAGCGTGGTCTGTTCTTCGGCATTGATCAATGCCAACACCAGCTCCTACCACACGCTGCTGTCACACCCGGTATTTCGCCGCCCCGGGGCGGATATATGCTCTAGGAGCATATACTTTCCGGATTACCCCTGATCAACCCAAACAAATCGACGAATCCGGACACACATTTGGGGACGCGGACATTTTGTTGGACAGTTTCGGGTCACGCTACATGAAGTTTTCGGTAGGCGGTGATACTCACACCGCCTAGACTGGTTTTGATCCGGTGGTTGTTATAGAACTCGATGTATCGCGCGATGGCTTCTTCGAGCTCTTTGGTGGTTTGCCAAACCTTGCCGTAGTACATCTCATTTTTCATACGGCCGAAAAATCCTTCACACGCTGCGTTATCTGGGCTGCAACCCTTTTTAGACATTGAGCTGACAATCCCGTATTTAGCGGTCAAACTGCGCCAGGTGCTACCGCGGTAATGTGCACCCCGGTCAGAATGAAGCACCAGGGAACCATCTGCTTCTGGCTGCTCCGCTTCAATGGCAGCAAGCAGGGTTTCCTGCGCCAACTCCATAGTGGGGTGCACGCTTGTTTTCGCGGCGACGACCTTGCCGTCAAAACAGTCGATTATGGCAGAGAGGTACACGCGACTATCGTGAGCTGCAAAAACACTGATGTCAGTTAGCCACAACTTGTTTGGGCTGTCAGCGTGAAAATTACGGTTCACCAAGTTGTCCGGAGCTGGTGAAATTTCTCCCTGATAGCTGGAGTACCTCCACTTGCGTTTCGGAAAGCGGGGCACGATTCCTTCTTCGCGCATGAGGCGACGAACAACCTTCTCGCTGATGATGATCCCACGATGACGCAACTCCCACCACATGCGTCGATAGCCGTACGTGTTGTCCGACTGCGCGTCGATGGCATGGAGTATGTCACGGATATGCTCGTGCTTATCGGGCCGGCTGCGTTGTTGAAGGTGGTAGTAAAAACTCGATTGTGCAAGGCCGATAGAGTCGAGCAGCATCGGCAAGGGGAAGTCAGGGCGTAGCGCGTCAACCACTGCGGTCTTTTGTCTATTACTGAGCTGACCTGGGATGACGCTGACGTCTTTTTTTACAAGCTCCAGCTCCTTTTCCAATACAGCTTTCTCGACCAGCAGCTTGGCCATCTGTTCTTTCAGTTCAGATGGATCATCCGGCAAAGATTTTTCAAGGGCTGCTCGGGTGGGGATGCGAGCACGTTCTTCTCGTTCCTTTTTCGACATCAGCCCCCATTGTCCCTCTTCACGATGGCGTTGTGTCCAAGAATAGACGCTCATTTTTGACCTCAGCCCACATTCTTGAGCGATGTCAGCTGGGCTCCAGCCGGCGTTGAAAAGTTCGACAGCACGAAGCTTGACCTCAAACGGGTAACGCGTCAAGGTTTTCGCCTGCTTACGCGGTCTACCTGGAGTGGTGGGTTCACGCAACCATTTGTACAGCGTCCATCTCCCCGGATACCCCAGCTGCCGGGTCGTCTTCGTCACCGACTGAGTGCGCTTATAAACCTCAATCGCTCTGCGACGCTGCTGATCTGTGTACGAACGGTTCATAAGTGGAATCCTCCAAGATCCCGTCCGCATCCCCTTTTGTCGTTTAACCCGTCTCTGGCCCGGGTTAAGTAGCAAAAAGTGTGTCTGCCCGGCGTGTCGCCGGGTGGGCCCTTTTTATCTCATGGGCCCTTTCCGGATTCCTATGTTGTGTTGGTATTCGGTTGGGATAGCGTTGTCATAGAAGGCTGGTCGTCCTGTTTCGTGGTCGGCTTTGTTGTGGTCTTCTGGGACAAGATCGTTGACTTTGGCGAGTTGATCTTGTCCGTAATTGCACTGCCTGGCGATCTTTAGCGGGTCGTCAGGCAGCTGCGTTTTGGAGTGCAGGTACCACTCGAGCATTTTGCGTTGGCGTTCCCCGGATCTGCCGCGGTGGGCATCGGCGATGCGTTTGATCTGGGCGTTGATGCCGCCTTCCAGACTGTTTGTTGTTGATGCCCAGCGCTTTGGTTCGAGTGCTTCTGGTGGGGGCTGGAGGTAGGTAAACAGCCATCCTTTCCGTGAGAGGTGCAGCAGGGAGTTGTATGCCTTGCGAACTCGCAGGTGGGTCCATTCCCACTGTTTATTCAGGGTGCGGCGTTCTTTGGGGAGGGGTGTTTTTTCGTTGAGGAATGCTTTGAATACCTGTCCGAAGTCATGCAGACGCAGCGTCCACTCCCGTGCCTGGTCGAGTGTGGTGATACGGGTCAGTTTCAATGCCAGGGCGTAGATGGCTTTGCCGGCGTCGGTGCGTGGACGGGATGTGGTGTAGCGACGGATGACGCGTTGGGCATGGACAAGGCAGCGTTGAATCCGTGTGTTGGGCCAGCAGGCTTTGATTGCTGAGTAGGCACCTTGGCCACCGTCGAGGACAACGCATAGTGGTGGGGCGATGTTTTTGAGTAGTTGGGTGTAGGCGTGGGCGGTTTCGCGTTGTGTCCAGTGCCATGCGATGACGTGGTCGTGGCTGGCTGCCACAAGCAAGCAACCAGCGTCGGTGTAGGTGCCGTCGATGAAGATCTGGTCGTAGACCCGGTTGGGGTCCGGGGCGTGAGGGACATTGATGAGCCAGAATGGTTCGAATTTACGGTCCAGTGTCCAGCGTGAGCAGCCGACTTCCGAGGCGATGCGAGTCAGTGGTGCTGTCGTAGTGACGTAGCGGTGAAATGTTGTGAAGTCGCGGGCCAGTGCTTGATCTTTGCGGTGTCGTGTTGTTGAGCATCCGCAGTCAGGGTTTTTGCACCGCCATCTGGTTGTTCCTTTGGTTGTGGTGCCGTTTTTCTTCATGTGCCCAGTACATATAGGGCATCGGGGTCTGTTTGGAGTCACCCAGAAAGACAACCAAGCCGCTGATACCACATGCAGGAGCCATTCCGGTGGATTGGGCAAGAAACGGGCCTGAATAAGGTCTGGAACCTTATATAAGCCCGTTTTATGCGGCCTGACCAGCAGATAGGCTGAAAATCAGACACACTTTTTGCTACTTAACCCTCTGGCCCGCTGGCGTGCACTACCCGCTGGGGGCGGGCACGCCGGTGAGCTTGGCGGCCAGCGCGATCATGCGACGGCACGCCCCAAGAAAGATGAGGCGCTATTGGTAGTCGCGGAGTACCTGGAACGCTCGGTGAACCAGGTCGCGTCCCTCCTCAGGGGATCGAGGCTCTGGCCGCTCCAGGTATTCCCTGACTGCGGTCGCGCTGGCGACGGTGTAGGCGCCAATCAGTACCTGTGCATCAAAATGCGTTGCTCCAGGAATTCTGTTCTTGAGGGCCTTCATCATGGAGGAAGAAATCTCCGTGACGGTTTCTTCGCTGGGTGGGCGGCGCGAACGAGAGCTCGCGTGGCTTCCCAACAAAACCAGTGTGGACGCGGAGTAGAGCTCCACGCCGTCGTCATTCAACGCGTCAGAGACGATCGCTTCCATCGCTTGGGCCGCTGTCCACTGTTCAGGAAGCGCATTGATCTGGTCACTGATTTTGTCGAAGGTCTGGCGGAGGAACTCGAAAATCGCCTCATCGGTATCTGCGAAGTAATTGTGGAAGGTGCGAACCGAGATATCAGCTCGATCCGAAATCTGGGCGACGGTCGGCATCCTGTCCGGGTGCTCCAGCATCAGTTGAACCGTCGCCTCGGAGATTGACCGCCGCGTCGCGGCCTTTTTTTACTTCCCGGTAATCCATGGCTTATACCGTAGCCTTCACCTGCGCCTGGGAATGTTTTTGATGGAGTTTCTCACCCTCGATGTCCAGGTTCGGCAGGATCTTGTCTAGCCAGCCTGGGATCGACCACGCGCGATCACCCAGTAGGTACATGGTTGCCGGGATGAGCGTCATGCGAACCACAAAGGCGTCCAGCAGAACGCCTGCCGCAAGGGCGAAGCCCATGGCCTTAATGAAGGGTTCATCGATCAGCATGAATGCCGCGAACACAGAAATCATGATCAGCGCAGCAGCGGTCACCACACGCGCACCATGCTTGTATCCATTGGCCACGGCGTTGCCAGCTTCCTTGCCGCGCGAGACATAACCTTCGCGCATACGAGTGACCAGGAACACCTGGTAGTCCATCGCCAGACCAAAGGTCAGTCCGATGAGCATGATCGGCAGGAAGGACAGCAACGGCTGCGGGTCGTTGATCAGGCCGAACATGCCCTCCTGGAAGATCGCCACGGTCACACCGAAGGTGGCAGCCATGGATAGACCGAAGCCGAGGGCCGCGATAAACGGCACCCACAGTGAACGGAAGACCAGGGTCAGAACGATGAAAGCCAGGCCCAGAACAATGGCGATATAGGGCACGAGCACGTCCGCGAGCTTTTCAGAAATGTCATCGAAGATCGGGGTGATGCCGGTGATGCCGAAGGTTCCGCCAGTTTCTTCCTCGAAGGAGCCCTTGAATTCGCGGAGGCGCTCGAGAGTCTCGGTGGTCGCCTCATCGGTCGCGCCGGTCTCCGGGGTGATGAGCACCTGGGCGGCGTCCTGGTTCTCTGTCGTGTCGATGATCTGGGCGTTCACGACGCCTTGAGTGCTGGAGAAGTCCTGCAGCAGCTCCTGGTAAGCGGCGGGACGGTCCTTCGCATCGACGTTGGCGGTATCCACGAACGCGATCATGGGGGCGTTGCGGCCATCCCCAAACTTCTCTGCAGTCATCTCGTAGGCATCGCGCTGGGGGGAGCCCAGCTTTGCCGTGCCGTCAGTTGGCATCGCCAAGCGCAGACCCGTGGCGGGGATCGCCAAAATACCAAGCAGGACCACTCCGGCCACCAGGGTTACCCATGGGCGCTTCCGGATCTGGCGTGCCCACTTGAGCCCCATCGTGGGCTTTTCGTCCTCCGGGTCGGGGACCTTGGGGCCGGGAATGCGGCTAGCGAAAGCGCGCGTGCCCAGCAGGCCAAGGAGTGCGGGCAGGAAGGTCAGCGCGACCAGCACGGCGACCAGCACTGTGGCTGCCGCGGCGAAGGCCATGGCTGTCAGGAAAGGGATGCCGATGATTGACAAAGCGGCCAGTGCGATCAACACGGTGGCGCCGGCGAAAACAACCGAACCTCCTGCGGTTCCGAGTGCCATGCCCATGGCATGAGCACGCTTGTTCATGCTCATCGTGCGTAGCTGTTCCGCCAGTTCCTTCGGCGAGAGATCGTTGAGCCCCGAGGAGGAAATCAGCTCGTTGCGGAACCGGGCAACGATGAAGAGCGAGTAGTCGATGCCCACTGCCAGGCCGATCATGGAGGCCAGCATTGGGGTCATGTCCGAAATCGAATCGGTGACCAGCGTGGCCAGCTGGATGCCGAGAATTCCGACACCCACGCCGACCAGTGCGGCGATGATCGGCAGCCCCGCCGCGACGAGTGAGCCGAAGGTCACCAGTAGGACAATCGCCGCAACAGCGATACCGATCAGCTCGGCGGTGCCATCCATTTCGGTTGCCCCGGAGAATGCATTGCCGTTGTACTTCACGGTGAGGTCCGTGTCGTCGTATTTATCGAGGACGTCAGTGACTGCTCCGCGTGCCTCAGAAGGGACCTCAAGGATGGAGTCGTAGTCAAAGGTAATGCTGACGGTGCCGGTGGTTTCGTCGGCGCTCAGCGGGGAGAGGGCTTCAAGATCGGATGTGATCTGCTCCTTCGGCATGCCCTGTGCTGCCTTCGCCTTCGTCATCTGCTGTTCCATGCCCTTGGCGGCCAGAACAGGGTTGACGATGGCATCCTGGTTAGCCAACTCGCCGGTGGCCTTGAGCTCATCCAGCATCTCGTCGACTTCTGCCATGACGGCGGGGTCGGTCAGCTTTTTGCCCTCCGGCGCTTGGACGACAACGGAACCCGAGGGCACGCTCATGGCATCGGTGTCGGAGCCGAAGCGGTTGTTCATCTCCTCCTGGGTGACGGTGGAGTCCATGTCCGGCATGGAGAAGGTGGGGCTTGGGTCTTTCGCATATGTGGCGGCGCCGAAACCTAGTGCGCCCAGAATCACAATCCAGGCGACCAAGAACGGCCATGCTTTGCGGTAGGACGTTTTACCTACCCTATATAAGAACTCAGACATGTTGCAGAGACTATGCAAACGCAAATCTTTGAGCAATGCGGAGCTCGGCTAAACATGTATGAAAACATGCCAAGAAATGTGTTTATGTGAATATCATGACAAGTCACGAGGAGTGACGTTTGAAGTCGCGGAAAGCGGGGTTGAGTGGCCTCGTCGAGGGGTGCAGACGCGATATAATCACGCAGGATGACCCGGTGAGCTATTCCGCCGGGTGCCCGTTTTCGACTTGAAGGTGACCCCATGTCAACTGCCTCCGCAGAAGCGAAGCAATCGTCGGTCGAGCCTGCTGAGGCTGGTGTCGATTCCGCTGCCGCTCAACCCCGAACCATCGGGGCAAGTTCAGCCTTCGGCATCCTCATGGCTGTGCTCGGAGCAGTGGGGCTGTTCTTCTCGGGGCTGATCATGCAGGACAAGGTCACACTGCTCTCCAACCCGGACTACATCCCCGCCTGCACGGTCAACGCGATCGTGTCGTGCACGGACGTCATGGCCTCTCCGCAGGCCTCCGCCTTTGGCTTCGCCAACCCCTATATCGGTCTAGTTGGCTTCGCCCTGGTGGTCTTCTTCGGCGTCTCCCTGGCCGCGGGCGTGCGCTTCCCCGAGTGGATGTGGGCAGGCGAGCTGCTGGGCCTGATCTTCGCCGTGGGCTTCGTGCACTGGCTCGCCTATGAAGCCGTCTTCGAGATCGGAGCCCTGTGCGTCTACTGCATGGCCGTCTGGACCGTCACCCTGCCGCTGTTCCTGATGACCCTCGTCCGCTTCACCCGCGGCCGGGCGTACAACCGCAACAAGGCGACCGGCCAGGGGGTGGCCCAGCCGGTGATCGTGCTCATCGCTTGGTACCTGGGCTTCGTGGTCATTATCGGCAGCCACTTCTTCTTCTAGTTGCTCTTGCCTAGGCTCTAGGCATCATGGCCTTTTTCTTTTACGACGCCCATTGCGCCGTCTGTGAGCGCCTCGCCCAGATTCTCACCCGGCTCTCCCCGGGGGTGAGCTGCGTGGCGGGCTCCGCCGATGACCCGGCCCAGCCCGCCGACGTGCGAGCCAACATCGCCGAGCACGCGGTGTACCTGGGTGACGACGGCACGCTGGCCCTGGGCCACCGCGCCATCGGCGAGGCATTGTGGCGCCACGGGCGGAACTTTGGTGTGCGCCTGGCGGGTCGGGCGCTGCTGATCTGTGTGCTCTCGCCGGTCTACGCGCTGGGCTACCGGCTGTTCTCACACAACCGGGGCCGCATCGGCAGGGCCATGGGGCTGGGTGCCTGCGAGTCCGGCGGCTGTGCCGTGCCCCGCGGCTAGTCGCGCCACCAGGTGTCTGCCGGGCCTGGGGGAGTGGTGCGCTTGTGGCGGCTGGCCCGCCAGAGGTACTCGATGCGCTCCGCCGCCGCTTTCGGGACGTCCCTGCCCTCCAGGTAGTCATCGATGTGCGCGTAGGTCACTCCCAGCGCCTCCTCGTCGGAGAGCATGGGGCGGTCTTCCTCCAGGTCTGCGGTGGGAACCTTCTCCCATGTCGACGCCGGCGCGCCCAGGTAGCGCAGGAGCTCAGCGCCCTGGCGCTTGTTGAGCCCCACTAATGGCATGAGATCGGCGGCGCCGTCGCCGAACTTGGTGTAGAAGCCAGTGATCGCCTCGGCCGCGTGATCGGAGCCGACCACGAGGGTGCCGGTCTCGCTGGCCAGGGTGTACTGAGCGATCATGCGTTGCCGGGCCTTGATATTGCCCTTGTTGAAGTCGCTCACCGGCTTGCCCGTGAGGCTCTCCGAGACAGCGCTTGCGATGGCCAGGGTGGCGTCCTGAATGTTGATGGTGACGGACTGCGACGGCTGGATGAAGCGCAGTGCGATCTGAGCATCCTCCTCATCCGCTTGGGTGCCGTAGGGAAGGCGCATCGCGTAGAACTCGGCCGGGACACCGCGGCTGCGCAGTTTCTCGACGGCGAGCTGGCTCAACCGGCCGGCGAGGGTAGAGTCCTGCCCGCCCGAAATGCCCAGAGTGAAGCCCTTCGCGCCGGTGCTGAGCGCATAATCCACGAGGAAGTTCACGCGTGCGGTGACCTCGGCCTCGGGGTCGATGTGGGGTTTGGCGTAGAGTTCGGCGATGATGCGGCGCTGCAGGGCGGTGGTGTTCATGGGCGTCCATGCTAGCCAATCGTTTTTGCTTTTGGCTGTTCAGCCGCTACAATCAGTCATTGTGTTTCAGCTTGGCACGTTGCCGCGCGTGAAGAACGTGTGAACGTGCTGCTTCACGCAGCGCTCGCAGTAGTGCGAAAGTGTCGAGCTTTTGAGAAGTCTATAAAGAAAGGAGCGCCCGATGAAGGTCCGTAAGTCCCTTCGGTCGCTGAAGAACAAGCCGGGCGCTCAGGTTGTGCGTCGCCACGGTAAGGTCTACGTCATCAACAAGAAGGATCCGCGTTTCAAGGCTCGCCAGGGCTAATTCTTAGTGGATAGTTTCTACCGCTAGCGCGGTGCGAAGCCGGTCACATTCCGTGTGGGGTGTGGCCGGCTTTTCCGTTGCCTTGGGTGGCTCCGGCGGGGGTGGGTCGGGGGAGTAGTGGGGGATACCGCATGTGGAATTACAATCTTGTATTCCGGGGCTCAACATGTAGTGGCGAGCTGAAATCATTACCTGCGCTTTTAGTCACAGCAACCACAATATCTAGTGTTTTGGCCCCTATTATGGCCCAAAATATTGTGGCATTACGGGTTGTGTGTGTGGTGACAGGTGTGTAATCTCAGGGCAGTCAACACGCCACAGACTCCGCCCATACGGGCGGCGCGATATAGGAGATTTGCGCGGATATGATCACCGTTTACACCAAGCCAGCTTGCGTCCAGTGCACCGCAACCCAGAGGGCTCTCGACAAGGCTGGACTGGAATACGAGATGGTCGATATCAGCCTTGACGATGAGGCCCGCGAGTACGTCCTGGCACTCGGCCACCTCCAGGCCCCGGTCGTCGTCTCCGGCGAGGAGCACTGGTCCGGCTTCCGTCCAGACCGCATCAAGGCTCTGAGCGCCGCGGCTGCCTAAGTCGCCGAGTGTCGCAGCAGCCTGAGGCGTCGTCACCGGACACCCTGCTGCAGCTCACTCAAACTTTCTAGCCCCGCGCCCAGCCTGAAGTGCGAGGCCGGGGCACAATTCTGCGGGCTGGATGCCCGCGCCGCCTCCCACGCTAGGAGCGGCACCTCAACCGTCAGCGTTAGAAACTTTGCGCTGGCTTTACTTATGCCTGATTTCGCCTCACGCGGGAGCGGGCCCAATGCAACAGCCCAGGTGGGAAGGGTCCACTGCGCCCCTGCGTCAGCGCTGCACCCACGCGGGGAAGCCACTGGAAACCAAGAAAGGTCGCGGTCGTCGTGCGTCAACTGCTCGTAGACACCACGCCCTTGAAGGTTCCCGAATTTCGTCGCCTTTGGCAGGCAAACATCGTCACCGTTATCGGTGCACAGCTCAACATCATCGCTGTTCCTGCGCATATCTACGCGCTGACCGGCAGTTCCGCGTACGTCGGACTCGCCAGCCTCTGCGGCTTCGTCCCGCTGGTGGTCTTCGGACTCTACGGCGGTTCCCTCGCAGACAACATGGACCGCCGAACCCTGCTCCACATCACCACCACCGGCATGATTCTTTCGGCGGCAGGATTCTGGGTCTTCGCGGCGACCGGTGGCGCCTCCGTGTGGCCCTTGCTTGCCCTATTCGCGGTGCAGCAGGGCTTCTTTGCCGTCAACCAGCCCACCAGGGTTGCCATCATTGCCACCCTCGTGGGCAGGCAACAGATCGCCGCGGCGACCAGCCTTAACATGACAGTCCAGCAGACCGGAGCGATCGTCGGTCCGGTGCTGGGCGGCATGTTGATTCCGATCCTCGGGTTCAGCTGGTTGTACTTCCTGGATTTTATGGCGCTCTTCGCCACGCTCTACGCCGTGCACCGACTGCCCGCGTTGCCGCCGCGGACTACCGATGACGGACAGCCCGCGAAGGCGGGGATCGCCTCCGTGATCGACGGCTTCCGGTTCCTGCTCACACAGCCGATCATCCTCATGACTTTCGCCATCGACCTCATCGCGATGGTTTTCGGCTCACCGCGGGCACTTATCCCGCAGATGTCCGCCGAAGACTTCGGGGAACAGGCCAGTGGCGGCATCATGTACGCGCTGCTGTTCGCGGCCCTGCCCGTGGGCGCAGTCCTCGGTGGACTGTTCTCCGGCGTGGTGACGAAAATCGAACGCCGCGGACTGGGCGTGAGCTGCTTCGTTGGGCTCTGGGGCGTGGCGATCCTCGTCATGGGCCTGGCCGTGTCTGCAGCGAATGGCACAGTGGGATTGTGGGCGGCGGTGGCCCTGCTGGCCTTCGCGGCGGGTGGTGCTGCGGACATGTTCTCCGCGGTGCTGCGCTCCACGATGCTGCAGGAAGCCGCGACCGATGAGGTACGCGGCCGAGTGCAGAGCGTGTTCTTCGTGGTCGTCGCCGGCGGTCCCCGCATCGCGGACGGCCTCCACGGCTGGGCGGGCTCCCACTACCCGGCCGGCACCGTCACCGCAGCAGGCGGTGGCTTAGTCATCATCGGGACCATCGTGATGCTCCTGGTCGTGCCACGTTTCCTGACGTGGACGCCAGCAGCCGCCCTCGACAGCATCGAGGCCGAGCATCACGGAGATGCGGCTCAAGGCATTCAGAAAGAAGGGTCTTAGAGTTCACATGCTCATCACGTACTTCTCATCAACGACCAACAACACACACCGCTTCGTGCAAAAGCTCGGGCTGCCGAATAAACGCATCCCGATCTACCGCTACGAGGAACCGTTGGTGGTCGATGAACCCCACGTACTCATCGTGCCCACCTACGGCGGTGGGGTGGGTATGGTGGGGGAGAACTCCCGACCCGTCCCCAAACAGGTCATCCACTTCCTCAACGAGAAGCAAAACCGGGATTATCTGCGCGGGGTCATCGCCGCTGGCAATATCAATTTTGGTCCAGATTTCTGCCTCGCCGGGGACGTCATCTCAGCCAAGTGTCAAGTGTCCTACCTCTATCGCTTCGAAATGATGGGCACGGAGCATGACGTGGAACGGGTCAAGGAGGGCCTCGCAGAATTCAAGCAGGCCATGATCGCCGAAGGCACCTGGCAATAACGGCCCCGAACGCCACATTAAAACTAAAAACAACGCACTACCGCCAGCTACTGGCGTCGTAATAAAGAAGAACATCAAGAGAGGACAATGATGGCCGAGAACTTTGGCAAGACTGTCGCAGAGCCAGTCAAGGAGTCCGAGAAGCTGGACTACCACGCGCTCAACGCAATGCTGAACCTGTACGACGAAAACGGGCAGATTCAGTTCGACGCGGACCACAAGGCCGCGAACCAGTTCTTTCTGCAGCACGTCAACCAGAACACCGTTTTCTTCCACAACCTGGCGGAAAAGCTCGAGTACCTGGTTGAGAACAAGTACTACGATAAGGAAATCCTCGACAAGTACGATTTCCCCTTCATCAAGGCGCTGTTCAAGCAGGCTTATGCGAAGAAGTTCCGCTTCCAGTCCTTCCTCGGGGCGTACAAGTACTACACCTCCTACACCCTGAAGACCTTCGACGGTAAGCGCTACCTCGAACGCTTCGAGGACCGCGTCTGCATGGTGGCCCTCGGCCTCGCGGATGGCGACGAGGAGATGGCGAAGTCCCTGGTGGACGAGATCCTCGACGGCCGTTTCCAGCCGGCGACCCCGACCTTCCTCAACATCGGTAAGGCACAGCGTGGTGAGCCGGTGAGCTGCTTCCTCCTGCGCATCGAGGACAACATGGAGTCCATCGGCCGCTCCATCAACTCCGCCCTGCAGCTCTCCAAGCGCGGCGGTGGCGTGGCACTGCTGCTGAGCAACATCCGTGAAGCAGGCGCGCCGATTAAGCACATCGAGAACCAGTCTTCCGGCATCATCCCGGTCATGAAGCTGCTGGAGGACGCCTTCTCCTACGCCAACCAGCTGGGTGCCCGCCAGGGGGCCGGCGCGGTGTACCTCAACGCCCACCACCCGGACATCCTGAATTTCCTGGACACCAAGCGCGAGAACGCGGACGAGAAGATCCGCATTAAGACGCTCTCCCTCGGCGTGGTGATCCCGGACGTCACCTTCGAACTGGCCCGCAAGAACGCGGACATGTACCTGTTCTCCCCGTACGACGTCGAGCGCGTCTACGGCAAGCCTTTCGCCGACATCTCCGTCACCGAGCACTACGACGAGATGGTTGAGGACCCACGCATCCGCAAGAAGAAGATCAACGCCCGTGACTTCTTCCAGACCCTCGCGGAGATCCAGTTCGAGTCCGGCTACCCGTACATCATGTACGAGGACACCGTGAACCGTGCCAACCCGATTGCCGGCCGCATCACCCACTCGAACCTGTGCTCCGAGATCCTGCAGGTCTCCACGCCGTCCGCCTTCAACGAGGACCTCACCTACGAGACCATCGGCGATGACATCTCCTGCAACCTGGGCTCCATGAACATTGCCATGGCGATGGACTCCGCGGACTTCTCGAAGACCATCGAGATCGCAATCCGGGCGCTCACCGCTGTCTCGGATCAGACGGACATCGACTCCGTGCCGTCCATCCGCCAGGGCAACGATCACTCGCACGCCATCGGGCTGGGGCAGATGAACCTGCACGGCTACCTGGGTCGCGAGCACATCCACTACGGCTCTGAGGAAGCACTGGATTTCACCAACGCCTACTTTGCTGCCGTGATGTACGAGTGCCTGAAGGCCTCCAACAAGATCGCGATCGAGCGCGGCACGGCATTCCACGACTTCGAGAACTCCGAGTACGCATCCGGTGCCTTCTTCGACCGTTACGACCCGGCTGAGTTTGCCCCGAAGACGGAGAAGGTCAAGGAGATCTTTGCCGCATCCAGCATCGAGGTGCCGACCACCGAGGACTGGGCGGAGCTCAAGGCCTCCGTGGCGAAGCACGGTATCTACAACCGCAACCTGCAGGCGGTTCCGCCGACCGGCTCGATCTCGTACATTAACAACTCCACCTCCTCGATCCACCCGATCGCCTCGAAGATCGAGATCCGCAAGGAGGGCAAGATCGGCCGCGTCTACTACGCAGCGCCGCACATGAATAACGAGAACCTGGAGTACTTTGAGGACGCCTACGAGGTCGGCTTCGAGAAGATCATCGACACCTACGCGGTGGCGACCAAGTATGTGGACCAGGGCCTGTCGCTGACGCTGTTCTTCAAGGACACCGCCACGACCCGCGACATCAACCGTGCCCAGATCTACGCTTGGCGCAAGGGGATCAAGACGATCTACTACGTCCGCCTGCGCCAGACTGCGCTGAGCGGTACCGAGGTCGAGGGCTGCGTGTCCTGCATGCTCTAAGGAGCGCTCGCGCTGAATAGTTGAAGGGTGGTGTCGGAATGATCCGACACCACCCTTTGGCTTAGGGCTGTTAGGTCAGCGCCCTGCTGATGCCACGCAACCGTGGCGAGGGGAGGGGCGAGGCGTGTTTTACTCGCGGCCGCCGAGCTGGGCGTCGAGCCGCAGCAGGCCGCTGCCGTCGGCGCCGACCATCTTCAGGCGGTCGATGATCTCGCCAACGGTGGCTTCCTCCTCGACCTGTTCGCTCAGGAAGGAATCCAGCAGCGGTCGGGAATCGATGTCCTTGACCTCCTCGGCGACCCGAACGAGGTCGCGGATCATCGCGGAGACCTTCTTCTCGTGGGCCAGGGAGAGCTCGAAAGCCTCCAGGGCGCTCTCGATCTTGATCTCCGGGAGCTCGATAGTCTTCAGATTGACGCGGGAATCGCGGTCGATGAGGTGATCGGCGAAGCGCTGGGCGTGCTCCCGCTCCTCGTCGGCCTGCGCGAACATCCACGCGCTCATGCCGGTCAGAGAGAGGCGGTCCAGTTCGTACGCCAGCTGGGTGTAGACCAGTGCAGCCTGGTGCTCGGCGATGACTTGATTATTGAGTGCTTCTTCAAGCTTTTGATTGATACTCATAGCAGCAATATTACTGGACGGTGGGGCGTGTGAATAGGGGGGGGCGATGGTGGTTGTGCAACGGGTGCTGGGCTTGGCGCGGGGCGGGTAGATTGCTGCTGAGCGGCGCCCGCCACCACGCCGTGCGGTGAAGAGCCCTGACGGGTAGAGTAGGTATGTATTCATTTCGCTCACCGCGCACTATACGTGCAGGTCAGCGGTTGGAAAGTTGGGAACTCTGCCGAGTTCAGATGAGGAGAATGCGCGTTTATGCCTGCTAGGCCATCTCAGTCCCCTGCGCAGCACAAGGCGGGGAATATCATCGGTTCCGTCAACTGGAACGAGGTTCCGGATGACCGTGACCTCGAGGTATGGGATCGGCTGACGGCCAACTTCTGGCTGCCAGAAAAGGTACCCGTCTCGAATGACATCCAGAGCTGGGCGACGCTCAACGATGCGGAGAAGAACGCGACGATGCGCGTGTTCACCGGGTTGACGATGCTCGACACCATCCAGGGCACGGTCGGCGCGGTCTCTCTGATCCCGGAAGCGACCACCATGCACGAGGAGGCGGTGCTCACCAATATCGCCTTCATGGAGTCGGTGCACGCGAAGTCCTACTCCCAGATCTTCATGACCCTGGCCTCCACCCGCGAAATTAACGACGCGTTCCGCTGGTCCGAGGAGAACGAAAACCTCCAGCGCAAGGGTGAGATCATCCTTCAGTACTACAAGGGCGACGACCCGCTGAAGCGCAAGATTGCCTCCGTGCTGCTGGAGTCCTTCCTTTTCTACTCCGGGTTTTACCTGCCGATGCGCTGGTCCTCCATGGGCAAGCTGACGAATACCGCGGACATCATCCGCCTCATCATCCGCGATGAGTCCGTCCACGGTTACTACATCGGCTACAAGTACCAGCGAGCTCTCGAGAACGAGAGCCCGGAGCGCCAGGAGGAGCTGAAGGGCTTCGTCGTCGAGCAGCTGCTGGACCTCTACGACAATGAGGTCGAATACACCGAGTCCATCTACGACGAGATCGGCTGGACCGAAGATGTGAAGCGCTTCCTGCGCTACAACGCCAACAAGGCGATGAACAACCTTGGCTATGACGGGCTGTTCCCGGTAGAGGAGACCCGCGTTTCCGCTGCCATCCTCGCCGCGCTGAACCCGGGTGGCGACGAGAATCACGACTTCTTCAGTGGCTCTGGGTCCTCCTATGTCATCGGTAAGGCGGAGACCACTACCGACGACGACTGGGATTTCTAGCTCTGCGCTTCCTCCCATAACACGAACGGCCGACTCGCTAGGTGCAGCGAAACGGCCGTTTTGTGTTTTCAAGCGTGGAGGAACCTTGGAACTACCCCCAAAACTGTGAAGGAACTGGAGGTTTCCCGCCACCCGGCTTCTTATATTCGGGAAAAGGAGATAACATGGCACCAACCCTTCGTATGGGGGCCCTCTCTGGGCTGCAAGAAAATTAAGCGTCTTGCTGCGGGGGAGCTCCCTCAGAAGGCCAAAATTCTTTGGAGTGTCAGGGAAAACCCCTCGACACTGCGTAGTCAGGAGGAATCAATGACCGCGGTCGCGCCACGGGAACCACAGCAAGTTGCTCCCGAACGCCCACAACCGTCAGGCCATGGTCGCCGAGGCAGCTTTGCCTGGCAATCGTTGACGACCACCGACCACAAGCTGCTGGGCATCATGTACCTGATGATGTCCTTCACCTTCTTCCTGGTTGGTGGCCTCATGGCCCTGCTTATTCGTCTCGAGCTGTTTAACCCGGGCATGCAGTTCCTGTCCCCGGAGCAGTTCAACCAGCTGTTCACCATGCACGGCACCATCATGCTGCTGCTGTATGGTTCCCCGATGGTGTTCGGCTTCGCTAACTACATCGTTCCGCTCCAGATCGGTGCACCGGACGTGGCTTTCCCTCGTCTGAATGCCTTCGGCTTCTGGCTCACCACCGCCGGTGGTGTCCTGATGCTGACCGGCTTCCTCACCCCGGGTGGTGCGGCTGACTTTGGCTGGACCATGTACCAGCCGCTGGCAGACGCTATTCACTCCCCGGGTCTGGGCTCTGACCTGTGGATCGTGGGTGTCGGCGTCGGTGGTGTCGGTACCATTCTTTCCGGCGTGAATATGATCACGACCATCCTGGTGCTGCGCGCTCCGGGTATGACCATGTTCCGCATGCCGATCTTCACCTGGAACATCTTCGTTACCTCCCTGCTGGTCCTGCTGATCTTCCCGCTGCTGGCTGCTGCTGCACTGGGTGTTCTGTACGACCGCAAGCTGGGCGGCCACATCTACGATCCGGGCAACGGTGGCGCCATCATGTGGCAGCACCTGTTCTGGTTCTTCGGCCACCCTGAGGTCTACGTCCTGGCTCTGCCGTTCTTCGGCATCGTCTCCGAGATCTTCCCGGTCTTCTCCCGCAAGCCGATGTTCGGCTACGTGGGTCTGGTCTTCGCAACCCTGTCCATCGCTGCTCTGTCCATGGCTGTGTGGGCACACCACATGTTCGTCACCGGCGCGGTTCTGCTTCCGTTCTTCGCCTTCATGACGTTCCTGATTGCAGTCCCGACCGGTATGAAGTTCTTCAACTGGCTCGGCACCATGTGGGGCGGTCGCCTGACTTTCGAAACCCCGATGATGTTCGCGCTGGGCTTCTTCGCCACCTTCCTCTTCGGTGGTCTGACCGGCATCATGCTGGCTGGCCCGGCAATGGACTTCCACCTGTCTGACACTTACTTCGTGGTTGCGCACTTCCACTACACCCTGTTCGGCACGGTTGCCTTCGCATCCTTCGCTGGTCTGTACTTCTGGTTCCCGAAGATGACCGGCCGCATGCTGGACGAGCGTCTGGGCAAGCTGCACTTCTGGCTGACCTTCATCGGCTTCCACACCACGTTCCTGATTCAGCACTGGGCTGGTAACTCCGGTATGCCGCGTCGTTACGCGGACTACCTCCCGACCGACGGCTTCACGACCTACAACCAGGTGTCCACCATCGGTGCCCTGATCCTGGCTGTCTCCGTGCTGCCGTTCCTGTGGAACGTCTTCAAGTCCTACCGCTACGGCGAGGTCGTCACCGTCGATGACCCGTGGGGCTACGGCAACTCCCTCGAGTGGGCTACTTCTTGCCCGCCGCCGCGCCACAACTTCACCTCCATGCCGCGGATCCGCTCCGAGCGCCCAGCGTTCGAGCTGCACTACCCGCACATGGTCAAGCGCATGCGCGACGAGGCTCACGTCGGCCGCCACTTCTAAGAAGTCGGCCACGGTGCCGGGGCCAGCAGCCAGCTGGCCGCGGCGCATACTCCAGCACTGAGGTGCTGTGAGCGCAAACCACACCCTTACTACGCAGGGTGTGGTTTTTCTTTTGCCGAAAAACGGGGGTAGGGGATCTTCCTCCCGGCAGCCACTGTGGTTCAATCGGGGGTGTGACTAGCGCAAATAACTCCACCCCAGTTGATAATCTCCAGCCCACGAGGCTCGCTTTCCCCGAAGAGCTGGAATCCATCCTGAATAACGGCTGCGAACCGGCCGTCATCACCGTCACCGGTGACGATAAGCCCGGCGTTACTGCCCGCTTCTTCCGCAGCCTCGCCGCCCACGATGTTCAGCTCATCGACGTCGAGCAATCCGTCTTCCGTGGCAATCTCGCCCTCGCTGCCCTCGTCGGCGTCGACGCTGATACGTTGGCCACCCTGAACAACGAGCTGCCTGCCGACCTGGAGGCCCTCGGCATGAGCGTGCAGATCCAGACGGACACGGAGGCTATGGCGACCAAGCCGATGCCCTCCCACGTGATGGTCGTCCTTGGGCGCCGCATCACTGCTGAGGACGTGCAGCGAATTGGACAGACTCTGGCAGTCGAGGGCGCGAATATCGATACCATTCGCGGGATCGCCGATTATCCGGTCACCGGGCTCGAGATCCACTTCACCGTCGCTAACCCCCGTCCGGGTGGCGGCGTGGAGCTGCGCAAGGCAGTCTCCGAGCTCACCGCTGAGCTGCACCTGGACATCGCAGTCGAGCGTGCTGGTTTGGCCCGCCGCAGCAAGCGCCTGATCTGCTTCGACGTAGACTCCACCCTCATCCAGCAGGAAGTCATCGAGATGCTGGCGGCCTACGCCGGCCGCGAGGATGAGGTTGCTGCTGTGACCGAACGGGCCATGCGCGGCGAGCTCGACTTCGCGGAATCCCTCCACGAGCGCGTCAAGGCCCTGGCTGGGCTCGATGCATCTGTCGTGGAGAAGGTCGCAAACGACATTAAGCTCACCCCGGGTGCGCGCACGACGATTCGCACCCTTAAGCGCCTGGGATACAAGACCGGTGTGGTCTCCGGCGGCTTCATTCAGATCATCGAGCCGCTGGCTCGTGATCTTGGCCTCGACTTCGCCCGAGCTAATACCTTGGAAGTCCGCGAGGGCAAGCTCACGGGACGCGTGATCGGGCCGGTCATCGATCGCCGCGCGAAGGCCGAGTCCCTCAAGGAGTTTGCCTGGTCGAATGGCATCAAGCTCAACCAGACCGTGGCTGTGGGCGACGGTGCGAACGATATCGACATGCTCTCCACCGCGGGCCTTGGTATTGCCTTCAATGCGAAGCCGGCACTTCGCGAGGTGGCAGACGCATCCGTGAACTACCCATTCCTCGACCAGGTCCTTTTCCTGCTCGGTATCTCCCGCTCCGAGATCGAGCACGAGGACATGGCTGACGGCACTTACCGCCGTCCGCCACTGCAGGACTAGTGCGCACGAACAACGATCCAGGGAAGTTGGAGGCGGACGAGCTGGAGCTTATTCGGCGGGCGCATGGCATGCTCGTTCATCTTGCTGGCCACCCTGGTACCGAGGATCCACAGGACCCGAGCAGCGTGCAGGCTATGCCCATGGTGCTGCACTTGCCGAAGGTGGATGCGCCGCTGCGCCACGACCTCTTGGCTGCGGCTGCCTCTGCCTGCGCCCGTGTCTGCCTCGACCCTCGGGCAGGCGAGGAGGACAGCGAATGGGCGCAGGCGCTGAAAGGCTGGTACGGCGCGAAGATTCGCAAACTCGCCCGCCGTGCCCGCGCTACCAAGTGGGACGCGGTCCTCGGACTGCCCGGGCACGAGGTGGATGTGCACGGTGCGATGGCTAAGGCTTTCCTGCCTGGACGCGTTGATGGCGTGGACCCACGGATCAACAAGCTGCAGATCCAGGGGTCCGACTTACCACCCGAGCCCGAGCCATTGCCCACGCCCGAGCCTGATCCGTTGCACCCGATCATTTTCGTGGACGCCGGCTTGGGCATGACCGTCGGTAAGGCTGCAGCCCAGGTCGGCCATGGGTCGATGCTGTATGCCGCCTTTCTCAGCCCGGAGCAGGCGGTTGCGTGGTTCAGTCTGGGCTGCCCCGTGCACGTGAGGGAAATCCCGGCTGAGGAATTCGCCGCCAAGCGGACGGCACTCGCCGAACGTCACGCCGCAGACGCTGCCGCTGCAAGCTCGCGGTGGGTCACCGCAGTGGGCGGGCAGTGGCCGGCGGTGGAAGTTCGCGACGCAGGCCACACGGAGATCGCCGCGGGGAGCGCGACTGTTATTGCCACCTCCTACGGTGGCCAGCATCCTCCGCGCTAGGAGGAACAGCCCTGGCTCGAGCTTCAAGCCGGGGACACGGGGCAGCGGGCTGAATCCCCCGTAGCGTCCGTGCGCCCCGCTAGCCCTCGCGGTCGCGAAGCACGCGACGCAGGATCTTGCCGGTCGAGGACTTCGGGATGGCATCGATGAACTCGATCACCCGAACCTTCTTATAACTCGGCACCTGCTCGGCCACGTAGGCCATGATGTCCTCCGCCGTGGCTGTGGCGTTCTGCTGTAGCACGACGAAGCCCTTGGGGATCTCCAAGCCATCCTCGTCCGCGACCCCGATCACCGCGGAGTCCGCGACCTCTGGGTGGGTGAGCAGCAGAGCCTCCAGCTCGGCGGGTGCGACCTGGTAACCCTTGTACTTGATGACTTCTTTGAGTCGGTCCACGACATAAACATTGCCCTCGGGGTCCTGGATCGCGAGGTCGCCGGTGCGCAGCCAGCCACCGTCCACGAGTGTCTCTGCCGTCTCCCGGTCACGGTTCAGATAACCGAGCATCACCTGGGGGCCGTGCACCCACAGCTCGCCGACCTCGGAGTGGCCATTGCTCGGCAGCGGAATCTCCTTACCCGATTCCACGGCCACGAGCTTGTGCTCAGTGTTAGCTACTGGCAGGCCGATTGAACCGCGCGGCACGCTCATATCCAGGTTCAGATGGGTCACTGGAGAGGACTCGGTCATCCCGAAGCCCTGGTAGACATCCACGCCGAGGCGCTTCTGGACGGCCTCCGCAAGGCTGGTGTCCAACGCCGCAGCGCCCGAAAGTACGGCCCGCAGGCTGCTCAGGTCGAACTCCTCGACCTGTGGGTGCTTCGCCAGCAGCACCGCGATGGGTGGGGCGATGAAAGTGAAGGTCACGCCGAAACGCTCGTGGGAGGCGAGGAAGCTGCCCAGCTCGAAACGCGGCTGGGTCACCAGCGTGGCGCGCTGCTTCAGCGCGAGGTTCAGCAGTGCGGTGAGCCCGTAGATGTGGAAGAAAGGCAGCACCCCGAAGACGACGTCCTCCCGGGTCACCAGGTCCTGATCCGCGGCCTGGCAGACGTTGGCGACCAGGTTGCGATGGCTCAGCCGCACCCCCTTCGGATCCTGCGTGGTCCCGGAGGAGTACGGCAGGACCGCGAGGTGGGTGGCGGGGTCGAAGGTGATGCCCGCCGGTGCGTGGCGCCGTTCGGCCAGCATCTGCTGCATTCCCGAATTGCGGTCGAGGTGGTGGATCTGTTCCTCGCTGAGCCCGGCGGCTTGAGCTGCCTGGGCGGCGTGATCGCCCATCGCCGCCAGCGTGACGAGCATGCGCGCGCCGGAGTCCTTGAGCTGCCGGGTGATGGCTGCCTCGTCCGAAAGAAGGGAGACCGGGGTGAGGGTCGCGCCCAGCCGCCAGACGGCGTGGGCGTAGACGACGAAGGCCAGGGAGTTGGGGCAGTGCAGTGCGACCACGTCGCCGTCGCGGATACCGCGGTGGGAGAGCCCACCGGCAACGGACTCGATATAGCTGCGCAGCTGCTGATACGTGGTTTCCGTGCCATCGGCGATGTCGATGATCGCGACCTTGTCCTCGTCTGCAGGATCCAGCTGGCCGAAGGTGAATTCGTAGATTCCAACGTCGGGGATCTGGATGGTCTCCCGCGTGCTCTGAACTGGCATGGCTGGTCCTTCCTAAGCGCCATCGGATGATCGCGCGCTGTACGAGGCAAATATTTTTGCGGTCCCACGCAAAGCAGAAACCGCAGTTGGCACCATGATAATCGCCACCGCGTGGGCTTTAGGCCGATTTCACCGAGCCCACCGGCGCGCTATTTCCCAGGTTGCGCATTCAGCCTGCGCAACGCCCCGCGCGCGACATTCAGATCCGAGGTCTCCCAGAATCGCGGCATGCTGGCGCGGATGAAGGAGCCGTAGCGCGCGGTGGCCAGGCGGGAATCCAGCACGGCGACGACGCCGCGGTCATTCACGCTGCGTAGCAGTCGTCCTGCCCCCTGCGCCATCAGCAGCGCGGCATGGGTCGCGGCGATCTCCATGAATCCGCTGCGGCCAGCCTTATCTACGGCCTCCTTGCGAGCCTGTTTCAGCGGGTCATCCGGGCGAGGGAAGGGAATGCGGTCGATGAGCACCAGCTGCAGCGAGGACCCAGGCACGTCCACGCCCTGCCACAGGCCCAGGGTGCCGAAGAGGCACGCGGACTCGTCCTTCCGGAACTTCTCCACCAGGCTGGACATCGAATCTTCGCCCTGCAGGAGGATCTCGTAGGGAACCACGCTGCGCAGCTGGTCCGCCATCTCCTCGGCCGCCCGGCGGGAGGAGAAGAGCCCGAGGGTGCGGCCACCGGCGGCGTTGATCAGCTGGGCGGCATGGTCGATGAAGCCGCTGGACGGACCATTTCGCCCAGGCGCTGCGAGGTCACGGGCCACATAAAGGATGCCGTGTGTCCGGGCGTCGAAGGGGGTGCCCACGTCGAGGGTCTTCGTGTCCTTCGCCGCACCCCACTGGGCGAGCATGGCGGTGAACTTCCCGCCGAGCGCGAGGGTCGCGGACGTCAAGATCACCGTGGACTGGGCGAAGAGCCGCTGCCGCAGCAGGTCAGCGACGGAAAGTGGTGCGACGCGGACGACCTTGCGGTTGCCGTCGGTAGAGAGCCAGACGACGTCCTCCCCGAGCAGGTCCTCCTGATCCGCGGCGGCATCCGCGGTGGAGGCCTCGAGGACGCGCACGCAGGTATCGTTCAGCTCCTCGGTCGCCACGAGCAGGGCCTGTCGCTCGGCGGCCTTGGCCGGGTCATTGGCGAACTCGCCGGCGGGTACCGAGTTGATCTGTCGGTTGGTTTTCCAGGCCGCATCCTTGAGCACGCCGAGGGGAACCTCCAGGCCGTTGGGGACCCCGGTCCACCGGCCGACTATCCGATCACCGTCGGTGGCGATCGCGCCGTCGAGGGCAGTGACCCACTCGTCGAGCGCCTCTGTCAGCGCATCGCCGGTGCCGTCGGGGCCGATCTTTCCGGTGCGTTTGGCGAGGATCGCGATATTGGTGGGGGAGAGCTCCGCGGTGGCTGTGGAGGTGATGCGGGATTCGAGCTCGTGCGCCTCATCGATGACCACGCAGTCGTGCTCTGGTAAGACCGGCACGTCGGAGAGGGCGTCGATGGCCAGGAGCGCGTGGTTGGTGACGACGATGTCCGCCTCGGCTGCTTCCGCCCGGGCCCGTTCCGCGAAGCACTGGTCGCCGAAGGGGCAACGGCTCGCGCCGACGCATTCCCGGGAGCTGACGGAGACCTGCCGCCAGGCGGTGTCGGAGACGCCGCGGTCGAGGTTATCGCGGTCCCCGTCCTCGGTCTCCTGGGCCCATTCGTGCAGGCGGGCAACCTGGGCTCCCGTCTTCGAGATCTGGGAGGGGTCGAGGAGCGCGTCCTCCTCGGCCTCGGGGATGGCCTCGTCGCCGATGCCGTTGATTTTGTTGAGGCAGAGGTAGTTATTGCGCCCTTTGAGGATCGCGGAGGTCAATGGGCGGGGGAGGTGCTCCTCCAGGGCGTCGGCGAGGCGGGGGAGGTCGCGTTCCACCAGTTGGCGCTGCAGGGCGATGGTTGCGGTGGAGACGATGACGGGGACGTTCGTCTGGGTGGCGTGACGTGCCGCAGGCACCAGGTAGGCCAGGGATTTACCCGTTCCCGTGCCCGCCTGGACAGCGAGGTGTGTGGATTGTTCCATGGCCTCGGTGACGGCATCGGCCATCTTCTGCTGGCCGGGGCGCGGCGCACCGCCGATGTTGCTGACGGCTGCGGCGAGGAGGTCTTGGGTGGAACTCACGGGAGCACTTCTTCTACGAGTAACGGGAAAGGTACTGGTGGCCGGGCTGGGAAAGGGGTGACCGGGCCGATTGCCGGTCAGCTAGTTCTGGGCCCGCGGTACGTGGCGGACGCTGATCACCGGCTCGTCGCGGGACAGGGCCAGGCCCTCCCACGGTAGGGAGATCAACCGATCGGCCAGCAGCTGGCGGGAGTCCTCAAGGGTCGGCAGGCCATCCACTGGCTCGCCATCGCGGATGAGTGGGACGGAAAGCTCGATGGCACCGAGGATGCCGGTATCCGGGCGGGCCTCGCCGAAGGGGAAGGTGATCTCCTCGACGGCGGTGCCGGTGTCTCGGCAGGTGCGGATAGCTGCCTTCGCCCCGCCCCGCGAGTCCTTGCCGCGGGAGCGCTTGGCCACCGGTGCTCCTTCGACCTCGACGAGCTTGTAGACCAGGCCGGCGGTCGGCGCCCCGGAGCCGGTGACCACGGAGGTGCCCACACCGAAGCCATCCACCGGCTCGCTGCGCAGCGCGGCGATGGAGAATTCGTCCATATCGCTGGAGACGATGATCTTTGTGTTGTGGGCGCCCAGGGAATCCAGCTGGTCGCGGACCTGCTGGGCGAGCACACCAAGGTCGCCGGAGTCGATGCGCACCCCGCCGAGCTCCGGGCCGGCCACGCGGATGGCGGTCTCCACGCCTTCGGCGATGTCATAGGTGTCGACCAGCAAGGTGGTGCCCACGCCGTGCGCGGCGATCTGCGCCCGGAAGGCGGCCTCCTCGTCGGTGGTTCCGTCCGGGTGGGTGTGCAGCAGCGTCCAGGCATGCGCCGCGGTGCCGGAGGCGGGGATGTTGTAGCGGAAGGCTGCCTCCAGGTTCGAGGTGGCGTCGAAGCCAGCGAGGTAGGCGGCGCGGGCGCTGGAGACCGCGGCGTACTCGTGGGTGCGGCGGCTGCCCATCTCGATGATGGGTCGGCCGTTGGCGGCGGTGACCATGCGGGCGGCCGCGGAGGCCACGGCGGAGTCCGCGTTGAGGATGGAGAGGATCACCGTCTCCAGGATGACGCATTCGGCGAAGGTGCCGCGCACGGTGAGGATCGGGGAGTGCGGGAAGTAGACCTCGCCCTCCAGGTAGCCGTCCACCTGCCCTCGGAAGCGGTAGTTGCGCAAGTACTCCAGGGTCTCGGGCTGCAGGAAGTCCAGGTTTTCCAGCTGGGCTTCGGTGAAAACGAAGTCCCGGATCGCGCGGAGGACGCGCTCGGTGCCGGCGACGACCCCGTAGCGGCGCTCGTTGGGAAGGCGGCGGGTGAAGACCTCGAAGGCGCACTGCTTCTCGGCGGTGCCGTCCTGCAGCGCGGCTTCCAGCATGGTCAGCTCGTATTTATCGGTGAGCAGGGCGGAGGAGCGCGGTGCAGAGAGGTATGGGTCGAGGTGGCCGATCGAGCCGTAGGCGGCGTCTTGTTGTGGGTTCTGGGTTGTGGAAGACAAGTGGATCCCTACGCGTTTTCTTCTTCAGGTGGTGCCGTGGCCGATGAGTGGCCTCGGCGAATACTCACACTCTAGCGAGCGGTGCGGACAGGCAAAGAAATATTCCACCGCGATGCCTTCGCCGCCCCGGCGTGGCGACGGTATCCTTGGGGGCATGACTTCCCCGGCTGCACCAAGCGCAACCCCAGTTGCGGAAAAACGACCCGAGACCCTGACGGATGCCGATCTGCCGTGGCAGTGCATCTGTTGGGATGATCCCGTCAATCTCATGAGCTACGTGACCTACGTCTTCGAAACCGTGCTCGGTTACTCCCGCAAGAAGGCCACCGAGCTGATGATGCGAGTCCACACCGAGGGCAAGGCCGTGGTCTCGTCTGGTGAGCGCGATAAGGTCGAGGGAGATGTCAAGAAGCTCCACACAGCGGGCCTGTGGGCCACGATGGAGCAGGCAACGGGCTAGAACGGGCTAGTAAGCACCCGCGAGGTGAGGAGGACTCCCCACAGATGGAACCGTGGAAGAAGAAGACCGGCATGCTGCGTGGCACGCGCTTTGTCACCCAGCTCAACCCCCTGGAGCGGGAGACCCTGGGTAACTGCGCCGCCACCGTCGCCGATGCCCTGATGGAGCGGGTGCGCACCGCGCCGAAGGATGAGCTGGCGGAGCTGACCGGCATGGCCAGCGGCCACTCGGAGCGCCCGAGCAGCCCGGCGCTTGCCCGACTCCTGCCGGACTTCTTCGCAGACGGCGCCGAGAAGGTCGAGGGAGATGCCGCGCTAACCCGGCAGCTCAACGAGACCGAGATCATCAAAAATAAGCTGATGAACCTCGCGCTCATCGCAGAGCACATCGGCCCGGATGGCTCGGTGAACATCACCCTGAGCCAGGAGGAAGTCCAGCCCTGGCTCTCGGCTATCAACGACGTGCGGAACTACTATCACGAGCTCTGCCAGCCCGCGCTGCACGGACTTGAGGGACCGGATCGGGTTGACGCGGCCAAGGAGCTGACCTCCTGGCTGGCTTTTCACCAGGACAGCCTGCTGCGCGCGATGATGGGGGAGCCGCCGGCGGAGATGATGGACAACCCCGACGCTGACGGTCCGCAGAACCCAGACGACGGCAGTGGCCAGGGGCCGAAGGGGAAACCCGGCCCAGATGGTCGCCCGACAGGCGAGTTTTAGGATGTCCACCGAATTGTTCGCCGCCCAGCCGGGGCCCAGCAACTCCCTTATGGACGTCCGTGGCCTCGGCGTGGGCCACGCGATCAGTGAGGGTGGCGCTGGAGACTCTGGGGCCACGATTATCGCCGTACCCGCCGGGGCAGTTGCCTCGGTCGACGTGCGGGGTGGCGGGCCCGGCACCCGCGAGACGGATCTGCTGGAGCCACACAATACGGTCGACCGGGTTCACGCCATCGCACTGTGCGGCGGCTCCGCCTACGGCCTCGCCGCCGCCGACGGTGCGATGGCCGCCCTGGAGGCAGCGGGCATCGGCTTCCCCGTGCTGGGGGAGGAGGCGCCTGAGAAGATCGTGCCGATCGTGCCAGGTGCTGTGATCTTCGACCTGCTGCTGGGTCGCTGGGGCTCCCGCCCTAGCGCGGCGACCGGCGCGGCGGCCGCCGAGGTCGCGCTGCGCAGCGCGAGCATCGCCCGCGACGGGGAATCAGTAGCCGGGCAGGGCGACGATGATTCTGCACTTGCCGCCGCTACCGCATCGGGCAATCTCGGTGCGGGGTTGGGCGCCTCCGCCGGCGCCCTGAAGGGCGGATTCGGGCAGGCCAGCGCGGTGCTCCCGGAGCTGCCGGGCGAGCTGGCGGCGCTCAGCGGGGCGACGGTGGCCGCGGGTATCGTCGTCAACCCGCAGGGCGCGGTCTTTAACCCCGCCTCCGGGCGACTGTGGGGTTTCGACTCGGAGCTGGCCGGTGAGTTCGGCGCGGCGTCGACCACGCCGGTCTCCGACGAGGCCGCGGCGCACTTGCGCGGAATGAACCTCGCGGGCACCAAGTTCCCCGCACCGGGCGACGGGCAGCCCGGTAGCGACAGCCCACAGCTGAACACCACCATTGGCGTGGTCGCAACGGACGCCCCGCTCACCAAGGCGCAGGCCAAGCGCCTGGCACTCTCCGCCCACGACGGCCTGGCGCGCGCGATCCGCCCGGCCCACATGCCCATGGACGGGGATACCCTCTTCGGGCTGGCCACCGGCACCCGGAGTGGCAGCGTGGACGCCGTCGGCATGTCGGTGCTCGCCGCCACGGCCGCCAACTGCGTGGAACGGGCCATCGTGCACGCCGTGCTGGCGGCAGAGCCCGCCTACGAGCATCC
Organism: Corynebacterium urealyticum DSM 7109; assembly: GCF_000069945.1. Lineage (NCBI taxonomy): Bacteria > Bacillati > Actinomycetota > Actinomycetes > Mycobacteriales > Corynebacteriaceae > Corynebacterium > Corynebacterium urealyticum. The sequence continues at coordinate 1,715,344 of NC_010545.1, read as the reverse complement.
CTCCTGGCGCAGTATCGTGGGCTGTTAAAGAGCCCCACGGCGTTACCCCGTCACCGCGCCGGGGTGATGCCATCCCTCAAGTTCAGGAGCCTGAACATGCAGAACCTCGCTTTCGCCCTGCGGCTCGTGGGAGTGGCCTGGATTGTCCAGGTCATCAACATGATGCTGGGCTACGGGCTTAACGCCTTCGGCATCCGGCCCGGCGACCCTTACGGCCTCCTGGGCGTGTTCGCCGCGCCTTTTCTGCACGGGGGCTGGGATCACCTCATCGCCAACTCCATGACTGCGGTTGTGCTGATCACGATGATCTGCTGGTCAGGCAGACGCGTCTTTTGGCGCAGCTCCCTGATCATCCTGCTCGCCAGCGGGGTGGGGACCTGGCTCATTGGTGGTGCGGGCACCGTTCACGTGGGCGCCTCCGGCATGATCTACGGCTGGGTCGCTTTTCTCATCACCCGGGGGCTCTTCACCAAGAAGCTCAGCCAGCTGGCCGGTGGGGTCGTGGTGCTGTTGCTCTACGGCTCCCTGTGGACCGGGATTCTACCCACCGACCAGGCTATTAGCTGGCAGGGGCACCTCTGCGGGGCGCTGGCCGGCATTCTCGCCGCCTGGCTGATGCCGAAGATGCCCACCGCCACCCGTGCCGTGCGCACCGCAGGCCGTGCCTCCCTCGGCATGTAGCCACGGCCGACCAACCCCAGGACGCGGCCGGCGCACGGTTGCTTGGGGCCGTGAGCGACGTCATTAAACTAAAACAGCGAGAACGACGAAGGAAGGACCGAGTAAGCACATGGCGGAGCAGGCGGACGGCGGCAGCGCGGCAGGCAGTACCCCGGAACAGGAATCCCACAACAACGCGCCCATCGGGATCTTCGACTCCGGGGTCGGCGGGCTCACCGTGGCGCGCACGATCGTGGACCTTCTGCCGCATGAATCCATCATCTACATCGGGGACACCGCGAACTCGCCTTATGGGGATAAGACGATCGCGCAGGTCCGCGAGTACGCCCGCATGGTCGCCGACGAGCTGGTTGCCCGCGGGGTGAAGATGATCGTCATCGCCTGCAACACCGCCTCCGCCGCCTTCATGCGCGACGCCCGCGAGCGCTACCCGATCCCGGTCGTCGAGGTCATCCTCCCCGCGGTTCGTCGCGCCGTATCCGCATCCCGGAACAACCGCATCGGCCTGATCGGGACGCAGGCGACGGTGACCTCCGGGGCCTATCAGGACCTCTTCGCCGCAAGTCCGGACGTTACCGCCGTTGCCCAGGCATGCCCGCAGTTCGTGCCCTTCGTGGAGCGGGGGATCACCTCGGGTCGCCAGATCCACGCGTTGGCGGAGGGGTACCTCGAGCCGCTGAAGGAGGCCGGGGTGGACACCGTGGTGCTGGGGTGCACGCACTACCCGCTGCTCACCGGGGTGGTCCAGTTCGTCATGGGGGAGGACGTCACGCTGGTGAACTCCGCGGAGGAGACCGCGAAGATGGTCTACCGCACGCTGGCGGAAAGCGGGCAGCTGGCGGATAACGACCCGGAGCGCCAGGCCACCTTGTCCTTCGAATCCACCGGGGACCCGCACCGCTTCGCGCAACTCGCACAGCGCTTCTTGGGGCCGAAGATCACGAGTGTGTCGCAGATCCCGGAGCTGCTGCGCTAGTCCCTGCGCTAACCCCTGCGCTAACCCTTGGGGCGCGACGGAATCGCTCCGGAGTTGGTCCTGGACAGCCCGGAAACCGCCCCGCTGAAGGAAACCTGATCTAAAGCTTGCCCAAATATCGAAAAACGCCGGGCATCGTGAAACAATATCCACTTATGGAGATGCTTGTGTTGGGTTGTTCCGGAAGCGTGCCCGGCCCCTCGGCCGCGGCCTCGGGGTATTTCCTGCGCAGCGCAGCGGGTGAGGGCGTGGTCGTGGACCTGGGCTCGGGGGTGCTCAAGCAGATGCAGCGCTATGAGGGGATCGATCCCTCCGACTGCCACGTCGTCCTCTCCCACATGCACGCCGACCACTGCTCGGACGTCCCGAGCCTGCTGGTGTGGCGCCGCTACCACCCCTTTGCGCCGGCGAGTACCCGCCACAAGCTGATCGGGCCGAGTATTGCCGCCAAGCACATCGGGCAAGCAAGCGCCGACTCCCCGGAGGCGCCGGACGACCTCACCGACACCTTCGAGGTCCTTGACCACGTTGTCGGGCCGGAGAGCGATTTCGATGCCGAGACCTGGCCGCATCACACAATCGGTGACCTGCGGATCTATGCGGTGGACGCCATTCACCCCACCGAGGCCTACATTATCCGCTTCGAGGACTCCTCCGGCTTCTCCGTGGTCTACAGCGGGGACACCGCGCCAACCCCGGCCCTGGCGCGCATCGCCGCGGGGGCGGACGTCCTCGTCTGCGAGGCAACCTGGGGCGATGGGGGAGCGACCATGCCGGAGGGCATGCACCTCTCCGGCGCGGAGGCCGGCGAGGCCGCCCAGGCAGCGGGCGTGGGTCGGCTCGTTTTGACCCACATTCCGCCATGGGGGGATAAGGCCGCCACCGTCGCAGCAGCCGCCCGCCACTACACGGGCCCCATCGAGGTTGCCCGGCCGGGTCTGCGCATCAGCGAGCAGCACTAAGCGCCCGCTACACTGGCTGGCATGTCTAATACGCCAGAACAAAGCACCCATACCCGCGCCGATGGACGCAGCGTCGACCAGCTGCGCGACATCCGAATCACCCGCCGGTTCACCACCAACCCGGCAGGCAGCGTGCTCGTCGAATTCGGGAACACCCGGGTGATGTGCACCGCCAGCGTGGAGCTCGGCGTGCCACGCTTCAAGCGGGACTCCGGCGAGGGCTGGCTGACCGCGGAGTACGCGATGCTGCCCTCTGCTACCCACGAGCGCATGCCGCGCGAGTCCATGCGGGGCAAGGTCAAGGGCCGCACCCACGAGATTTCCCGCCTGGTTGGCCGCGCCCTGCGCGCCGCCGTGGATCTGACCGAGCTGGGGGAGAACACCATCGCCATCGACTGCGATGTCCTGCAGGCCGACGGTGGCACCCGCACCGCCGCGATCACCGGTGCCTACGTCGCCCTCGCCGATGCCCTGGCCTACCTGCAGGAGCAGGGTGTCGTGCCGGGCAAGCCGCTGCGCGCCCCCGTCGCCGCCGTCTCCGTGGGCATCATCGATGGCGTGGCCTGCCTCGACCTGCCCTATGAGGAGGACTCGCGGGCGGACGTGGACATGAACGTCGTGATGACCAAGGCCGGCCGCTTCGTAGAGATCCAGGGCACTGGCGAGGCCGCGGAGTTCGACCGCGCGGAGCTCAACACGATGCTGGACCTGGCAGAAGGTGGTCTGCACCAGCTGATCGAGCTGCAAGAGCGCGCGCTGAATACCGACCCGGCTTCGGGCCCGGTCACGCTCTAGAAACCCCCCACAGACCACGCGGAAGGAGGACGCAATGCAGGTGCTGGTGGCGTCCAGAAATAAGAAGAAGCTCGCGGAGCTGCAGCGGGTGCTCGCGGCGGCGAACGTCGAGGGCATCGAGCTGCTCAGCCTCGCGGACGTGCCGGAGTATCCGGAGACCCCGGAGACTGGCGCGACGTTTGAGGCCAACGCCCGGATCAAGGCCCTCGACGGGGTGCGGAATGCTGGCCTGCCCACCGTTGCGGATGATTCCGGCCTCGCTGTCGACGCACTCAACGGCATGCCCGGGGTGCTGTCTGCCCGCTGGTGCGGTGCCCACGGGGAGGACGCCGAGAACAACCGGCTGCTGCTAGCCCAGCTCTCCGATGTTCCCGACGACCGACGTGGCGCCCGATTCGTCTCCTCCTGCGTGCTCGCTGTTCCCGCCGAAATTGCCGACGCCGCCGACCTGGAGCCCGAGGTGGCAGTCACCGGCGAGTGGGAGGGCCGGATTCTGCGTGCTGAGCAGGGCACCAACGGCTTCGGCTACGACCCGCTCTTCGAACCTGCGGAAGCGCCGGGCCAGTCCTCGGCTGAGCTCACCCCGGAGCGTAAGGACGAGCTCTCCCACCGCGGCAAGGCGCTGCAGCAGCTGGTCCCGGCGCTGCGTGTGCTGGCTCAGTCCGCGCAGTAGACCAGCCAGGTCCCGCCCGAGCGAAAACGCCACCGGGGCACCCAGCGCGCAATAAGTTCGAACGCAAGAAAGGAAGTGCACCGTGACCCCTCCATCCACCCCGAGCACGATCGTCGCCAACGCTGCGGCGGATCTGAGCTGGCAGGAGGACCTCTATAAGTACCTCCACGCCCACCCAGAGCTCTCTGGGGCGGAGGAGCAGACAGCCCAGCGCATCGAGGAGGAGCTGCGGCGCTTCCCCGACTGGGCGGTCACGACCGGCATCGGCGGCTACGGCATCACCGCGGTGCTGCGCAACGGCGACGGCCCGACGGTGCTGATGCGCGCGGACTTCGATGGCCTGCCCGTCGCCGAAGCCACCGAGGTGGACTACGGCTCGAAGCATTCCCAGCTCAACGCGGAGGGCCAGCGAGTGCCGACGATGCACGCCTGCGGCCACGACCACCACACCAGCTCGCTGCTGGGTGCCATGGCGATCCTGGATGCGACGCGGCAGGACTGGTCCGGCACCGTCATCGCGCTCTTTCAGCCCGCGGAGGAGGCCGCGGTGGGTGCGCACCGCATGGTCTCCGATGGGCTGGACCAGATCATTCCGCGCCCGGATGTGTGCCTGGCTCAGCACGTCGTCGCGGGGCCTGCGGGCGAGATCTACACCGCGCCGGGCCCGGTGATGACCTCCTCGACCACCATCGAGATCACCCTGTACGGGCGCGGCGCGCACGCCTCTATGCCGCACCGTTCGGTCGACCCGGTGGTGCTGGCCGCATCCACCGTGATGCGCCTGCAGACGATCGTGTCCCGGGAGGTTCCGCCAGGCCAGTTCGCCGTGGTCACGGTCGCGTCCGTGGAGGCGGGTAAGGCCAATAACGTGATCCCGGACTCGGCGAAGATCTCTCTGAGCTGCCGCTTCTACGACGAGGATCTGCGCAAGCGCGTGGTGGCCGCGATCAAGCGGATCGTGCGCGCCGAGGCTCAGGCAGCGGGCGCGGATCGGGAGCCGAGCTTTAAATTCGTCGGCATGCTGGGGGCGACCGACAATGCGGCCGAGGCCTTCGAGACCGTGCGGCCCGCCTTCGACGAGCGCTTCAGCAAGAACAGCCTGGACATGGAGCCGTGGACGGCCTCCGAGGATTTCTCGGTGATCCCGAAGCACTTCGGGGTGCCTTATCTGCTGTGGACCGTGGGCATTACGCCGCGGCGCCAGTGGCAGCGGGCCGAGGAAGCGGGCCGGCTAGATATCGATATTCCGACGAACCACAACCCGGGCTTCCTGCCTGATCTGGGGACGCTGCCGGTGGCCACGGAGGCCGCGGCGGTCGCGATTCTGGCCTGCCTGCAGCGCAGCTGGCCGGATACCTCCAGCCCGGAAGAGTTGCGCCAGCAGCCGACGCAAAAAGAAATCGCCGCGGCGCAGATCGAAACTGCACCGGGCGATTAATCCAGGCGGGGGGATTGCCCCCCCGGGCTTAGCTCAGCGCGAAGGCTTTCTTCACCTCGACGCGACGCTTGTGCTCGACGAAGAAGCTCAGCAGCGGGACCACGCCGGCGAGGATGGTGGTCAGCCACTTGCTGGGCTCCCAGCGCGCCTTTGTGCCCAGGTCCAGGCAGGTGATGCAGTAGAGCATGAAGAAAATGCCGTGAGCTGGGCCGATATAGGAGAACCAGGCCGGGGTGTTATCGCTGCCCAGGATCAGGTACTTGAAGATCATCTCCACGACCAGCACGAGCAGCCAGATACCGGTGGCGATCGCCATGACCGAGTACCACTTCAGGGCCTTAGCGACCCGTTGCTGGCGTGCCGGGTGGATCTTGGCGCCCGCTGGCTGGGGCGAGGCTGGCTGCGTCATCTCTTGTTCTCCCTCTACGGTTGGGTGGATTATCGGGAATCGGGCGTGCGGGCGCTAGCCCTCGTTGGCCTGGCGCTTCCTTCGTTCTTCCTGGGCTGGTAGCGGTGCCGAGCGGGCATCCCGCCTGCGGTGATCCTCGAAAACCTCCGCGGTCTCGGATTCCCTCGTTGCGCTGGGGGCCAGGAAGTCTTCCGGGACCTCGGTGAGCTGGTCTTCCGCGTATTTTTCGACGGCGGCCTCGTCGTCGCCGAGTAGGCGCTCCCGCTCGTATTCGATGTACTTGCGGTAGGTGACGATAAGGAAGATGCCGAAGATCGGCCACTGGAGCGCATAGCCCAAGTTCTGGAAGGAGCCGCTGGTGGATTGCCAGCGTTCATATTGCCACCACGCGAGTAGCAGCGTGGCGATGACGCCGAGTGCGAGAAAGATGATCTGCACAATGCGCACGCGCAGGGGAAAGGGCTCCTGCGGATCCTGGTTTTCGCGCGATTCCTTCACAACTCCCGAGTCTACCCACGGCGGGGGCGAATCCAAATGACCGCCGGATGAGAAAATCCGGCGGTCACGAGGGAAAATATGGTGCGCCTGGGGAGACTTGAACTCCCCGATATATCCTAGATCAGACAAACAACCGCCCGCTGACCCTTCGGTTTGTACACTGCATATCGCTCTACCTCATACCCATTACGCCGCACGCGGTGGGAAAACAGAAAAAGAGATGTGCCCCCGCCCCGCGCCACTGAACTGCTCCCCGTTAGTTGGACTGAGAAATCAGCTACTAACTGGTGGGGAGCGGTTTTCCGCTCAGAGCACGAAATCCGCTGAGCGAAGATCAACGCGAGTAGTAAGTGGCCAGTTCTGGCCAGATCATGGGACACCAGCGCGCTGCAAACAGAGTCAGGGTGTCGAAGTGCGCATTGAAGGGTCCCAGGTTTTGTTCCGTTTGAGTAGATGGGAAAATCTGGAACATGCCGAAGAAATTTGACCAGGATGCCAAGGATCGGGTGGTCCGCCTTGTTGAGGACCGCATCCTGGCGGAGGGGATCTCCATGCAGGAAGCGTGCAAGATCGTGGCCCCGAAACTGGGTGTCTCATGGCATACTGCCCGGCAGTGGGCTCAGGCGGCCCGTCGCGAAGGCAGGGCAATTGATCCTTTACCTGAAGATCTCGTTGCAGAGGTGGCCAAGATGCGTCGTGAGAATCAGGAGCTTCGCGACACTAACGAGTTATTGAAGGCCGCGTCAGCTTTTTTCGTGTCGGAACTCGACCCCAAACGTCGGAAATGATCCAGTTCATCGATGAACACCGGGATCGTTTCACAGTCGAGTTCATCTGTCAGACGTTGAAGAGCAATCGGCAAGGTGGCTTCATTTCCTCACGCGGATACCGTCAGTCAAAAGCCCGGGGATTAAGTACCCGCAGCCTTCGTGACGCCGCACTGACAAGGCATATTGCCGAGGTCCATGAAGAAAACTACGCAGTCTATGGTATCCGCAAGATGTGGCATGCTCTACGCCGTGAAGGAATCGACATCGGCCGTGAGCAAACCGCTCGCCTGATGCGCCTTGCTGGAGTCAGTGGAAAAGGTAAAGGCCGGTTGCCTGTGACAACTCGCAGGTCCAAGGGCTCGGATAATCGCCCTGACTTGGTGGGCCGTGATTTTCGTGCCGCTGGACCGAATCGGTTATGGGTGGCTGACATTACCTACGTCCGTACCGGTAATGGGTTCGTCTACACCGCTTTTGTCACCGATGTGTACTCCCGCAAAATTGTCGGATGGGCATTATCAGATACGATGCGCACGGAAGCGTTGCCACTACAAGCACTCAACCAGGCGATTGTATGCGCAAAGGAAACAACGGGACTGATTCACCATTCAGACCACGGCTCGCAGTATGTGAGCATTGTCTACAATGAGCGCCTTGCTGAGCATGGAATCACTGCCTCTACTGGGACAGTCGGTGACTCCTACGACAATGCTTTGGCCGAGAACGTCAACGGTTCTTACAAAAATGAGCTCATTCATAGGCGGTCGTGGACTGACGTGGTTGATGTTGAGATCGCGACGTTTGAGTGGGTCTCGTGGTGGAACGAATCACGGCTTCACCAAAGTCTCGGCTACCGTACGCCGACAGAGGTAGAAGGAGAGTTTTGGACTGGCAATCCAAATCACGAGAAAATAGAAATCAAGGCGAATGCCTAGGAACAAAACCCGGAGCACTTCAACTCTTCTAGATAGGCCGCAACCTACGGGAACTTTGGTTCCAGTAGATCAACGACTTCGCGGGCTTGTCCCCAGGTGGATTGAGCGTCGGGTTGCTGGAAGATTGTCTGGAACATCGCAGAGACCATCGGCCACTGTGTCTTCGGGACCTTTTCGTAGAGGTTTTTCGCGAAATGGGTGCGACAGCGCTGCCACGACGCATCGGGCAGCACGTCAGAAATGGCGTGCTGGATGCCCTCATGAGCATCACTGGTGATAAGGAAAACACCGCGAAGCCCGCGGGCTTTTAAGTCCTGAAAGAAGCCTTTCCACGACGCGTTGGATTCCGCGGTGGCGACATGCATGCCGAGCATTTCGCGATAGCCGTCGGCGTTGACCCCGGTGGCCAAAAGGACGCAGCATGTAACCACCCGGCCGCCTTCCCGCACCTTGATCGCGAGTGCGTCGCACGACAGGTAGGCATACCCACCGGGATCCAGGGGGCGGTTTTTGAAATCTGCGACCATCGCGTCGAGTTCTTCCGACATCCGCGAGACGTGCGATTTCGACATGTTGGAAATCCCTAGCGTTGCCACCAGATCGTTTATTCGGCGGGTGGAAACCCCTTTGAGATAGCAGGTTGCGATCACGGTCGATAGTGCGCGTTCGGCACGTGAGCCTCGCTCGAGCAGCCAGTCCGGGAACAACGCGCCGTGGCGCAGCTTCGGCACTGCCACATCGATTGTGCCGACTCTGGTGTCGAGGTCGCGGTGACGGTACCCGTTGCGGTGGTTGACCCGTTCGGTGGAAGCAACACCGTATTCAGCCCCGCACACGGTATCAGCCTGGGCGGAGAGGATCTGGTTGATAAACCCTTGCAGCATCTGCCGCATCAGATCCGGCGACGCTTGGGTCAGCACATCATCCAGATAGGTTGTCGGGTCGATAGAATGCGGAGCAGCGGTCATCGTCATGTGCCTTTCGGTGAGATGTGGTCGTGGAGTCGAAAGGTTACTGACGATGGCCGCCTCAGAGGGTGTCAGGAAGTTTGTGTGTGAGGCTCTGATCGAGAAGGAGTGTCACCGATAATGACTACTGTGTCACCGAAGAAAGGCCATGACCCGGCGAGGGTCAACGAGATCAGCGAGAAGCTGATGGAAAATCCTGAGCTGGCTAGCCTGATCAGCGAGCTGTCGACCTCCGCTGATGATGCAAGCGACCTGGTCAAAGGCTTGTTGCAGGCATCAATCAACGCTGGTCTGCAGGCGGAGATGGATGCGCATTTGGGCTATAGCCACTCCGACCGCAAGTCCAAAGCCCAGGTTGAACCCGTGCACGGCGGCAATCACCGCAACGGGTCGTACACCAAGACCGTCAGTTCTGGCTACGGCGCGGTGGAAGTGACCGTGCCCAGGGATCGTGCCGGCACGTTTGCTCCGAAGATGGTGCCCAAGGGCGCACGGCGGCTCACAGAGCTCGACGACATGATCGTCTCGCTATACGCCGGTGGGATGACAGTGCGCGATATTCAGCATCACCTCGCGACCACGCTCGGGGTGGATATGAGCCCGGATACGATCAGCACGATCACCGATGCGGTGTTAGACGAGGTCATGATCTGGCAAAACCGCCAGCTCGACGAGTTTTACCCGGTGATCTTCCTCGACGCGCTACGCGTGAAAATCCGTGACGGTCACCGCGTGGTCAATAAGGCCTGCTACATGGCGGTTGGTGTCGACATGGACGGCATCAAGCACATCCTGGGATTGTGGATTGCCGATAATGAAGGCGCTGCATTCTGGGCATCGGTGTGCGCGGATCTGGCCAACCGTGGCGTCCAGGACGTGTTCATCGTGTGCTGCGACGGGCTGAAAGGCTTGCCGGAAGCTGTCGAGGCAACCTGGCCGAATTCCATGGTGCAAACCTGCATTGTGCACCTGATTCGGGCTTCGAACCGGTGGGTGTCGCATCAGGACCGCAAATCTGTCTCCCGTGCGCTACGTGAGGTCTACACGGCCGCCAACGAGGACACCGCCCGCGACGCCCTGGACGCGTTCCAGGCCAGTGAACTGGGCCAGAGATACCCGCAATCGGTCAAAGTCTGGCGCGACGCCTGGGACCGGTTCGTGCCGTTTTTACAGTTCCCGCCAGCGGCCCGCCGGGTGCTCTACACCACGAATTCGATCGAATCGCTCAACGCTGAACTGCGTAAAGCTACCCGTAACCGCGGGCAATTCCCGAACGACACCGCGGCGCTGAAAACGCTGTGGCTGATGATCTGCAACATCGAAGACAAGCGCGCTGCCCAGCGAGCGAAGAAAGCAAAGCGCGACATCGAATGCAACGGCTATGTTGAAGGGGCGAAAGCCACCGGGTGGAAACAAGCCATCAACCAACTAGCTGTGGCATACCCCGACCGATTCGCGGACTACTTGTAAACCAAGCCCCCGCACACAAACAATCGGACACTCTCCCGCCTCACTATTTTCAAGGGCCCACCATCAGTAAGCGTTACACCACACTAAGGGACGCAACCGTAGTTTCCCTGGGATTTTGCAAGATTTTCCAACTAGTCAGCCATTTTTCATTCCCGAGATACGTTTCTCACACTAAGCTCATTTCTAACCATCCACTACAGCGAAAGATGCCCCACCATGGCCAGACCATCTCGCATTATCACCACTTTCCTATTCGCCATCACCCTCGGCATGGGGTTCACCCCTGCCGTGCAGGCTCACCCCACACAACCACCAACAACTACCAGTACACCAGCAGACAACCACGCTGATCAGGTCGCACCCGGACGAGAAAACCTAGAACCAACAGAACCGGGGTTCGACGACAACAACGTTGATAACCAAACAGGTAAGAACTGGCATCCCACCACCAACCCCAAAAGCAAAATCACTCCAGGGAAGATGCGTTCCGATAAAGAACAAATTCCCGGTGGATTCACGAAAGAACAAGCTAACCAAGCCGAAATCCAAGAGGCTAAAGAACAAGCCACGCAGACACGCTCTGGAGTACAGACGTTTGCCGCCGTTGATAACTGTCGGACGTATTGGCCTAGCCCTTTTAAAGTGTGCGGAAAAATCCGGGAAAAGTACGATTCCCTCGGTGGACCAAAGAGTTTCCTCACTTGGCCGAAGTCCAATGAACTCGGCGTTCCTGATGGTGTCGGACGTCGCAATGAGTTCGTCAACGGGTTCATCTACTGGCACCCCCAAACCGGCGCTCATCCGATTACCACGCACTTTTCTGTTGTTTGGGCCCGCAATGGCTGGGAGCGAGGTGAGCTGGGATACCCCACCACCGATGAATTCGCTTTGCCAGACGGAACCGGCCGGAAACAGTCTTTCTCAAAGGGACACATCTATGGATCCCTTGCTGGTCTAGCAGCTATCAAGGGTGCAATCTACGATAAGTGGCTGGAGACAGGTGCCGAACAAGGACAAATGCTCAGCTACCCAATCGAGGATGAGACATCAACTCCAGATGGAGTTGGAAAATTCAGCAGGTTTGTCTGGGGTTTTATCTACTGGTCTCCAGCAACCGGAGCCCATCCTATCTATGGTCCAGTTCTGTATGAATGGGCAAATAGCGGTTTCGAAAAAGGAAAATACGGGTATCCGACCGCAGACATCAAACCGACTAAAGACGGAGGGGATTTGCAGTATTTTCAGCGAGGGCTTATCCGGTCTCCTAATTTTCCTCTTCCGGCATACCAAGAAATATCAGCCTTCGGAGCCAGCCGGCCAGCCAGTAGATCAACTGATTCAGAGGAAGTTATCGGAGACAATTTTGATAGAATGCATGAGTGTATTGGCGGATATGACAACGGAAAACTTACCGTTTTTCACCACTCTGGCGTGAGTCTATACTGCAGGGATCTTTGGCATATTGCCGATAACCACATGCCCCCTCAAGAGGAGATAACGAGACAGGTTTGGGAAGACTTTCAAACCTGCGTAGCACATACGCTCCTATCACAAGAGTTCACCAATAAAACAAGCAGGCCTGGGACATACCTTAAAACAAGGTATAACACTTACTCTAAAGTCAGAAGCTACGCCATTGTATGGAGTAGCTCTTCTACCCTGCACAATGCCTACACGAATGACGACCGAGGCGGAAGGGATTGGGGAGGATGCCGAAAGTACCTACCACGATAATCACACTGTTTCCTGAAGAAGGGATGGATTGGGGACTATGGTCAGAAAGGGATGACATACAGCGCGAACGTGAAGACGATTTCCTTCAGCCATCTGACCTACACCTCAGCATTGGCCTAATCGAAATCTTAAAACGGTGGAACCGCACTTGGATCGAAAACTATGGATATGGTGTTGGTACGTCGTTTGTTTCTTGGTGGAGAGAGGGCTTTGACCTCAACAGCTGGCTACAAGAAGGGCTGTGGATTGCAAGACAGATAGAAGCAGAGGCTGATGTAACTGTCGATAGAAGATTCGCACACTATCTACACCGCCCCATCCCCCTAGTCCCTGCAAATAAAACATTGTCATGAAACACACCTACGTAATCATCTACCCCGACAATGCAAGACCCTCAGCAGTCTGGGGAGTAGATGAAGCAGAAGAAAACGCATTCTGTTCTGCAGCCCACCAAGCTTTAAAAAGTTCACCCCATACCTTCGATGGATGGATCAGAGAATGGCGGAAAAATTTTCAAAGCGACGGCAGAGTTGGTGTCGCTCAGCGATGGAACAGCAGTTTTGATCCTCTCCAATGGATTGCTGACGGAGAAAGACTTTCCTCTGTAATTGAAGCCAATACGAACTACCGCATAGTGCGAGCTTTTAAGGCCTACGCCCGTAATCCTAAAACGGTTGGATAAGAATAAAACTAAGAAAACTCTCGCTTCAAGCCCTGTTTCCCTATCACCCCTATCAACTAGGCAGGGCTAATAGGCGAAAGTGTCCCAGTGTTTTTACTGCTTGCAGCAGTTGCGCTGCTTGTGTCAGTGCTGGCTAGGACGATCGGTGCTTTGAAGTGTCCCAGGTTTTGTTCCGTTTGAGTAGATGGGAAAATCTGGAACATGCCGAAGAAATTTGACCAGGATGCCAAGGATCGGGTGGTCCGCCTTGTTGAGGACCGCATCCTGGCGGAGGGGATCTCCATGCAGGAAGCGTGCAAGATCGTGGCCCCGAAACTGGGTGTCTCATGGCATACTGCCCGGCAGTGGGCTCAGGCGGCCCGTCGCGAAGGCAGGGCAATTGATCCTTTACCTGAAGATCTCGTTGCAGAGGTGGCCAAGATGCGTCGTGAGAATCAGGAGCTTCGCGACACTAACGAGTTATTGAAGGCCGCGTCAGCTTTTTTCGTGTCGGAACTCGACCCCAAACGTCGGAAATGATCCAGTTCATCGATGAACACCGGGATCGTTTCACAGTCGAGTTCATCTGTCAGACGTTGAAGAGCAATCGGCAAGGTGGCTTCATTTCCTCACGCGGATACCGTCAGTCAAAAGCCCGGGGATTAAGTACCCGCAGCCTTCGTGACGCCGCACTGACAAGGCATATTGCCGAGGTCCATGAAGAAAACTACGCAGTCTATGGTATCCGCAAGATGTGGCATGCTCTACGCCGTGAAGGAATCGACATCGGCCGTGAGCAAACCGCTCGCCTGATGCGCCTTGCTGGAGTCAGTGGAAAAGGTAAAGGCCGGTTGCCTGTGACAACTCGCAGGTCCAAGGGCTCGGATAATCGCCCTGACTTGGTGGGCCGTGATTTTCGTGCCGCTGGACCGAATCGGTTATGGGTGGCTGACATTACCTACGTCCGTACCGGTAATGGGTTCGTCTACACCGCTTTTGTCACCGATGTGTACTCCCGCAAAATTGTCGGATGGGCATTATCAGATACGATGCGCACGGAAGCGTTGCCACTACAAGCACTCAACCAGGCGATTGTATGCGCAAAGGAAACAACGGGACTGATTCACCATTCAGACCACGGCTCGCAGTATGTGAGCATTGTCTACAATGAGCGCCTTGCTGAGCATGGAATCACTGCCTCTACTGGGACAGTCGGTGACTCCTACGACAATGCTTTGGCCGAGAACGTCAACGGTTCTTACAAAAATGAGCTCATTCATAGGCGGTCGTGGACTGACGTGGTTGATGTTGAGATCGCGACGTTTGAGTGGGTCTCGTGGTGGAACGAATCACGGCTTCACCAAAGTCTCGGCTACCGTACGCCGACAGAGGTAGAAGGAGAGTTTTGGACTGGCAATCCAAATCACGAGAAAATAGAAATCAAGGCGAATGCCTAGGAACAAAACCCGGAGCACTTCACATCGCACGCTCTACCGACGGTGTCAATGACATAACAGGCCCAAAGACTCAGCCGCACCGAAGGTTCTCACCGAGGAAGACAAGCTGCGCCGTCAGGTAGCGCGACTGGAAGCGGACAGCGCTTATCTAAAAAAATTGCGGGACTTGAGGAGCCAGGGACGCGCCTGAAGGTCCAGGCGATTGTCATCCTCACGTCGCAACACCGCTGGTAGTACCTCCTCGAAGCAGCAGGTATGCGCCATACGACATTCTTCTACCGCCAAAACGACTCAGCAAGCCGGACACGCACGCGGCACTCAAGCAGGCGATCCAGGACGGGTTCAAGCGAAACAAACATCGCTACGACCACACGAGGGTCCTGCCTGACCTACGTAGCCAGGCTGGGTGGTCAACCACAAACTGATTGACAAACTCATGCACCAGATGGATCTACGGGCCAAGCTCCACCAGCGCAGGCCCTATGTTTCCTACACCGGCACTGTAAGTCACCTGGACCTGACCCCGATGCAATATCGGAAGCAGGCCCTTAAACCCCTCACCGCCTAGAATTAAACCAGTCCAACTGTCGGGACCAGTTCACAATCGGCTGGGGCTTTCTCATACTGTCGGCACACGAAGTGCGGTCGCCGCAGCCGCTTCCTGCTCCCCGGTAGGCTACCCATACCCGTTGAGCAGACCGGCGAGGCGGTAGGCGGCCAGCGGGTCACCAACACCCCGCGGTAGGTTGCTCTGCGCGGGCAATGACGCTCCCCAATGGGCGGACGCAATCGGTTAATTGGTCGTCTCAGGCTATCAGTAGTGTTGCAATGAGAGCGCCTAGCGAGATCGTGAGCATACCTAAGCAATTCACCCAAAACTCGCTACCTAGAAAATGGGCTCGGATATGTGCGATGGCGGCAGCGCAGAAGTAGGCGATGACTCCAACCATCGTCGCTATTCCAATGCCTGGTACCCAGAGCCCAACAATGAGCCCGCTTGCGGCTAGGAGCTTGATAACGATAAGCGTCCACCACCACTCTGCAGGGAGTCGTACTCCTCTGAGGCAGACCTCGATGAATGCTGGGGGTTTGAGTGAGAGTGCTGCGTCTCCGAACAAAATAGCTGCAAGAATGATGGAGGGCCAAGCAGGTGAAGATTCGAGAGTCATTAGTTTACTCCGTACGCGATTTTAAGACGGGAGATGGAACTGTTGGCGTGAATGGATAGTTCGTCGGTGTCGTATGCGCCGGCAGCCCAGCCAAGAAGTAAGCCAAGATAGATGTTGTAAAGGATTGTCGCGAACTCTTGAGCGTCATCTTTAGGGAGCATGTTGCCCAGGCGCAAAACGATTTCATCTACCAAGAGAGTTCGAAGCTCCTTGAGTGTCTCTCCGTTGCTTCCTTGGGTAATTAGGGCGGCGCCATACGCTTTTGATAGTTCTTCCTGACCAGTAAACATTTTCAGGAACGGAGCGAGAACGTCGATAAGGTTGTCTGATTGTCCGCGGAGCTCATCGTGCATCATGGTGATTCGATGTCCGATGGTTTGAATTAATAACGACTGCTTGCTCCCGACATTCATAACGGTTCCAACGCTGACGTTGGCCTTCTGTGCGATGGCGCGCACATTTGTATCTACGTACCCGGCTGACGCAAAAAGGGCATAGGCGGCATCTAAGACCTTATTGCGTGTCGTCTGCTTCTGAGTGGCACGATTTGATTGAACCTGTTCAGTGAACATGTTCAAAGCGTATCGCTGCATCAATCTATGGTCAAGTAGTGACGTGGGTATCCGAAGACATGACTGTTACGGGGGGTCGGGCGGATATCCTGCTTGCAACGAGGGGAGTTATGGCTACATGATTCTACTAGATGGGCTTCCCTAGTCAATGGATTCAAGAATTGACGAGGCTTGGCCGATAGTCCTGCGAGCTCATCCCGCGACTCATTCGCGGCAGGGACACCGATCACGTGGGTACTGCCTATGTGTGATGACCCAACCCGGCACATGATCCGTTCCGGCAAAACGGTCACCGCGACCCTGCCGTGGGTGCGCCTACAGTACAGCCCCGGCGATGGCGTGGCACATGCGGGCAGAGAATCTCTCCCGCCGGCTATCTCGTGCCATGACCTTCGCCATACTGCCGCGTCACTGCTTGTCGCCTTGGTGGCCAATGTCATGCGGGTGCGGCGGCAGCGGGGGGTAAGCGGACCAGTCCATCATTCTCGACAACCAGTTGCATCTTTTCGACACGGGGTTAGGTCTAACTGGGCGGAAAATGGGCGAAATTTTGACCACGTGGCGTAACGAGTGCGGAAAACAAAAAACCCCGTGACCTGCATAGTCACGAGGTGTTGATGAGTGCGCCTGGGGAGACTTGAACTCCCACGTCCTAGGACACTGGAACCTAAATCCAGCGCGTCTGCCAATTCCGCCACAGGCGCAGGTGGCGGTGTCCCGCCACGGCTAGGAACACTATAGCAACGCCGCCGGGGCGAAAACCTAACCGTGCTGGAAACTCATCATGGCATCACGATCGGACGAGCGCTGTGGGAACAGCCTTGCCAGGAGAGGGGCCGCAACCGAACCAGCAACGGCCACCGGGGCGACGTCCTAGGCCTCGAGCTCCTTCATAATGCGGACGACGTGCCCGGTGGCCTTGACGTTGTAGCGGGCCAGGGCGATCTTGCCCTTCTCGTCGACGAGGAAGGTCGAGCGGATCACGCCCTGGACGATCTTGCCGTAGTTCTTCTTCTCACCGAAGGCGCCATAGGCCGTCATGGCGGCCTTGTCCGGGTCGGAGAGTAGCGGGAAGGTCAGCTCGTACTTGTCGCGGAACTTCGCCAGGGATTCCGGCTTATCCGGGGAAATGCCCACCACGTCGATGTTCTGGTCATTCAGCTGAGCCAGGTTGTCGCGGAAGTCGCAGGCCTCCTTGGTGCAGCCCGGGGTGTTGGCGCGTGGGTAGAAGTACACGAGCACCTTCTTGCCGCGGTAGTCCTTCAGATCGATCGTCTCACCCTTGTCAGAGGTGAGTGCGAAGCCCGGAGCCTCGTCGCCCTCGGCGAGGCGGATGTTTGCTGTGTCGTTGTTCTTCGTCATGCCGCCCAGCCTACGCGGATGCCTAGCCGTGGGCTTTCGCACACGATGGCTGCGTATCCTCTACAATTGTTCAGAAGAAACGACTGATTTTTACCGTCTTTTAGGGAGTATGTCCGTGGCACGGAGTATCGACGCTATCGAGCGTGACATTGAGCGCACCCGCAACCAGCTGGCCAAGACGCTGGACGAACTCGCGTTTCGCGCCGATCCGAAGAACCTCGCAGATGACGCTCGTGGGCAGGTCTCCGATTTCCTGCGCGAGCCGAAGGTTCAGATGGTGCTGGGAGGGGTGGCCGCTGGTGTCGTCCTGCTGGTCGCCGCAACCGTTTCCTCCAAGCGTAAGGAGAAGAAGCAGGTCCGCGAGATCCAGCGCCTGCTCGCTTCCACTCGCTAACTGAAGATTCGGCTTGTTAGGTCGAATTTCCACGCTGAGTGCGATCTCGCTGGCGTTGGCACTTCTGTGCACCGCCATCGGGGTTCCCGCGGCGTGGATTTTTGCTTTTCTCGTTGTCTTCGGCGCCGACGCCGTGTTCAGTGGCCGGGCGACGATTCCCCCTGCCTTTTTGATGACGCCCGCCCAGGTGCTCATCGCGATGTTGTGCGCAGGTCCCTTGGCCACCGTCAGTGGCGGCCAGGTGGCCAGTTATCTGGCTCCGGCCGCGCTTTCCCTGGTGGTCACGCTTGTGGTGTGCGCCTTTGGGGCGTGGCTGTTGCACCGCGTCAACGGGGTGGACGGCGCAACCGGTCTGCTGGCCACCCTCGCGGGCGGGGCCTCCGGGATGGTGCTGATCGCCCGGGATGTGCGCGCGGACGTGCAGTTCGTCACGCTGACCCAGTACCTGCGGCTCACCGTGATCGTGTTTACCCTGCCAGGGCTGGTTGCGTGGTTGTCCACCTATTCGGACGCTCCGGGCCCCGACAGCGTTGGCCCGGGCAGTGCGGGGGAGGCTGCCGGTGCCGTGGACCCAAGCCTGTGGGACGGGGTGGCGGCCGCTGCGGGGAGTTTCTGGCGTACCCCCTGGCAGGGCGTGCTGGGTGCCCTGGCGGTTGGGCTGCTCGTGTGGCTGATCGTGAAGGCCACCGCCCCGCTGTTCAAGATTCCTAGCCCCTACCTGATTGTCTCCATGGCGGTGGTCGTGGCCGCGATCGCTGCGGGAGTACCCCAGGAGTTTGTGCTCCCCGAGGGCCTGGCCGTGAACCTGGCCTATGCGATCATCGGCGTCCAAGCCGGCGGCACCCTCACCAAGGGGGCGCTGCGGCAGTTCAGTGCGGCACTTCCGATGCTGCTGGGCGTGCTATTTCTCATGGTGGCAAGCTCCCTGGCCACCGGCTGGTTCATCGCGTGGGCCAGCGATTTCGATATTTTGGACGCCTACCTGGCCACCGTCCCGGGCGGAGTGTACGCCGTCCTGGCCTTCGCCCACGACTCGGGCTCCGATCCGCTGGTGACGGTGGTGCAGGTCCTGCGCGTCCTGCTAATGCTCATCGCAGGGGCGTTTGCCCCCACGGTGATCGACTGGCTTAGGAGGACAAGCCCCACGCGTCGGACAGGATCTCCATCCCGCGACGCTGCTGATCGCCCGACGGCGCGTTAAGGGAAATCATCAGCTCGTCGGCCTGGGCATGCTGGGTGAACCACTCGAGGTACTCCCGCACCTGCTCGCCCGTGCCGACCGCGGTGTAACGCAGCATGTCGAGGATCTGCTGGCCGCCAGGGGACTGGATCACCAGATCCAGCTCCTCATCGGTAAAAGTCCGCCCGCCACGGGAAGCCATTTCCCGGACGCGCTTGCGGCCGACCTGCTTGTGCTGCTCGAGCGCGTCCTCCTCGGTATCGGCGGCGGTGACGTTCACCGCGGCGATCACATAGGGCTCCGGGTGCTCTGGGGAGGGCTGGTAATTCTCCCGATACACGCTGACCGCCTGCTCGAGCGCGGCCGGCGCGAAGTGGGAGGCGAAGGAGTAGGGCAGGCCCAGCTTCGCGGCGAGCTGCGCGCCGAAGAGGGAGGATCCGAGGATGTAGAGCGGAACGTTCGTTCCCGCGCCGGGGACTGCCCGCACCCCCGGGACGACGGAGCGGTTCGTGAGGTAGCCGTTGAGTTCGGCGACATCGCTGGGGAAGTTCTCCGCATTGCGCGGGTCGCGGCGCAGGGCGCGGAGGGTGTTCTGGTCGGTGCCAGGTGCCCGGCCAAGGCCCAGGTCAATGCGACCCGGGTGCAGCTCCGCGAGAGTGCCGAACTGTTCGGCGACCACGAGAGGGGAGTGGTTCGGCAGCATGACGCCGCCCGCGCCCAGGTTGATGGAGTTGGTGTTCGCCGCGACGTGGGCGATGAGCACCGCCGGCGCGGAGCTGGCGATGGAGCGCATGTTGTGGTGCTCGGCGTACCAGATGCGCTTGAAGCCGAGCTGCTCGGCGCGCTGGGCGAAGCTCACGGAGCGCTCGAAGGAGGCGCCGGGGCGTTCGCCGTCGAAAATCAGCGCGAAGTCGATCAGGGACAGTGGGGTGTGATTCGAGTTAGTCATCACCACCGTCTTACCACCGAGCAGCAAGTGACGGGGTGGCCGCCGAGGTTGAGCCCGTCAGCTGGGCTGTGCGTGCGAGTATTTATCGCTCGAGCTTAGGGCTCGGGGTCTGTTCGTGCGCCTGGGCAAGCATAGGAAAAGGGGCCTGCCGGGAATGTCCCGACAGACCCCTTTAAGAAGCCCCAGCGCAGGTTTAGCCGAATCGACCGGAGATGTAGTTCTGGGTCTCTTCCTTATCCGGCTTGCTGAACAGCTGCTTGGTGTCGTTGAACTCGATCAGCTTGCCCGGCTTGCCGGCACCCGCGATGTTGAAGAACGCGGTCTTGTCGGACACACGCGCGGCCTGCTGCATGTTGTGGGTCACGATGACGACGGTGAAGCGGTCCTTCAGCGTGTTGATCAGGTCCTCGATAGCCAGGGTGGAGATCGGGTCGAGCGCGGAGCACGGCTCGTCCATGAGCAGGACCTCTGGCTCCACGGCGATGGCACGCGCGATGCACAGGCGCTGCTGCTGACCACCGGACAGGCCGGAGCCCGGCTTGTCGAGGCGGTCCTTGACCTCCTCCCACAGGTTCGCGCCGCGCAGCGCCTTCTCGGTCAGCTCGTCGGCCTCAGACTTGGAGAGCTTCTTGTTGTTCAGACGAACGCCGGCCAGCACGTTGTCCTGGATGGACATGGTGGGGAAGGGGTTGGCCTTCTGGAAGACCATGCCCACCTCGCGGCGGACGTTGACCGGGTCGACGCCAGCGCCGTAGATGTCCTTGCCATCCATCTTCACGCTGCCCTCGACTCGGGCACCCGGGATGACCTCGTGCATGCGGTTTAGGGTGCGCAGCACGGTGGACTTACCACAGCCGGACGGGCCGATGAAGGCGGTGACGGACTTCGGCTCGATGGTCATGGACACCCCCTCGACCGCGCGGAAATCGCCGTAGAAGATGTTCAGATCCTCGATGTCGATTTGCTTAGACATTTTTCCTCCAGTGTTTTGTGTGCGCACCGCTTCGGGTGGGCGGGGAGCCGGTTTCTTTGGGACGTCGCCGGCTCGGCGTGGGTGATTAAGTTCTTCTTTTCGGGGTGTTGCCCCCGGGGTCGAGCCCGGGATCGACATCTCCCGGTAGCTTTAGCGGCCGGACTTCGGGGCGAGCACCTTCGACAGGATGCGGGCGCCGAGGTTGAGGAGCATCACGATGACGATGAGCACGAGGGCTGCGGCCCAGGCGCGGTCGGTGGACGCGATGGCCGCGGTACCAGGTGCGGTCGGGCGCGTCACGGAGTCGTAGATGAAGGTCGGCAGGGTGGACATCCACCCGGAGAAGACGTTCCAGTTCACGCTCGCGGCGAAGCCCGCGGTGACCATGATCGGGGCGGTCTCACCGATAACACGAGCGATGGCGATGGTGATGCCGGACAGGATGCCGGAGATCGCGGTCGGCAGAACGATCTTCATGATGGTCTTCCACTTCGGCACCCCCAGGGCGTAGGAGGCCTCGCGCAGATCGTGGGGCACCAGCCGGAGGATCTCCTCCGTGTTACGCACCACGACCGGAATCATGAGAACGGAGAGCGCCACGGCGGCGGAGATGCCGGACTTGGCGGCCGTCAGGTTCTCTGGGGCGAACAGCTCGATCACCGTGGAGAACAGGGAGAACGCGAACAGACCAGCGACGATGGACGGGATGCCCGTCATGACGTCCACGAAGAAGGTGATGGCACGGCCGAGCGCGCCGGACTTCTTGTCGTTGGCGTACTCCACCAGGTAGATCGCGCAGAGCACACCGATCGGGATGGAGATGATCGCCGCGGCGAGGGTGATCAGCAGGGTACCGACGATTGCGTGGTGGAAACCACCCATGAGCTCGGACTCGCCGGCCGCGAACTCCTTATCGTAGATGCCCTTCATGCCCTCCATGGAGCGGTTCAGCAGGGAGCTGTTTTCGATCAGCACCGGGCCGCCCTTTTCGATGGCCATCCACAGCAGGGAGACCAGCGGCACCAGTGCGAGGGCGAAGGCGGAGGAGACGAGCACGGTGGCCACGCGGTCCACGGCCTTGCGCTTACCCTCAACGGCGCTGGACCAGGCGAAGGTCACCACCAGGTTGAACAGGCCGGCCAGGAACGCGGCCAGGGCGATGGAAAAACCATCCGAGATGAGGGCCGTGACGACGATCGCGGCGACAACGGAGCCAGCCACGATGGCGTAGGGGGCCCACTTCGGCAGGTGGTTGGTGACTAGGTGTGAGGCGCTGCTGTTGCCCTTCGTACGGGCCTGGGTGTCTTCGCGCGGGTTTTCAGCGGTCGCGGTGTTCTTCTTATCAACCATGAGATCAGTGCCCCTTGACGGTCGTGCGTGCGACGATCCAGCGCGCGGTCATGTTCACGATCAGGGTGATGGTGAACAGAACCAGGCCGATCGAGATGAGTTCGGACATGCGCAGGCCCGCTGCCTCGGGGAAGTTCTGCGCGATCTCTGCCGCGATGGTCTGGTTACCGGAGAGCAGCAGGGAAACGATGAGGCCACCGGAGGAGAGCACCATGGCCACCGCCATGGTCTCGCCGAGCGCGCGGCCGAGTCCCAGCATCACGGCGGAGACGATGCCGGAGATTCCGAAAGGCAGCACGGCCATGCGGATCATTTCCCAGCGGGTTGCGCCGAGCGCCAGGGCGGCTTCTTCCTGCAGGCGCGGGGTCTGCAGGAAGACCTCGCGGACCAGGGAAGTGATGATCGGCAGAATCATGATGGACAGCACCAGGCTGGCGGTGAGCAGGGTGCGGCCGGTCTGGGAGACAGCGCCGTCGTCATCCGGAGCGAAGATTGGGATCCACCCCAGGTACTTCGCGAACCACCTGTAGAGCGGAACGAAGCTGCTGGACAGTGCGAGACCCCAGAGGCCGTAGACGACGGATGGGATGGCAGCCAGCAGGTCGATCGTGTACCCCAGCACCGGAGCCAGCTTGCGGGGCGCCATGTGCGTCGTGAACAGGGCGATGCCGATGGCGAATGGGGTGGCCACGATCAGGGAGATGATCGCGGAGATCAGCGTGCCGATGATCAGCGGGAAGACGTAGGGGAGGAAGCCACGGCCACCGGTGATGGTCGACGGGTCGTCGAAAGACGCCTTGATGGTGTCCGTGGACTGCAGGAAGAGGAAGAACGCGACACCAGCGAGGATGGCGAGGATCAGGACGCCGGCGGCGAGGGCGAGGAAAGAAAAGATTCTGTCCCCGGGCCTAACGACGGTTCCCTTCTTTGCCTGCTTCGCGGGCGCAGCGGTGGCTGTGTCAGCTGACAAGAGAGCTCCTGTGCGGGGTGAGTGAGGGGTGGTATGGGGTGCAAATCAATTTGGCTGATTCACACGTGAAGCTGGGTTGGTCATTCGAGAGGTGTTTTCGAAAGACCAACCCAGCCTCGTGTTTAGGATGCGAGCGTCAGTAACGCGACGCTATTACTTCTTGACCTCGATCTGGTCGAGGACCTTGGTGATCTTGTCGCGCATCTCGCCGGAGATCGGGGCGGAGCCGGCGTTGTCCGCTGCGGACTGCTGGCCTTCCTCGCTGATGACGAAGTTCTCCCAGGCCTTGACCAGGTCGACCTTCTCCTGGCTGTCGTAGCTGGAGCAGACGATGTGGTAGGAGACCAGGACGATCGGGTAAGCGCCCTCGGCGTCGATGTCGCGCTTTAGCTCGACGGCGATGTCGCCCTCGTGGCGGCCCTCAGCAACCGGGGACTCGTCGACGACCTTGGCGGCAGCCTCTGGGGTGTACTCGACGAAGTCCTCGCCGACCTTGATGGCGGCCTTGCCCATGTCGTCGGAGATGGCGGAGGCGTCGGCGTAGCCGATCGCGCCCTCGGTGTCTGCGACGAGGGAGACGACACCGTCAGTGCCCTGTGCAGCCTCGCCACCGTACTCAGCCGGGAACTCCTCGGCAGCCTCGTGAGGCCACTCGGCCTCAGCGGCCTTGTTGAGGTAGTCGGTGAAGTTCTTGGTGGTGCCGGACTCGTCAGAGCGGTGAACGGCGGTGATCTTGGTGTCCGGGAGGTCTGCCTCCGGGTTCAGCTTGGCGATCTCCGGGTCGTTCCACTTGGTGATCTTGCCGGCAAAGATCTTCGCGACAGTGGCGGCGTCGAGGTTCAGCTTGTCCACGCCCTTGAGGTTGAAGGCGATGGCGATCGGGGAGACGTAGACCGGGAACTCGAAGGCGCCGTTTTCGCCACAGACCTTCTTGGACTGAGCGATCTCGTCTTCATCCATGAAGGCATCGGAACCGGCGAAGTCGGCCTTGCCTGCCAGGAACTGCTTGCGGCCTGCGCCGGAGCCATCCGGGGAGTAGTTGATGTTCGCGCCGGAGTTCTGAGCAGAGAAGTCGGTGGTCCACGCCTGGATGGCGGCCTTCTGGGAAGAAGCGCCAATACCAACGATATTGCCGGAGACCTGCTGGCCGTCGTTGCCGGAGCTAGCCTCCTGGTCACCGGTGGCGGAGTTGCCGCCGCAGGCGGTCAGGGTGAGAGCGGCTGCAGTCAGTACTGCAGCAGGAGCGAGGCGGTTGAGCTTCACTTAAGGGGGCCTTTCTTCTTTCAACTACGTGCGGGGTTTCCCCGATACGAATGAAAAGATAAAAGGCGTGAGTGACGGCCGGTTCCTTTTCAGGTGAACCTTAGGTGAAGTTTTGGTTCTTCCAGCTCAGGGGCTATTTTTGGAGTCTTTTTTTGTTGTGAAGACGCCTCTGGCCCGGGTTTGTTAACAAACCCGGGCCAGAAAATACTCGCGGTGTCGCGTGCTGCCGCGCCAGGGGAGCGGCTTAGCTCTGCTCGCCCTCCGCCGGGGTGTCGGTCAGTGGCTTGCGACCACTCTGGGTGTCGTACATGCTCGCGAGCGTCGGCTCGAAGCTGCCGGTCAGCAGGTACTCCACGCGGTGGGAGACGTTGACCGCCTGGTCGCCGAAGCGCTCGAAGTAGCGGGAGATGAGGGTAACATCCGCAATCTGGCTCGGGGAGATCTCGCTGCGGGCGAGCTCGCCGATGATGGTGAACACGCGTAGGTGCAGGGTGTCCATCTCCTCGTCAATGGCCGCGATCATCGGCACGGCGGAGGTTCCCGGCTCGGTGAGCAGCTGGACGAGGGCGCGGCCAATGCGCACGGCAGTGGTACCCATGTGGGTGAACACGTCGCGGAACTGGTCCGGGAGGGCGTTCTCTGGGTAACGGATGCGAACCAGGGAGCCGATGTGGCGGGCGAGGTCGCCCATGCGCTCGATGGCCACGGACATCTTGAGCGCGGAGATGACCACGCGCAGGTCGGCGGCGACGGGGGCCTGCAGGGCGAGGACTTCAGCGGAGCGCTGGTCCAGATCCGCCTGCATGCCGTCAATGGAATCATCATCGCTGATGACCTGTTGGGCCAGTTCCAGGTCATTGTTCAGCAGCGCCTCCACGGATTTCTCCATGGCTGAGGTGGCCTTCTCGGCCATTTCGACGAGGCTGTCTGCGATAGATTCGAGTTCGTTGTGGAAGACTTCGCGCACTCGAGGTCCTTTCTTTACAAATCCAGTGTGGGCGAGGCCCACGGCAATAAAGACGAGGCTTGCAGCCCGAGGTGAACTTGGAGTTTCAGTGGTGTGAATTCCACACGAAACCTCGCTCCCAGCCCTACCCGCGCCGTAGTGGGCCGCCTGGTTGCAGTTTAGAGTGGGGGCGTGGATGTGTTGCTCATTTCGCTTATCGCTGGTGCGGTCGGCGTTGTTTTAGGTGTTCTACTCAGTCTCGTGTTTCGGGCGGTGGGGCGTCGCCGCCAGGTCGTCGAAGAGGATCCGGACGAGGGCCTGCCAGCGGGAATGGACGAGGTCCTTGCTGCGCTTCCCAGCGCCGCCATCGTCATCGACATGGATGGGGAGGTGATTAAGGCCTCCACCGCGGCCTACGCCCTGGGGTTGGTCGACGGTCCAGCTTTTGCTTCCCCGCAGTTGCAGGAGACTGTAGCCCGGGTAGCGGATCGTCGTATTTACGAGGACGTCAATTTCGTCATTAAGCACGATGCGAATGAATACTCCCGCCGCTTCCTTCACGCGGGTGTTGCCCCGCTGGGTAAGGGCTATGTGCTGGTGTTGTGCGATGACGAGACGGAGTTCCACCGCGTCGAGGCTGTGCGCCGCGACTTTGTGGCCAACGTGTCCCACGAGCTGAAGACCCCCATCGGTGCGATTTCGCTGCTGGCCGAGGCCGTGACGGACTACTCCGATGACCCGGAGGCGGTGCACCGTTTCGGGGGCAAGATCCAGAAGGAATCCACCCGGCTGGTTCACCTGGTGCAGGAAATCATTGACCTCTCCCAGGTCCAGGACAACGAGGGACTCGAGTCATCCGCCGTCATCGAGGTATCCGACGTGGTGGAGGAGGCAATCGACCGGGCACGGACGAACGCGGAGTCCAAGAACATCACGATGAACGTCGCCCAGAGCCCCGGCCTGCGGGTGGAGGGATCCTTCGACCTGTTGGCTAAGGCGGTGCGCAACCTGGTGGATAACGCGGTCAATTACTCCAGCGCTGATACCGAGATTGGTATCAGCACTAAGCGGCGTGCCAATTCTGTAGCGGTGATTGTGACGGACCACGGCATCGGGATGAGTTCGAAGGAGACGGACCGCATCTTTGAGCGTTTTTACCGGGTGGATAAGGCGCGGTCCCGCAACACTGGCGGCACGGGCCTGGGGCTGTCGATCGTGAAGCACATCATCGCCAAGCACGGCGGCAAAATCAAGGTCTGGAGCCGGCCGGGAGAGGGCTCGACCTTCACGGTTCTCCTGCCGATCGCGCACGTTGACCGGACATATGACAACGAAGCATCCAGCGAAGTAGTGACTGGCGGTTAGCCCGCGGGTCTGTGAGAGAGGAATAAGGAAGATGACGAAGATTCTGTTGGTTGAGGACGAGGAGTCCCTGTCCGATCCGCTGTCCTACCTGTTGGAGCGGGAGGGCTATGACGTCTCGATTGCGGAGGACGGTTTGAAGGCCGTCGAGATGTTCGAGCTGCATGGCGCGGACATCATTTTGTTGGATCTCATGCTGCCGGGCCTGCCGGGGACGGAGGTTTGCCGGGCGATCCGGGCGAAGTCGATGGTACCGATCATCATGCTGACCGCGAAGGATACGGAGATCGATAAGGTCGTTGGCCTGGAGCTGGGGGCGGATGATTATGTGACCAAGCCGTATTCCTCCCGTGAGCTGCTGGCCCGTATCCGCGCGGTGCTGCGTCGTGGCCAGGCCCAGGGGTCGGAAGGGAGCAGCAATGTTTTGGAGGCCGGGGGCGTGCGCGTGGACGTGGACCGTTATGTGGTCACGGTGCGCGGCGAGGACATGCAGCTGCCGCTGAAGGAGTTCGAGCTGCTGGAGATGCTGGTGCGCAACGCGGGTCGCGTGATGACCCGTGAGCAGCTGATCGACCGTGT
Source organism: Corynebacterium urealyticum DSM 7109 (assembly GCF_000069945.1). Taxonomy (NCBI): domain Bacteria; kingdom Bacillati; phylum Actinomycetota; class Actinomycetes; order Mycobacteriales; family Corynebacteriaceae; genus Corynebacterium; species Corynebacterium urealyticum. The sequence continues at coordinate 1,687,848 of NC_010545.1, read as the reverse complement.
GTGGGGCTCGGACTATGTGGGTGATACGAAGACGCTGGATGTGCACGTCAAGCGGCTGCGCACGAAGATTGAGGAGAATCCTTCGAAGCCAGAGCTGCTGGTGACCCTGCGCGGGCTGGGTTATAAGTTCAACGCCTAGGCATAAAGAAATCCCCCGGCAGGAAAACCTGCCGGGGGATTATCAGTGGTGGGCCATCAGGGATTCGAACCCCGGACCCACTGGTTCGCGACTTTCGCCCCTGCGACCTGGCGTCGTCATCCCGTTCTCGCGCGAGCTCGAAGCGGCAGAATCAGCGATCGCGAGCTAGCGAAAACGGCAAAACTACCCCCGCCACACGCGCCACATCAGTAACTTTTCCTCATGCGACTTGAACACGAACTCGATAAATGGGGCGACTACATGACCGCCGCCTCCCTCTCCGACGAAACCCTCTACCTCCGACGCCGCCACGTCAACCGCGTCCTCACACACATCAACAAACCACTCGACGACCTCACCCTCGACGACCTCATCGACTGGCTGGCACAACAAAACTGGAAACCCGAAACCCGCCGCGGATACAGGTCAAGCCTCCGCCAGTTCTTCGCCTGGCGCGAAAAAGCCGGCCTCGGCGAAAACATCGCCCGCGACCTCCCACGAGCACGACTCCACCGATCACTACCCCGCCCGGCGCGCGACGTCGACATCCTGCTTGCGCTTCGTAAGGCTCCGGCGCGGACGCAGCTGATGATCGAGCTGATGGCATACGGTGGGCTGAGGCGTGGGGAGGTGTGTAAGCTGCGAACCTGTGATCTCGTGGGGGACACGCTGCGAGTGGTGGGGAAGGGTGGGCACGAACGTTTCGTGCCGCTTCCGCCGCACTTGTCTGGGCAGATTCGGGGGATGACGGCGGGGTACTTGTTCCCGGGGCGTATTGATGGGCACTTGTCGGCGGCTTACGTGGGGAAGCTGATTGGGCGGGCGTTGCCCGCGGGGGTTACGCCTCACCAGCTGCGGCATAGGTTTGCGACGGTGGCGTACCGGAAGGGGCGGGACATTGTGGCGGTGCAGTCTCTGCTGGGGCACGCGAAGCTGGATACGACGATGATTTATGTGGCGTTGGATGACTCGGCGCGGCAGCAGTCTGCGCAGTACGCCTGGACGCTGGAGGCGGCGTAAATACGGTTGGTTCTGCCCGGGGTCGGGTAGCTTGTTAGGGGACTCAAGCCTCTCTTCCTCACCGCGTGAGGCTGCGAATGGAGAATGAACCCATGCGCAACAGCAACGTTGTCGACCTAAATTCTGCTCGTGAGCGACGCGAGCGCCCGAGTATTACTACTCCAGGAGAAGTGGCGAGCACGGGAACGAAGCCCTTCAAGTGCCAGGCCTCCGACGGGCACTACTACTGGTGCAAGCAGCTACACACGCAGCATGGCGCGAGCGCCGCGATCAACGAAGTGGTTGTATCGGTCATCGCCGACGCCTTGGGCGCTCCGGTGCCGGACTGGAGCATTCTCAACGTCCCCGAGGAGCTGGTTGGTCGACTCATCGGCGACGGGATAGAGCGGATCAGGCTAAGTCCCGAGCCGGTCTTCGGCTCAAGGATCTTGCACTACGCCGACAGGGAGCTGGACGGTGATCTCTGGGTCCAGGTTTCAGATGACAACAACTACCAGCGGATCCCGCTGCTGTGCGCCCTGATGGTGCTCTGTAACGCCGAAGACATCCAATACCTGCTGGACAGCTCCAACGACAATGCCATCTGGGGGTTCGATTTCGGCTGGTGGTTCGGCTCCGGGGAGAACGTTTGGGGGCTCGGGGAATCGAACGAACTCGGTGGGCAAACCGAGCTTCCGGCGCTTCGCGAACAGATCCCCGCCACCAAGTGGGATCACGCCATTGACGCCGTCAGGGCCCTACCTGGTGACCTCGAAACACGTGTGATGGACGCGCTACCTACGGAATGGGACGTCCCAGAGCACGACGTCACGACGCTGATCGAGTACGTCTACCGCCGGAAGGATTACACTGTAGAACGACTCGAGGAGCTTAAGAACAGACACGGAATGGGAGGGTAGTTATGCTCATTCGATACTGGGTCATTACCGTCCGCCCAACCCCCCTGAGCTCGCACCGCATCGGGGTCGCCCTCGTTGGGCAAGATGCAGCAAGTGGCCGTGTACTCTTCAAGCAGCCCAACAACGTCAACCGGGCGTTGACCGCATTGGGCGTTTCCCCCGACAACCTCGGTAGTATCCACCGACTGCGCGAAGACGTGCAGGCACTCCAACAGGCGCAATCATCGCTCGACCTCAGCCGCCGACTCGATACCAAATCAGTGTTCCAACACCTGGCTAGCCACTGGAACAACGCCGTTGAAGTCTCATCCGAACGAGTCATGTCCGCCGAATCACTAGAGGCAGGGATGGACTCGCTGCAGGACGCGATCCTCGGTGCAGAGCAATCCACCCCGAAGAAGCGGAAGCTCACCCAAGTGCGCAACGACGTCTGGGGGGCTTTCGAGGAAGCAGTCGGCACACGCGCCCAACTGCTCTCCAAGCCTCAAATCACCACCGCGGGCGACCTCTCACAAGAACTGGATATCGCGGTCAGCGCAGACGGCGCCATCGTCGAACTCAATACCTCCTTCTCCTTCGGAGGGAAAGACCAACGATCTCTGAAGAACCTCATTGACTCCTGGGGCTGGAAGATCGATAAGCTCCGGCAGGAAGGCGCACGTCTGACAACCACGGACAACGACGTCATCCCACTGGCGAAGGACACACCGGTGTCAGCAACCTACTGGGAGCCGAAGACCGAAGAGCAGATGGAGAGCTTCGCCCTGGCCACGAACCGGTGGCAAAACCTGGGCGTCGAAGCCGTCGCCAGAGACCACATCGACCAACACGCACGCCGACTAGCCAACCGAATCGCCTGATAACCTCCCCCTCACGAAGAAAAGCCCCCGCCCGGCGCGTGGCCGGGCGGGGGCGGGGTTAGAGGCGGAGGTCTTCGCGGATTTCGTTGGGCGGGGTGGGGAGGGGGATTCTGTCGTCCACGGTTTCATACAGGGCGCGGATGTAGTGGACCGCGGATTGGAATTTGCCGCGCCATGTTGCGACGGCGTTTTTTAGTTCCTCGACGTCGGATTCGAGATGTTCGATCTTCCGGTCGCGCTCGGCAAGCTGCTGGCCAGTCCAGTGCTTTACGTCCGCGAGGAGTGCCTGGTAGGCGGCGGGCACACTGGCGGAGCGGTCGCCGCGCAACTTGAGCCACGCGACGAGAGCAGACCCTGCAGCGGAGACGACGGCGATCAGAATCGCCCCGAGGCTGTCAGAGAGCATTCGCATCACCTCTGGGGGCGGTGAGGTCGCGGGCGTGTGTGCCGCGCCATGTCGTCCACAGGACCAGCACCGCCACCGAGATATACCCCACGGAGGAGACCCATCCGCGGGGCATGTCGCCGGTGACAGTCGCAGCAGTGAAGCTACCCGCCCAGAGCAGGTTCAGGCCAACACCTGACCCAAGGGCTAAGGCGGCGAACACGGTCTCATGCCACACGGCGGCGACGATCAGCAGCGTGCCGATGACAATCCAGATGATCGCCCAGATCCCCATCGGCAGTGCCGCCTCGGCGGGATGGGCGTACCCAGAGCCACGCGACGGTGTGGTGTAGCTAATCCCACGAGCGAGAATCCCCAGCCCCAGCACGAGCAGCGCTACCCCATCAGAGAGCAGGAACCGCCTCACCCGGCGCGCGGCAGGGTGGAGCTTCTGGGGGATGAGGTTATGCATCGTGATCGGCCTCCGGCGGGATGGGGGCGCGATCTTCTGCTCGGTGGGCGCCGACATACTCGTCGGACGTGGCGCCCTCGTACACGGGGAGCGGGGTGCTGATGTCCTCCTCGTCGACAGGCTGGGCGGGGGTGATGGTGGCCGGGGTGGGGTCTGCTGGGGCAGTACCGGAGACGGTGATGCCAGAGACCTGGGGGCGGTTCATGTGCGCCTTCTCAGCGGCCTGCTCGAGGCGGGCGCCCATCGATGGGGTGATCGCGCCCAGGGTGTAGGCGTGGATCACGGTCTGACATGCGCCGATGATGACGGCGATGAGAATACTGGCCCACACTGGCATGCCAGTCGAGTGGAACACCTCGAGGTTGGTGACCTGGAGCAGCATGCCGGCGACTGCCGCGAGGGAGTCCTTGCGGCGCGTCCACCAAGACTGCTCGACGACTGCTTCGGCGACTGCTTGCTGTAGAACACTTGCCATTTTCTATGCCTCCTTGTTGGGGGTGGTTGCCTGCTGGAGCAGGGTGCGTAGCTCGCGGATGCTGGTTTCGATGGTGGTGATTCGCTGGTGGAGGGACGCGAGGCTGTCGACCAGGGTGAGGCCACGTCCGTCGGGGCGGCGTCCGAGCTGGCTCCAGCCCGGGTACTCGCCGCGGTTACGTCCGCCGGTGAGCTGCTCGCGGATGTCCTTGACATCGGAGATGACGGGGCCGATGTAGCCGGTGATGAAGTCGCGGAAGTATTTGATGGTCAACAGTGGTTCACCTTTCGGTTTCGGGGCGGGCAGTGGGGCGCGTCGCCATGGTGGGTTGTCGATGTAGTGGTTCACACGGGCACGGAACACGTCCATGTCCATCACCGCGCCCGGTACGCCGTTGCCGGCGCCTGGGTCCCACTTGCCCTGTGCTGCGCGGGAGTACTCCCAGTGCGCGATCAACGTCTTGGTCGTCGCGCGCTTGCCCAACTTCATGAGGATCGCGGCGCAGATCTTGTAGTAGGCCTCCATCTGCACGGCAGGCCACGGGCTTGTGCCGTCGGACTGCGCCTCGATACCGATTGAGACGGCGTTGGCGTTGTTGGTTGGCCAGCCGGGGTGAGAGCCGCGTCCTGCGTGGTAGGCGATGCCCACCCCGCACATGGTGGCTACGCCGGTGCGGGACAGGTGGATCTGAGACGACAGCGCGCCACCTAGCCCCGAGTTGCGGGCGATGTACTGGGCGGACGTCGTATTCGCCCCGGTGTGGTGCACCATGATCCCCTGGATCGCGGCGAAATCACCCATGCCCCAAAGCTTCCAGCCTGGGAGTTCTTTGACGGTGACCCCGTAGGCGCGGATAACATCCGCGAGCCACATCGGGTCACCTCGCCAATGCGGGACTGGGGTAATTGACATAGTGCTTGTCCTTTCGACCTCTTTTTGGGCATAAGAAAACCCCGCCGGATGGGCGGGGTAGAGCAGTTGGGTTTCGGTACTAGCGCAGTTTGAATAATGTAGCGCTATCGTGCTATAGTGTAGATAGTGCGGGTGAGAGACGCACTACAACTAAAAAAGTGAAAGGAGGATCAATGAGTCCGGAATTACTGCTCGGAATCATTGCCGTCATACTCCAGACAATCCAGGTCTGGCAGGGACGGAAGAAATAACCCCTGGTGGGCTGGGCACTGTAACTGCCCAGCCCCTCCCGGGGCTACCTCCAACACTACCGAACACAAGATAGGAGAAGATCATGAATCTGCGCACCATCAGCGCACTCGCGGGATTTGTCACTGCCATCATCTACGCGAGGAGTGAAAAACCCTCCAAGGTGCTTATTGCCGCCATTTGCGGGGCATCTGCATGGAACCTCGTCGACTCGCTTAACTCTGGTGACGACAAGTGAGGCCACTAATCACGAACCCAGAAACAGGAGCGGTGCTCTGGACGATCCGGGAGTGCGCAGCTCACTGTGGGATTACTGAATCCTCGTGGCGTTCGTACGTACGCCGGGGTATGCCCCCTGAGAAAGTCGGTGAGGTTAACAGGATGACGCCGCTATGGGATGCGGAGGAGGTGAAGGCCTGGCAAGCTGGTCGGCCAGGCTCTCCAGTACCAAACGCACCGACCGCAACGAAGAAGTCCTAGCTAATCTTCTTCCATCGGCGCGTGCTGTTCCACGGGTAGTCGTAGACGTTGGACGTGTGCTCCATGAGGCATTCGTAGGTGCCGTTAGCGGACGCGTGCTGGTCGCTAACCTTCACTGTGTCGCCAACCCTGTAAAGCACATCCAGCTCAAAGTCTCCACGGAAAACTCCAGAGCTCGGCGGCGGAGGCGGGAGCGGAGCGTTGTCGCGGGGAGCGTCCTCGAGGCTATGGCGAGGGGGGGACGGATCCCAGGTTCGGGCGAGGAGGAGCCCCCCGGGTTTACCAGGGCTTCCGGGTTTTCCGAACAGATCGAAGCTGCTATCGTCCTTCGACCGAGGGGAGCTGTCACCGCCCGACCCCCCTGCTCCCGGCAGGGAACCCGAATACTTACTCCCGAAGATCGTTGGGGTGAACCTCTCGTTGGACTCAGACGAGACCCTCTTCCCCGCGACAGTAATATACGAGGGGTCGCCTTCCTTGCCGGGTTCGGTGGCGAGCGTCCCTCGCCCGCCACCTGGACCGCCTGACCCTACCACCAGCGTCTTCAGATCATCGATGGACAGTTCCGGGGTAAATACGCTGGTGCCTCCGCTGCCCGACTTTCCACTAATAGAGGTGGCCCCGCCTGCGCCTCCCGACCCGCCTCCGTAAAGCGCACCCTTCATACGAGCGCCTGGAAGGGAGGGCAACTTCCCAGGCAGGGTCCACCAAACCACAGCGCCAGGCTTAACCGCCTCCACAATCCACCCCACGGAGGAGCTGCTGTTGCTGAGCAGCCTTCTGGTAGCCAGGGGCTGGCGAGCTAGGCAGCCTTTAAGGGTGGTCTTAACCTCACCAGAAGACAGCAGGTTCTCAGAGAGGGTGAAGCCACCGCCGTTAGACTGGGAGGCAATCTCCTTCCCGTCGACCAGCACCTTCATTTGGTAGCCGTACCACTCTTTGTCGGTAGAGACGGAAAGGATATGCACCCCTCCCGGCCAGTCTCCGGAGAAAGAAAGGTTGCTCTTCCCACGGTCGCCCGTGGACTTTACCGAGACCTTCCCCCCGCTTACTCGCAGGTCCAGCGCCTTACGGCCACCACTGCTCTGCTCTACGACGATAGAAGCATCGTCTCCGCACAGCACGTGGATGTGGAAGTTGGTTGTGGTAGAGCTGACGTTCGTGGTAACAACCTTCGTCGCGGGGAGGTCAAGCTCGTAGCTATACCCGTCCCGGTCGAGGGTATCGAAGAACGCCTCAAAGCCCTTAATACTGCTCCGAGCAGCGTAGACCAACTTGGCGCCGTAGTACGCTTCACTGATCGCCCTTCCCCCGAAACTGAGAGCCTCGATCTTGCGACCGCCAAAAAAGACAGACAAAGAATCACTCCGGAATCACGTAAAGGACGTTCGGGTCTGGCCGAGAGGGTAAGGAGGAGACAAGGCGGACTCGGGCATCGACCAAGGCCTTCGCCTCGGCCAGGGTGGCAGCGTCCTGCCTATCCACGTACCCCTGATTTGCTGCATTATTCGGCCCAGCAGGATCCGCCACACGCACAGTCCCGGTTGACGACCGCTTCACCAGCGTATTCCGCGTGGGCGCGTCAGACACCGTGGGCAGGTCGGTGATGTCAGCCATCCGGTGCTGGTGAGACTTATCAGCCTTCTCGTGCAGCGCGTTGAGATAATCCAACCCCTGCTGGGTTAAATCATCCCGCGTCGCCACATTGGGCTTCCCGGTGATCGCATCCCACGTAGACGCACCCGAGTCGCCCTGTGGCCCCCGCTGACCACGGGGGCCAGTCAGCGGCGGACTGATCTTCCCCATCACCATCAGCCGATCCCCGTGCCAGTCCACGTGCTCGGGTATGCTCTCCGCACGATCAGCATGCTGACCGGCCTCAGTCGCAGACACCGCGGCAGCAGAGGCCCGATCCGCAGCTCGGTCAGCCTGCGTCTTCGCCGTACCGGCGCTATCCGCAGCCGCACTGGCGCTAGCCTCAGCCGTTTTCGCAGACTCACCAGCCGCCGACGCATGGGCGCCCGCCTCACCAGCATGAGCTGCAGCCCTACTCTCACTCGCACTAGCCATAGACGCAGACGATGCCGCACGAGTGGCGGACTGCCCAGCCTTCGACGCACTACTACCCGCGGTCTGTGCCGACGCTTCGGCATCGTTGGCTGCTGCCCTTGAATCCGTGACGGCCTTAGCAGACTCCCCCAAATCATCGGCGATCTGCCGACGCAGAAGGTCCAGCGCCTCGGCAGTCTGTCCGCCCGTGCCCTGGGCCGCGGTAATACAGATCTCGAGAGAGGCCGACTCCGTATCTGGGACGATGATCTCGATGTGCTCCAGTGGCTGCCCCTCTGCCACTGCGACGAGGATCGCAGGCCCAGGGACGATATCCAGCGACAGGTGAGCGTCGGTGATCGGGGTGCGGGCGCTGGTCTTCATGAGCCAGCCACCACCGTGGCCGCGAGCACGCGCCGAGCGCACCCACACCTCCGTGATCGCCTCGGCGTTCCCGAGGACGTGGTGAAGCGTTCCGGTCACACGTGTCATCAGTCTTCTCCTTCTTCTGGGACGTAGTCGATTACGCCCTGGTTCCATGTGGTGTGATCCACCAGGACGGTGGTGGAATCAATATTTCCCAGCGGCACCCACCAATAGGCCGCGTAGGGGCGGGAACTAGTGCGGTTAGTGACCCAGAAATCCTTCAGCACCTCTAGGCGCCGCAAATCGTATTTACCGGTGCGGTACTCAAAGTCCTTCGCAGAAAAGACCTTCTGATAGCCGGACCCATTGGCATAGAAGATCTGCACCGTGATCGTCCCGTGAAAATCCGGGCTGGCACACACATACAGGTGCCGGTCACCGGACGGGGTGCGCAGCGCAATGCCGTGAAGCGTGGACTTCGCGCTCATGCCACCGCTCACAGTCACCTTGCCCACAGCCAGCACAGACAGGCGGGCGGACAGCGCATCAATTTCACGAATCTGCGCGGCGTCCCGTTCCCGCAGCTCCTGTAGCCCCTGCAGCACACCTGCGTTGTCCTTAATCTGTCGGGTCTGCAGGCGGTCGATCTCCTCCTGCATCCGCCATCGCAAAGCATTTTCCTGCAGAATCGCCGGGATCAGCCCACCAGGCGGTGACTCCCCATGTGCAGCCAGCTGGTCGTTCAGCCGCTGCAGCTGCGCAGTCACCTCACTGGGGCTTGCCCCGCGGCGGGTCAACGTATCGCGAATCTGCTGGGTTTCCGCCACCGCTGTCGACGCCGTCTGCCCGGCGCGATCGGCTTTGTGTTCTACGGCTCCGACGGCGCGGATGCGTTCGCGGCGTTCGGCGAGGATGGCGCGGTCGATTTCGGTGTTTCGTTGGAGTAGTTGGAGTTGGTCGCCGGTGAGTTGGCCGCCGATGTGGACGAGGTATCCGATCGTTCCTGAGGGTTCGGAGGTGCGGGTTATGGCGGTGACGAGTTGTTTTTCGAGGATGCGGCCGAAGATGCGGATGGGGATGCGGTCGCCGACGCGGAAGTGGAGGCCTGGGGTGAGTCTGCCGAGGCCTGGGGTGGTGATGTCTTTTTCGAGGAAGGCGTCGCCGGTGACTTGGTTGGTGGCGGCGTCGAGGATTTCTTCGACGTTGGTTTGGCCTGGTTCTGGTGGTGTGGGGTTGGGGTCGGTGGCGGTGATGTCGACGTCGGAGCGGATGAAGCGGCGGCCGGAGAGGGAGGGGTTTTTGTTGTTGAGGTGGGCGACGTATCCGAGGGTGTTTCCTTCTTCGACGTCGGGTGGGGTGAAGTTTTCGGGCCAGGTGACGGTGTATTCGCCCCAGGCGTAGGTGGCTAGGCGGCGCATGACGGTGAGTGTGCCGCCGTCGGCGACGAGTGCGGGCAGGCCTGTCATGGGTGCTTACTCCTTGCCGGTGATGGAGACTTCGATTTTTGCGATGGGGTGGTCGTAGCTGGTGAGTGCTGGGGGTTGGTCGGGGTGGTGTCGGACGGGGAATGGGTCATCGCCTGGCCACCATAGGGAGGCGTTGATGGTTGCCCCTGCGAGGAGGGCGGGTTCTTGGATGCATGCCCAGATCGTTTCGTCTTGGGGGCGGAGCACCATGCGGGGTGCGCCTGGGGTGGGGGTGTCCCATTGGACGGCGATGTGGGGGCGGGTGAATTCGCATTCGCGCATGACTGCGTCGACGGAGTCTTGGATGCAGCGGCGGAGGGCGATGTCGGCGGGGTCGTCGTAGGTGTAGCCGTCGGCGACGTCTGCCATCTCGACGGGGCCGTATTGGCGTGGGGTGGTGTATTTTCCGCCGGCGTCTTCGGTGCGGGTGGTGATGGGGTACATTCCCCAGGTTTTGGGGTTTGAGGGGCAGGGGGTGGCGTCGAGGAGGTCGATCAGGTCGGTGCCGTAGACGGTGAGGGTTGTGGGGGCGGTGGTGCCCTCGCTTTCGGTATGGGTGATGAAGTACACCTGGCGTGATCCGGGGCGGATGACCGCGAGGTTGAGGTCCTCGTCGATGGCGGGACTGATCCTGCCGTTGTCGTCGAACTTGCCGAGCTTGTCGGCGATGAGGCGATCAGCAACGGGGTGGGTTGGGCGGTGGTGGCTGGTGATGTCGAAGGTGGCTTGGACTTCACCAGCGGCGAGCCGGTTAGTGGCGGCGGTGAGGTCGAGGAGTGGGGGCATGGTGCAGATCGGCTGCCAGTCGCCGTCGAGGAGACCGACCCACTGGCCGGTATCAGCAACCGTGTGGTCGATGTGGCGTCGCCATTGATCCCAGTTGACCATGAAGGTGCCTTTCTACGTTGTCTCTATGTCCAGGGGTTGAGGGTGAGCACATCCCACGACACACGGGCACCGGCTGGTGCCGTGAAGGTGCGAGTCGTGCCAGGGGGCACGCCCTCTGGCGGGGTCGCCCACAGTTGGGAGGAGAGAGCATCATCCAGCACGCCGGCATCATCGACAACAGCGCAGGATTCCGCGGGGGAGAGCAGGAAGGTGCGGGGTGAGGACGCCGGGGGCAGGTGGACGCTGAACCCGGAGGGGAGGACGAACCGGCCGCCGGTACCCTGCCACCGGACACGCACCCACAGGTGAGTATCACCAGGATTAGCCACAGCCACCGTGCCGGTGCCCGACCGGGTGAGCAGCCACCCGCCCCGATCGCAGATGATCGGCACCTCAATCGTCGGCGCAGAGCTGCGCCCCGGGCGGATCGCTGGTGGTGCGATTGCCTCGCCCGGCGCGAGTCGGGCGGTGGTGTGGTAGTTGCCGTGTGGGGTGGTGAGGTGGAGGGTTCCGGCTTTTGTGGGGTTGTGGTGCCAGAGGTTGGTGAAGCGGGTGTAGTGGTGTTCGGCTTCGTGTGGGGTGCCTTTGACTCGGAGGGTGAGGGTGCCGGTCATTGGCATGATGGTTTGGTCGTGTGGGGTGACGGTGTGGCCGGGGGTGTTGATGGTGGTTCGGGGGCTTTCGGTGATGGTGCCGACGAGTCCTTCGATGCCGCCGTTGGTGATGAACACCGGGGAGGTGGGGGTGGTTAGTTCTACGGTGTCGCCGGTGTAGGCGGTGTAGCTTATGTCCCACTTCATGGTGGCCTCCTTTCTTGTTGGTGGTTAGCGGCCGAGGCGGGCGTTCATCAGTGCGTTGGCGCCGGTTGGTGGGTTTTCGATTCTTTCGATTCGGGATTCCAGTTCTGGGATCTCGGTGAGGAGGTTGAGGACGGCGTCCATCTGTTCGCGGGTGTAGACGTCCTGGTTGGGGATCGTCAGGTTGAGGGTGGTCTTTTGCCCGCGGCTGGCGGCGATGAGGTCGGTGGCGTTGGAGGCTTCGAAGTCGGCCAGTGCCTTGAGCGCCTCGCGGACGGCGGGGGATTCCTCCCGCCAGTACTCTGCTCGGTGCTTCTCTGCGCTGGCTGCGGACTCGAGGGCATCAAGCTGCTGGCGAAGCGGGTTCGCCTTCGTCTCGAAGTCGACGAGCGCTTGCAGGCGTTCCTTCGAGGCCTTGAGTGCCTCTTCGGCTTGCCGCATTCCGAGGATCTGCTGCTGCTCCTTGGCCGCATCGAGGGCGCGTTGGGCGTCACCCCAGGAGGAGGATGCCAGCAGGTTGCGGGCTTCTTCCTCCAGCCCTCGGCCGAAGAGCATCTGCGCCTGCCGGGCGATCTTCGGATCCAGCTCGACGCCGGTGCCTAGGCCTGCGGCGTTACGCTCGGCGATCTGTGCTTCCAGCTGCTTGAGGCGTGCCTTATCGGCGCGCGCGCCGCCGAATGCGTACCGGAGGGTCTCGATCGGGTCGGTGAGGAAATCACCGACCCAGCCGATGCCCCGGTTCGTCTTACCCCGCAGGCGCAGTGCCTCGGCCTCGAGGGCCGCGGTGTTCGCGCCAGTGAGTGCCTGCTCGCTGGTGAGTCCAAAGTGGGTTTGGGCCATCTGTGCGAGCTGGGCGGTCTGCTGCTGCAGCTGCAGGGTTGTGCTGGCGAGATCGAGGGCTGCCAGCTGCTGGGCGTGCATTGCCTCCAGGGAGGCGAGCACAGCCTTGTGCTGGCCCTGGATTCCCTCGATCCGGGCGACGTTGACCTCGTGCTCCAGTGCCCGGATTTCCGGGGTGATGCGGATGAAGTCGTCCAGTCTTCCGGCCATCGCGTCACGCTCAGCAAGACGGAAACGGTCGTATGCGGCGCGCATGTCGTTGTAGTGCAACATGCCCGCACGGGCGACGCGCTCCCGCTCTGCCTTGAGCTTCGCCTCAGCCTCGGCGACGTTCTTCGCGCCCTCAAGCTGGGCGCGGGTCACATCAGCTACGGAGAGGCGGGTCTTCCACGCTGCGCTGGTGAGCGCGATCTGTGCATCGATCAGGCTCATTTTCAGCTTGGAGACCGTCTCCCGCTGCGAGTCCACCAGCTGTGTCCATTCGGACACTGCCTTCATCGACTCTGCACGAGCGTCGGCCATACCCTGACGGGCAGCACGGATCGCCGTCCCGATCTTCTTCGCGACCTTGCCCACGATCTCGGCGACGGCCAGAACCATGCCGATCTCGGCGAAGCCTGCGGCCTTAGCCGCAGCGGTCACCACATACCGGGCAGCCGCGAGCTCGTCCTCAGCCTTCGTGAGATTTTCTGCAGCCTCCTTCACCTTGTCGGATTGCTTCTTGCCCGTCTTCTCCTGCTCGGCGGCGATATCCTCCTGGACACGCTTAAGCCGGAGCTCGGCCTTGGCTACCTTGTCGGCATTGACGTTGCCCTTCTTATCGGGCTTCTTCGCCGCGACGACGGCAGCTTGCGCATCCTCCAGCTTCCGCTTCTGCTTCACGGTCAGCTCAGTATCCTCGGCCAGAGCCTCGGCATACTCCCGGCGCGCGGTCGCCAAGTTCTTCTCGGCTTGCTTCACGCCGTCGGCGGCATCAACCTGGGCGGCGTGGGCGGTCTGCATCTCGTCGTATGCGGTGACGCTGCCCTTGAACACCCCAGTGATCTTCTCAAGGCCCAGCATGTCGCCGAGCTTGATCGCGTCCTTGACGTTGAAGCTTGTGATGGCGGCTTCCACGTTGGACATTGCCCGGGCTGCCATGGCTTGCGCCTCGGCGGAGATCCCGAGCTTGTTTGCCACATCTGCGAGCGCGCCTGGGAGTTGGTCAAACGCCTTGGTGTTTGACGGGTTCAAGACGCGCTCGGGCTTGATGGTGGCCTTCGGCATGAAGCCGATGCCGCGGGCGATGCCGCCTCGGTCGAACGCACCGCGGCGCCAGCGGGCTAGCTTCTTGGCTAGATCGCGTTCGCGCTTGATCTCGGAGTAGAGGTTCGACGCCTCACCCCAGTCGATCTGCTCACCACCTGTGAGGGTGATGCCCGAAGAGGAGGTGGACTCCACACCGCCGCCTGCCAGAGTCTCTGCTTGGGCGGAAACCCCGGTAGACCCGTACTGCTTAATCAGCGCTTGGGCTCGGCCCATCTTCTTGCCGTACCGGTCGGGGAAGGCACTTACCTGCACCTTCTGCGCGGCAGCACCCGGATCCATCTTCCGGTAGTCGAACGACTTCAACTTGCGGAAGAACATGCCCGCCGAATCGTACGGTGTCATGCGCTGCTTGACCGTGCCCCATGCACCGTTATTCCGCTGCTGGAACAGCCCCACCGAATCGTGGTCTGATCCCACCGCGTCGTGACGGTACTTCAAGGACTCAGGGACAGACCTGTTGGCGTACATCTTCAACGGGTCGCCCGACTCCACGAGCGCGGTGGCCACACCGATTTTCGCGGCGAGGCCATCGAGCTTCATGTCCTCGGACTTGCGGACGATCTCGCCGACGAAGAAAGAAGGGCCCCACGTCGCCGTGTTCCGTGGCTTGTTGGATGATGGTCCGCCTGCCAGCGGGTAGTGGTACCGGTGTGTGTATTGGGAGTGGTCAGCACCGGCCGCGGCACCACCGATCTTTCCTTGCCCACCCGCGCCACCGCCCATCTCGACGTTGACACGTTTTCCGTTACCGAAGTAGATCGTTCCGGAGGTGTGTCCACCATACGGTCCACCATTGAAAAAGCCGGTGGCGAACCGCGCGCCTGAACCCAGGCCAGGTTTAAATCCGTGCTGTGCCAACCAGGTGGCCTGCGTGCCGGTCGCGAACTTCCGGGTAAGCCAGTTCCCAGCGTTCGACACGGCGCTTGCGAACTGACTCATTGCGCCTGAGCAGTCGCCCCAGTTCGAGCCTCCCCACACATAGGGTGCTCCTTGGAGAGAGCGTGCAGCCTTCCGCCCGTTGACGGCTTGCCCACGGGCGAATTTCAGCAGATCTGGTGCGGAGGCGATGCCGCCCTTGGCATAGCCCGGCAGATTCGCGAACCCGCCCAGGTCACCCATCTTGGGGTTGACCCGCCCGGCATTGATCGCTGCCAGGAGCGGTAGGTGCCGCTTCGTCTGCTCGCGGTTCACAATGAACTCGCCCGGTTCGACGCGAGCGACTGGCACTTTCTGGTCAGCCGACCAGCCCAGGATTGGGTCGCGTTGGGTACGAGACACACCAGGGACATCAGGGAGCACACCACCACGCGCAAAGGCGGGGATAATCCCTCCGAAATGCAATCCGGGCACGAACCTTTCCAAGCTGTCGGGTACGACGGCTCGGATCGCGTCGGCGACCATCGACCCAGCGGAACGGATGCCGTTGGCCAGCCCCCGAATGATGGACTTGCCGGCCTCAACGAGCCACGTGCCAGCCCCGGAGAAGGCCGCCTTGATCTTCCTCGGCAGGCCGCGGAAGTTGGCAGCAAGATCAGAGATGTAGCCCTTGATCTTGTTGGTTGCCTGGCTTACTCCGTCGCGGAAGACGTTAAAGGAGTCCTTCGCGAGATTCGCGGCGATCTTGAATAGGTCAAAGGCAGCGTTGATGGGGCCAGTGACAGTGGCCTTGAGGACACTGCCCAGCTCACGGAATCTGTTGCCGATGTTCTGGAAATCTCCAGTGAGCACGTCAGCGAGCAGGCCACCAAGCTGGCGGAAGAAAGTCAACGGTGGCCTGATGATGTTGGTCCACACCGACTGCACTGTCTGGCCCAGAGCATTCCACGCGAGCTTGATGATGTTCCCCGCAGTCTGCATAGCATTGCCAAGCAGGCTGGCGGCGAGCTTCCACGCATCGAAAACACTCTGAACGGTGCCTTCCCAAACATCTTGGATGATGCTGCCGACCAGGCGGAAAATATCGCGGGCGGAATCAGCAAACGGTTGGAACACCTCCTGCATCTGGGAGAAACGCTCCCTGATCCAGTCCACGACACTGGTGAACACACTGACGACGGCCTCATAAACCGTGCCGAGCTTTTCGGAAACCCATCCGGCAGCATTGCCGAGCTTCTCACCAATCCACGTGAATAGTGCGCCGAGCTTGTCGGAAACCCACCCGACGGCCGTGCCGATTGCTTCACCGATCGTCGCCCCGAGGGTCACGAGCGGCTGGATCCACGTCTCGTAGAACTGTCCGAGCCCGGTAGTGAATTCCGTCCACTTGTCCTGCAGCATGGCCCAGGTGGCGACGACCCCGTCCTTGACGGCGATCGCCACATCGCGAACCTTCAGCAGCACGCCGACGATGGGCGAGTCCTCCTCCCAGCCGAAGGCCTCACGCAAAGCGCCGGTGAAGTCTCCCTCTAGGAACAGGGCTTTCAGCCCCTCGAAGGCAGTCTTGATCGGCTCGAACACGCTGGAGTTCAGCCACTCCCAGGCGGTAGAGAACACCGAGGTGATAGCGTCCCACCCCGCCTTGAGCGCGTTAACCGTAGACTCCCACGCGGCCTTGAGCGCATCAGTGGCAGCCTGGAAAATCCGCTGCCCCACCTCCGTCTTGGTGAAGAACCAGACGGCAGCGGCGGACAGGGCAGCGAACCCTGCCACCCACGGGTTAACCAGCGACAATCCGGCCTTCAACGCGGAGGCCAGCGGGGCGAGCACCTGGGTGACGTTGCCGACCTTAATCAGGTTCTTCCCCAGGCCGACAAACGCCGACCCGATCTTCGCGATGATCGGATTCGCCGAAGACGCGGACGCCGCGAACTTCAGGATCGCAGCCCCGGGCCCGCCACCTGCAGTGAGCACGCCGGACACGAACCTCACGGCCCCGCCAACGTTCTTCAACGGCACGATCGCAGCGTTAATGCCCTTGAACCCGAGCCAGGCCGCGACCATTGCCTTCACCAGGCCAGGGTGGCCTTCGGCAACATCTGCGATCGTGTTGAGCACAGGAACAAGCGTGTGCTCGAGCACAGGGGCTAGCGCCCCGACCACGGCGCCGAAGGCTTGCCACGTGGCGATACTGAACGACGTAGCCACACGAACGAAGGCGCCCGCGAGGGACTGCACCGACGGCCACAGATCGGCGACTACAGAGCCGATCGAGGAGAACGTAGAGCCGATGCGCTCCCATAGCTGTGGATCGACCGCAGCCTCCGTGAAGGCGACTGCGATCTTGCCGAATTCCTCAGCACCACGAGCCACAGCCGGGGCTAGGGTGGTCTCCATCTTCTGGGCAACAGATTCCAGCGCCGGGGCGAGCACTTCACCGATGCGTTCACTGGCCGGGGCGATCGCGTCCGTGAGCCCATCGAACACACTCGTCACCCCGCCGATGATGGCGGGCGCGCTAGCGAACACCGGGGCGGCCAGTTTCTCACCGAACCTGCCCATCGCTGCCGCGGCGTTCTCGATCGAGCCGGTGGTCGTCTGGCCGAGCTCCTTCGCCACCGTGCCACCGGCCTCGGTCATGGCCTTCTGGAACGTCTCGAAGTTAATGGACCCATCAGAAGCGAGCTTGAACACCTCTTCCGAGGTGACGTTCATCTGCTTAGCCAGCGCCTCATAGATCGGGATACCACGGCTAGCGACCTGCTGGAGCACATCGTTTTGCGCCTTACCGAAGGACGCGACCTTGTTGTAGATCGCCCCCATTTCCTCCATCGACGTGCCAGACGCCGCGGCCGTATTGGCCACCGCCTTCAGCACGTTCTCCAGCTCCCTGCCCGGCGCGATGCCTGCGGCGACTGCTCCGGCGGCGGTGGTGGCTGCTTCGCCGAGTCCGAAGCTTGTGCCCTTCACGGAGGCGAGGGCGTTGTCCATGATTTGGGAGACGTCGTTGGCGGAGTTGCCGAGGCCGCGGAGTTTGGCTTGGGCGTTTTCGATGGCGCTGAGGCGCCCTAGGCCTTTGGCGAGGGAACCTCCGAGGGCTGCGCCTGCGGCGGCTCCGATGCCGATTGCGCCTGCTTTGAAGGTTTTTCCGACGGCGCTGGTGAGGCGGTTGCCCATGGATTTGCCGGTTTTCTCGGCGGTGGCGTCTACGCCCTTGAAGGCGCTTTTGATGCCGGGGGCGATCTTGGAGGTTTCGGGGATGACGGAGACATAGACGTGGGCGATCTCGTTGCCGGTTTTGGCTGGCATGGTGTCTCCTTGCGGTGTTGTTGTGGGTGCCTAGGCGGTTGAGGGGCGGGGCTTGGTGGTGGCTGCGAGCCACTCGCGTAGCTCGTTGATTGGAGTTGCCTCTGGGGTGATGGTTCCGGCCTCGTCGCCGGTGGGAATGTGGTCTGGGTCTTGAGGAGTTGTTGGGCGCGGGAATGGCTTGGGGCGTTTTTGGGTTGGTTGGCCGGATCGTTGCCAGTTCGCGCCGTTGAGTGCGTCGATGATGTGGGCGAGGAGGTAGGTGTTGGTTGTCCAGCCGTAGTGTTCGGGGCTGTCGAGGGCTGCGAGGTGACTGGTGGGGGTGGGGTTGGCGGTGATGACGGCGATGTCGCGGTAGGTGAGTCGGTCGGTGCCGTCCATGAGCCACCGCAGGCGCAGCCCTCGGTCGATGAGGTCGACTTCGAGGGCTGCTTTGCGGTCAGGGTCTTCTAGGATTCCGAGGACTCGTTGGATTCCCCCATGGAGCCGCCCTGCCAGGCTTCCATGAACTCGGAGAACTCGTCTGGCCAGAGGGTGTCAATGAGATCGAGGTTCTTATCGTCGGCCAGGGCTTCGACCTGCGCCCACATCTGCTCTTCTGGGGAGTCCTTGCGGTGGCGGCGGTGGAAGCCGACGCCGAGCTTGTTGACGGGGTCGGCTGGCAGCGTGATGGTCTTACCTGCCTTGGGGCCGTTGTTGATCGTCCAGGTGAAGACTTTTGCGGACAAGGTGTAACTCCAAATCTTTTGGGAACGAGGGGATGAAGAGAAGTGAGGGGTGAGGGTGATGGTGGCGAGGGGTTAGGACTCCAGCGCGGTGCCCGGGGACTCGGCACCCTGGTCGTTGGTGGTGCCCTTATCGGCGGTGGTGTCGTCGATGGTCTGGATCCAGGTGTAGAGCGCTGCCCCGTGGTCATCGACGTAGCAGGTGATCGTTGCTTCGTACTGGACTGCGGAGGAGCGGGTGTACTGGATGTCGCCGAGATCGGTGATCTGCGCGTACGGGGCGTAGATGCGGATCTTGCGGTTACGAGAGCCCTTGATCTCGAAGACGATGCCGAAGTGCGGGTTATCGTTCGCAAGATCCTTGACCTCGATGACCTTGCCGGTGTCGTCGGTGCTTACCGCGCCTTCCGGGTTGACGATCTTGAGGACGGACTCGTTGGCGGTCTCCATGAACGTCAGGCTCAGGGTGACGGTGCGCTTGGACATCGGGCGGAGGACGAGGTCACCGTTCCAGTCCTCGATGTCCTCGGTGTCGATCTCCACGGCCTTGGACAGACCGTCCGGAGTTACATAGCCGCCGGGCTGTGGGTTGAGCCCCTCATTCAGCTCGGTGACCGCATCAGTTGGGTAGAGCGTCTTATCCGCGGCGGGCGTGACGATAGAGACAGCGCCACCGGCGGCGGCGACATCGGGAGCGCCAAGCAGGACGTTGGCCTTGTTACGGAAAATCTTGTTAGCCATGAGCAGGCTTCCTTTCATGCATACAGCAACCCCACCGGCGTGATGCACGGTGGGGTTTGGGATCAGAGAATGCTTAGAGGATGTGGTGGTAGATGGTGCCGGAGATCTGCCAGCGCTGAATCTCTGGCAGGTCTGGGTCGGGGAACTCATAGGGGCCGGCGGATTCAGACCATTGCTGCACCCGCGCGTCATGAGCGTCGAGGTCGAGCAACCATTCCCTGACTTGCTCGGCGATGCCGAGCGCGGTGTCAGCGTCTGGCGCGTACACCTGGACGATCAGCTCAGTGCGGTCTACTACAGGGTTGACTCGCACCGGTGCGGATTGATCGAGGCGGATGAACACCGGCGGACGGGGACGGGGGATTTTCGTCACGACTGGGCACTCCACCTGGGAGCGAACGAGTGGGGCGACTAGCTCAAGGGCAAGCAACCGATGGCCTCCTAACCTTTGCGGGCGTTAACGGCCTTCAACAGCACGTTATGCTTCGCGTTACGCCGGTGCGCCAGCCGAGTCTGTGGGGCCACGATCGCCCGGTAGCGGCTCTTACCCTGCATCGAATCGACAATGAACCCTTCACCAGCGGCCTCCGCGATGCCATCGGCTGCGTCGTCTACTGCGTCCTGAATACCTGATTCACGGCGCAGCTCCTCGAAGACGTCACGGTTCCAGCGGAAGCGCATTAGCTCTCGTCCTCGGGTGGTTCGAAGTGAAACGTCTGCCACACCGTGGGGGAGAACCCCGCGACGACGACACGCGGCTCCACTGGCGTGTAAACGACCAGAGCCCCGCTATCGGTCACCGTGCACGCATCGGTGTCGAAAGCGATATCTGGGCCCTCGGTGGTCTGGACAATCAGAGGCATGGTTTAGCCCTCCACTTTCTTACAGCTGACGACCACGGCCCCTGGGTCGAACCAGGGGCCGTGACGATGATCGATAGGGTGGCCGTCCACGTCCCACTCAGACCCATCAGGTAGACGAATACGTTGATCCGGCTGAGGGGCAGCGTCGGCATGCACGTACAAGGACAACGTGTCCTTCGTTCGCAGCACCGAGTCGCCGAAGACCTCCTCAGTCGAACCTGTGTGCCACCCAATGACGCTGATGGTCTTAGCACTGAACGTGCCGGATGGCTTCGGGTTGCCCAGCCTGTCCACTCCAGGCGGATCAGGCGTGAGCACCTCGACGGCATACAGAGCTGGGAACCTGGCCTTGCGGATCACCACAGGGCACCCCGATCCGCGTTCAGCACAGCCCCACAACTGCACAACCCACCAAAGCGAACGGAACACTCGGGCGAATGACTGCACGCCCCGTTGGTGGGGATCGTGTCAATCGAAAACGCCCCCTGCCCACTGGTCTGGCAGAGCCGCTGCAGCTCCGTGACCTCAGACGGCCAAAACAACGACCGACGAGCAGAACGCGTGTCGAACGTCTGCTGGAAACTCCACGGCCCTGCCGTGTTCGATTCCTGGGTGATCGCACCAGAACCAGACTCAGCCCACCGCAGAATCGCCGACCTAATCACCGCCTCGGCCGCCTCCGGGTACAGAAACTCCTCCTGGTCGATGCACGGCGCCGCCCGGCGCGCGAGGGCGAGTCCATCGCGGATGAGGATTTCTACTTGGTCGGGGTCGAGGTCGGGGTTGAAGACGAGGATGTCGTCGGTGGTGATTTCTACTGCTGGCATGGTGTCACCTCCTTGTGGTGGTTAGACCGCGCCGCCGGTGGGGTTGGCGGTGGCCTTTGTGGTCTTCGGCTTGGTCTTGCGGGTGGTGGTCTTTGTGGTTTTCGGTTTGGTGTCGGCGGGCTGCCAGTGGCCTTCGGCAATGAGCTGTTGTGCTCGGTCGCCGGAGGCGTGGCAGATCGTGCCGGTGGTGGTGTTTTGGATCCTCATGGTGATGCCTGGGCTACTCGGCCTTTGGGGCGTCGTAGGCGACGAAGGCGTCGGTGTTGAGGATTCCCCAGCCGAAGATGACCTCGGAGAGGAAGGCGACGGCGTTGCGACGCTGGAGGTCGCCGTTGCCAAAGGGGTCGCCGTATTCAATCTTCTTGAGGTTGATGTCTAGGGCGCGGCCGAAGCGGAGCTGCTCCCAGTCGCCGCCGAAGGCGCGTACACCGCTGTCGTCGGAGGCGTCGACCTGGCCGGAGATGGTGCGGGAGGTCACGACCGGCTGGCCGGAGTAGTTGGAGAGCCCTCCGCCCATGGGGATATCCGGGTTGAGTCGGCGGCCTTCCTTGTCGCGGGCGTTGGCTAGGCGCGCGGTGAAGCGCGGGTCGAAGCCGAAGCCGGTGAAGTTGTAGGCCTTCTCGCCGCCGACGACGAGCTCGTAGCCGTCCCAGAGTGCCTGGTCGGCGGATGCTGGGTTGTCGGTGAGCTCGACGCGGTTGGTGGTCTTGTTGATGTAGTCCGGGTCGCCGGAGAGAGCGGTGCCGGTGGATGCCTGTCGGCCGTGGAGGATGGCCAGGTCGATCTGGCGGGCGAGCGCCTCGGAGAGCTCTTCGGAGAGCATGTCCATGACGTTGGCCGGGTTGGCGTGGACGGTCTCCATGGAGAACTCGAGGCCGACGACGGCCTTGATCGGCTTGATGGACTTAGCGCCGAGTTCGATCTCGGAGCCTGGCTTGTTCTCCAGCTCGCCGACGATGGATGCGGCGGGGCGCTTGGAGAGCACGGGGATGATGTTCTCGCCGAGGATGATTGGGTGTGCCTTGGCGAGAGTCGGGACGACAGCCGCCTGGGTGGCGGCCTTCCAGATGTCCTCGGAGACGGAGCGGGGGAGCAGGCCTCCGAGCGTGTCGGTGGATAGCGTTGCCATAGCAACCATTCCTTTCGTTGTAGGCACCCCATACGGGGCGCCGGGTGGTGTTTAGATGCCGAGGATTTGGCGGGCCTTCGCGTCGCGGTCATCACCATTGGATGTACGCCCCACCCCAGGGACAACCGGGGCGGTTGGCGGGGTGGTGGTCTTGCCTGCCCACTCGACGAGTGCCTGAGCTGCTGCTGTGACGTCCTCCTGGGAGCCTGCGGGCAGTAGGTGGGCGGGTACCCCGGTTTCCGCGGCGACCTTGGCGCGGACGAGTTCGGCCTGGGAGGTTTCGGCCTGGGTTTCCAGTGCCTTGATGCGCTCCTGGGCCTTCTCCAGCTCGGTTTTCTTCGCCTCCTCGGCGGCCTGGTACTTCTCGGCCAGGGGCTTTAGCTCATTGCGCTGGGTGCGGTAGTTCGCCGCCTCCCGTCGCACGCTAGCGAGCTCCTTGAGCAGCTGCTCGCGGGTGAGCTCCTCCGGCTTGGAATCCGGGGTGGGACTCTCCTGGTTTGCTGGCTGCTCAGTGGCGCCCGGCGCGTCCGGGGTTTTGTTCGCGGTGAGCTTTGCCACGTCTGCGGGGGTGGGGGTTGGCTTATCCATGGTGCTCCTCCTGGGAATGCGACAGTCATGTTTTGGGCATAGCAAAACCCCACCCCCTTTTTTGTGACGCGAGCGCCGGGCTCGTTATGTGTCTTCTAAGGGAATGGGGTTTTGCAGAGGCCATGCGGGGATTCGAACCCCGGCTTTACCCGTCCAGGTGGCCGATATGAAGTTATGCGGCGGGGCTTAGAGGGCCCCTACTTTCATCGCGAGGAACTCATCGGCGTTGTAGCCCCACAAGAGGTCGAAGTTATCGCGGATGATGGTTCTGATTTCTTCGTCGTAGAAATCGGGAAAGCCACCGATCAGGATATCCATTGCATCGACATATTGCCCGGCTTCGCCTGATTCGTTAGCCCAGCGTACGTCTCTTTGGTCGAAGTCGTCATGAACTTGTGTTTCGACAGGATACTTTTCCCGGAAGTATGCGTAGAGATCGGCAGCTGTGTCGAATTTCTTGGAAGTCAAGGGAATCACCTGCTTGGGTACCCGGTGGCTTTTAGTGGCGTTCCATCGACAACGAGGAAAACCGTCATGATGGAAACACCATCAATAATACCTTGTGTACGTACTTCGTAGTCATACGATGGCTTCCATTCGTTTCCGTCACGGTCCTTCACCAGCCCGCGGGGCGCTGGTCGGATTGTTGCCTCGCCGTTTTCCAACACTTCTCGGACAGAATCAACGACCTTCTGATCCGACCAGTGGGCGGGGAACGTGGTTTTCCCTTTAGCCTGTGATCCGTGGCGATGCCCAAAGGCATTGTCCATCGAGTAATCGCCAGGCTTACGCCCGCGCGAGGAGCGGCGGGAGGTAGAGAACGGCGGGGCGGTATTCCAGCCGTACAGGACGTGTCCGGGCATCTGCTGCAGGTCTGGCAGAGGGAACTCAATCTCTGTGGTTTTCCCTCCCCACGTTTTGACCGTTGCGAGTCTCTTTCCCGTCCCCTCGTACGTCGGGGTCTTCACCCCGGGGATATCAGGGAACCTCACCTGCGACTGCAGCACTGCTGACCGCCGTTGTAGGTAGTCCTCCCAGTTGCGGTACAGATCCGCCTGGGTGCCACCACCTTCTTGGGCTTCCTTCCAGGCAGCCTCTAGCTCCTGGTTAATCCTCGGCAACGGGGCGTGGGCGCTTACCTCGATGGCGACGCACCGGCAGTTGTCGTGGTAGCGCGCACCGTCCTTATAGAGCGCGGTGCTGGCACGATACACCGCACCGCGGGAGGCCAGCATGAGGCACCACGAGCACGCCCCAGGCTCCGGGACACGAGCGAACGAACGATCACTGCCCAGATTGTTGACGATCGTCGAACGCGCGGGCAGCAGCACCATGCGGTTCAACGCGCCCGATAGCTTTTTCATCGTGACCACGTTGAATTGGTTTCCGGCATAGTCCTTGCCCAACTCCATGAGCTGTTTGAAATCCCTGTTGGACAGCCGCGTCGCCGACCTGTACGCCGCCACGGCCTGCTCATAAGCCACTGGATCAGCAACCTCTGGATAATCCAGACGCGCCAGCGTCTCATCAAGCGATCGCTGCAGGAACAGATAATCAGCCGCGGCATGCGCCGCCTGCTCCCCATATGCTGTGGTGATCGCTGTGAATGGCTCCTCCATCAGCGCACGACGCTGCAGGAAAGGAGTGCCCTCCGTGGCATTCCACCACGCCAGCAGATCACGCCACGCGAGCTTCTCGAGACCGTCGAGCGTGCCCGCATAGTTACGCCTGATCGACTGATAATCCATCCGGCATGCCTCCAAACGTATCGTCACCGATCAAGTCGGGAACCTCCTGGCCACGCTGCGCGAGCCCCGCCAACATCGCTGCACGCCCCTCTGCCCGGCGCGTGGCCACCTCTTGAGAGAGGAGGCGTTGCTCTTCTGGGCTGAACCGGAGCCTGTCCCAGATGACGGGGCCCGGGGGCAGGATGCCGACCTGGACGGCCTTAACCATGGCGTCCATGGTCGCGGCCAGTGTCGGGGTGGAGGCTTCGGCCCATTTGATGTTGGGGTTGTCGTTGGGGATCCCGAGTGCCTGCTGGGCGAGTTGGCCGACCTGGTTCCATGAGTGGCCGAACTGGGTTTGGCGCCGCTCGGCGCGTTTAACCAGACGTGCCTCCATCTGGCGGATCGCGTCAGCCGAGGAGGGGTTCTCGGTCGTGAAGCCAAGGTAGGAGGCGGGGATTGAGGCCTCGGCGGCGAGGAGTTGGGCTAGCCCCTTGACCTGCTCGAGGTAGGGGCCAGCGCTGATTGGGTCGAACTGGCCGAGCTGGGTTTGGGGCTGGCCTTCCTCGGCACCAGGCACTGCCCAGATACGGCCAGTGACCGTTTGCCAGGGATTCTTCCGGTTGCCGGAGGCGTCGGTGAAGTCTTCCTCGGAGACGCCGACGGCGTAGCGCTGTGGGGCGCTGAAGAACTCCCTGTTGACGTCCATGGAGGTGAGCGCTCGCACCGCGGAGTCTGTGTAGCGGCGGACCGCTCGGGAGATCTCCGATCGTCCCTTGCGGTCGCCGACGCGGGGGCGGTTGATGAAGGGAATCATTGGCACACGGCGGAACCCGTGGCGGATGCGGTTGGTGACCTCCCAGGGGCTGGTGTCGTTCTCCCGGCGCGAGACGACGAGCTCGTGCGGGCCCCACAGGGTGGCCTCTACGGTCTTGCCGTCGGGGCTGACGGTTTTGGTGATTGCCGCGTCGAGGCGGCGGGTTCGGGGGTTGTAGTAGCCGGTGGTGGTCTTGGCGTCGTGGCCGAGGACGAGCACCTCGGGCTCGTCGTCCCCGTTGCCTGCGGTGACGGAGACGAATGCGGTGCCGTAGATCAGGGCGTCGAGGTGAACCTGGGAGGCTTCCACGTCCAGGGCGTTGTCAGCGAATACTGTGCCGAGGTCGTCGTTTGTCCAGCCGAGGATATCGAGGCGTTCTTCGAGTACGTCGACGGTGGTGGCTGGCCAGCCCGCGACCATTTCGAGGTTCTTGGCGATCTCGGGTAGGCCGATGCCGAGGTAGCGGGGTTTGAAGGTGCCGGCGTAGTACTGCTCGTGGTTGCGGTTCGCGGACTGGAAGCCTGCGAGCTGGGAGAGCAGCTGTTGGGTTAGTGCTGTCTCGTGTGGGGTGAGAGTGCTCATAGGACGATCACCTTTCTGCGAGTTTTCCGGGGCGTGGGGCGGACGACGTCGGAGTAGGACTGCCCAAACAGCGCGAGAGTCGCGGAGACCAAGGGGGTGATGTCGGACTCCACGTCCTTGCGGTTCCATGCCCAGGCGTCGCCGAGGCGACGTTTCCGGGCGCTTGCGACAGCGACGTTCAGGGCGGGCTGGTCGAGGTGGACGAGGCGGTGGGATAGCACCGCGTCGTAGAAGTCGGCGGCTGCTGCCGCCATGTTGTAGCCGGTGGTGATGGAAACCTTGATCTTGCGGCGCTTGAGCGGGTCGATCAGGGACGCGGCCGGCCCCTTGCCGTCGATCAGGACGGCGCGGACAGGCTGGCGGCCACAGATCGCCACGATCCGCTCGAGCAGCCAGTCTGGGGTGCCGTGGCGGGTCTCAATGACATCGACCCACGGGGCACCATCAACGGTGAGCCCCGCGGCGGCGATCGAGGCTGTGGAGCGGGCGGGGGAGATGTCCACCGCGATGGCAACCTCGCCGCCAGCGTCGCGCATGTTCGGTTCAGCGCAGGCCTCCCAGTCGGCCTGGGGAATCACCCGGGCGGATTCTTCCGTCGACCACATGCCGAGACGCTCGCGGGCGAAGGTCTCATCATCGAGCGCGGCGCGCTCGTCGTAAACGACATCCCACATCAAGCGGGTGCCTAGCGCAGGGTTGGCCTGTGCCCACTGCTCAGTGTCGTCGAGGTCGCACCCTCGATCGGCTGACCACTCAATCCACGACAGTCGTGGATCCGTGGCCTCGTGGCCGTCGTTGCGCAGCTTGGTGAAGATCTCGCCGTCGTTGGTTGGCCCCGGCGGGGTGCCCAGATAGATCTGCTGGGGGTCGCCAGCGGGGCCGGACGAGATCGCGGGCAGGAGAGCGCCGAGCGCCTCCATATTCAGCTCCTGCGCCTCGTCGAGGACAAGAGTGTCAGCGGTGAACCCACGACCCGAGTTCTTCGTCCGAGCAATGAAGCGAATCTCGCCGCCATTACGCAGCACGATTGCCTCCTGCCCGTTGACCTGACGGATCTGCTCAACCTGGCGGGCGAGATCAGGATTCACCTCAGGGCGGAAGAAGCTCGCAAGGCGGCGGAACGCCTGCTGCGAGGTCTTCGTCTCGTGAGCAGTGTGCAGCACCTTCCGGCCGAGAACGAGGATGTCGAACAGCTCGGAGGCCTCCAGTGCTCCGTTCTTTCCGTTCTGGCGTGGCACCGACAACCCCACACGCGAGGACGCGAGCTTCCCGTCCGCCCGGCGCGCCTTCCATGACTCTAAGACGAAGCGCTGGAAAGGGTCGGGGGTTAGCCCGTAGGCCTCGGATAGTTCGATGGCGTCGGTGGCGTCGGAGGCGGTGATCGTGGGGAAGAAGGAGTAGCTAGGCGTTTGCTTGCCTACGGCGGAGGATTGAGTCAATCGGGGTTACCTTTTCTGATGCTGCGGCGCTCTCGGTGCGCAGGTGAGCGCGAACGTCTAGCAGCTGGCGAGTGAGGGCGGTTAGCTCGCGGGGGTCTTCGGTGCGGTCGATCTCGTCGGCGAGGCGGTCGCGAAGCGCGATAAGGAGAAGGGCGGGGTCTTTATCCCTGGCGGCTGGTAGTGCTTTGCGGGGTGGGCGGGACACGGCTGTACCTCCTCGACGCGTAGTTGGTGGGTGAGACGGGGCGTGAGGAGGAGAGGGGGCTGTGGCTGGTCGGGGTTAGACGTTGAGCTCTTCGAGTCCGCCGTGCTGGTAGATGTCGCCGGTGGTGCGGATGAACCGGCCCCAGGAGTAGACCTCGAGGCCGCCCCGGCGGATTCCGGGGCCTTCCGGTCGTAGGCCGAAGATATGCAGCCCCTTACCGGATTGGCTGACTTCGATGAAGGCCTTTGGGTTCTTCGCGACGATCCGCGCGGCTAGTGGGGTGAGCTCGCCGGTGGCGGTGAAGCAATCATCGAGATCGATGCAGCCGAGCCCGTCGCCGAGCATGATGCCGTGGGCATCGTTTTCGACGGTGGCGAAGCGCGTCCATGTGGAGGGGTTGGTCGTGGATGCGGGCGCGCCGGTGATGGTGATGGGGCGTTTTCCTGCTGCGCGTGTCCACCGGGGGAGAGCCCGCATTGCGACGGGGTAGGGGCTGTTCGAGTTGGTTCCTACGGTCGTGCGGGCACGGGAGAGCCGCTTACGGCACCGTTGGCCGCAGGTCTTCGGCCACGGGCCCCGGCGCGGCTTGGTGAGTTCATCGCCGCAGGACTCGCAGGTTCTCATGCCCCTTATGTTACCAGGAAATAGGCTCTGGCCTGCTATTTGTCACATGTTTCTAGGTGATTCAAAAAGTGCGGATTAGAGGGGTTGGGAATCGCGGGGGTGCGAAAAAGTCGCGAGGGCGCTGAATTCGCGTCAGCGTCGCTCGGGGGATAGGATTTTTGGCAATCCTGTTTTTGGGGGTTGGAGAATTCCAGCGCGGGGGGATATCTACTGCAATGCCGTGTGCTATGCCCTGCAGGTTTGAGGGGGGCAACCCCCCGGGTGGTTTTGCCGCCAAACGTCACCCCCGAACGGGGGAGCGGGGTGCCAGCGCCCTCACCGGGGCCCGGAGGGCTACCACCGGCGGGCGTGAACCGAATCGAACTGCGAGAACCCAGCGCCTTTTTGCTGGTTACACAGAAGATGCATTGGTTGGAGCCTGCCGAAGTTTGAACCCCCGCGGGATACGGGGTGCACGTGATCCGCTGTCGGTGACATCGGGTGGGGGAACTTCAAGCGCTTATCGATGGGCTGACCGCACCAGGCACACACGATGTGCTGGCCGCTAAGAATGCGAGCACGCCGCGCCCGGTAACG
Organism: Corynebacterium urealyticum DSM 7109; assembly: GCF_000069945.1. Taxonomy (NCBI): domain Bacteria; kingdom Bacillati; phylum Actinomycetota; class Actinomycetes; order Mycobacteriales; family Corynebacteriaceae; genus Corynebacterium; species Corynebacterium urealyticum. The sequence continues at coordinate 1,659,218 of NC_010545.1, read as the reverse complement.
CGAGTGAGCTGTACGAGACAGACCACTCACCTCCCGATACGCGGCGCGCTACGCACGTCACCATCTAACCCTCACGCACCGCCGCAATAACCAACCTCGTCACTAAAACCCTTGCGCATCGTAAAAGGCTGGTCACCACAGAAGTGGCGGCCAGCCTTAAACGAGAACCCGAGTTCAGCAACGAGACCAGAAGGCACCGAAGGTGTCGGAACCAAAATTGCGACGGTCAGCGATCATGCTTCCTCACATCATGACCGCTACAACACACCATAACCAACCATCTAAAAGCTATGTTCGCGATAACCACTGTCACCTGCGCTTTTGAGTAATCACATGCAACCAACCCAAGCAGTCAACAGTGCTTGAATCTCCCACGATCGCAGCGCCAACACCCGGCGACGATGAACCGCTCACGCCACGACCGACCACAACGCACCAACACCAAGCACAGGTGACGCTGCCACCTACTGCTGCCGACGGCTGCCAGCCTTCTAGCACGCGAGCACACACGACCACGCCACGAACCACGGCGCTGACCACCGTGCACCAGCAACCGACCACCCACCAGGCCACGCAGCCCACACACCAGGTGCGAGACCCACCAACGCGCGACCAGCGAGCAGCAACCATGTCGGCACTCCCACCAACACCGTCGAGTACGCGCAACGCGCCGCCACCCCTCGCTGCCCCGGCGTCCCGCCCCGTGCTGGCCCCCGTACCCCGGTGGGCCCCGGTGCACCCACCCCGGCATAGGGCACCCCGGTACACCCACCCCGCCCGAGGCACTGCGCCCCGGTGACCTACCGCCGGCGCTTCACCGCGAGCCTGGCCACCTCCGACGGAGAGACCAACACCCCCGAGTCACTGACCACAGACCCCACCCGGCCAGACCGCACCCACCCGTACACACTCGACGCCGAAACCCGAAAGCCCAACGAACCTAGCCCAGCAACCACATCAGCTACCGGCATCCACTCCCCACCACCAACGACCGCGCCCAGCGAACCCCGCCCACCCGTGTTCAGCAGAACACCACCACCGCCAACCTCCACCACACTAGAAGGAGCAGGCTCCACCACATCACGCACGGCACGCACCGCGCGCACCACATCCTCCAGCATCAACTCCGCCCACTCACACTCCGCGACATCATCAACCAAGTCAGCCAGCCACGCCGCCCGCACCTCGACCGACCGACCACCCGGAGCCGGAACCCCCGTCGCCTCAGCCACCGACCCACACCACGTGAAGACCACATCCTCCACCCGCTCCTTGACCGCCAACACCGACTCATCCACCGGAGCCCGCGACCCCGGACGCCTCGGAGCCACCCCAGCATTCTCACCAGACGGAGCAACACGAGGCACAAGAAACTGATCCAACTTCGGCACCAACACCACAGCATCACGCAACGCCGAAACCAACACGTACCTATCCGCAACATCCACGACACAAACCTCCCTCAAGAAGACACACCAACAGCCCCACACCAGAACCACACAGACAAGAAGCAGACAGACAACCTAAGAAGAAAACCTCACCGTAAGAGGGTGGTAACGGTAAGCCACCCCGTCCCGTCCCGTCCCGTCCCGTCCCGTCCCGTCCCGTCCCGTCCCGGCCTCCCAGCCGCGGGCGATGACTGTCCCAGCCTGTCCTGGGACAAAAACGAAAGCCCGGGCGGGCTGAAATGGGTACGCGAAAAGGGGCGTGGGGCGGAGCCCAAACACGCCTGAACCACAAGGGCAGCTGGTTGATCTAGAGGTGTATCACCGCAAGGGAGTGCCGCAGGTCGTTAACGCCTGCGACGCTTGCGGCGTCGCTTAGTCTCGGTGCGGGTGCCGGAATCATTGTCCAGGAATCCTGTCCCATTAGCGGGCCGCGTCTTCCTCACTGGATGTGAGGCCGCCACCTGCGGATCAACCCCTGCTGGCCTGGCAGGGGGTTCCGGAGACTGGACTCGACCAGACTCTGACTCAACAGCATTAAGTCCATTCGGACGCCCGTTCTTCGACGGGGACTCAACCTTGCCCAGCTCGCCATGGCTGACAAGCGGGTTCGGGAATCCCATTCGCGATGCCTCGGCGGCCACGATGCGTGGCCACACTGCCAGCTTCTTGCAAAGCTGGGCATCATAGATCGGCTGCTCTGGTGGGTCGAGCAACGGCAACTGCTCATCGGGGTCATCGAAGTCAGCGCGCAGCCGATTGCAGCCACGGCACGCCACGACGTAGTTCTCCGTCGTGGTCTCTGCTTCCACGTCCCGATGATCGAAGGTGCCGCCACCCTCGTGCCTATGGTCATCCCAATTGACCTGCTCCCCGCAGTAGCGGCATTCGCTACCATCACGGAGCAGCACTGGGACGACGAGGCTCGCCTTTCGCTGATCCCGTTTCCGCTTTGCGTTCAACAGCTTTTGATCGGACTTAATGAGGTGGACGAAGGAAGCCCGCTCCACGAGCCGCCACCGCCTTTCCCCATCAGCGTCAGCGACCTCGCAGATGCCGATCGTCACGAGATCGGCCAGCACCTGCTCCACTCGATCCACCCCACAGATCTCCACAGCAGCGCCCAAGGGCACCACGTAGTCAGTGAAGTTCTGGGCAGACCAAGCGAACATCGCCATCGCATGCCCACGTAGCTCGGCCACCAAGCGCCCATCACGACGATCCACAGCCAGCTCGCGAGCTTTCATCCACTCTGGTGCGGAATTGAATGTGTCAGATACACGAATCCACGCCATCAGCGCACACCTCCGAAACGGGGCTCCGCTAGGCGGTACTCACGCACAAACACCATCAGGGAATCCTCACCAGTCATCAACACAGAACACAAAACAATCGGGCCACGGAACGGCGGTCAGCGCTATCGCGCGCGGGGCACTACGGAGAAGCGAATCATTCGGCTACCTCCCTTTCCTCTTGCCCGCTCGGCGCGAGCGGGGTTTCGGGTTGTCCACTTCGATTCGGTAGCAGTTCCGGCACAATCCCCGCCGGTACTCGCGCGCCGCTAGATCATTGCTGCGGGCAGACGAGGATGTGGGGATGAAGTACCGGTGGCACCGATGGCACCGCCGCCTGCCGGGCTCTGGAGGCACCCGCCCGGCGACGACCCCATCGATGGCCCAGCCCTGGCGCTCCATGTCGTCGGCATACGCCTGACACGCGGCCAAGGCTGGGCATTCCAAGCACAGCTGCCGAGCCTTCTCGAAACGAGACACGCGGGTCACCCATGTCTCGTTTTCCGCGGTCTCCCACAGGCTCGGTGTGCCCGGCTTCGCTGACCAGGCCGGGGACATACACACCCCGAGCGGCTGCTCATGCGGGGGCAGGTCTGCCTGTGTGTAAGGGTCGTTCACCATAGCCACAGCGCTCGAAGGACGTTGAACACCACCAGGATCGCGATCTGGATAGCCACGACCGCCAGCAGCAGAATGACGAGGTAGTCCGCCCATTCCGGCAGTCGAGCCTGCTCGGCGTCATCCTGTTCTTGCCGGTCGATCTGTGCCGCGGGCGCTGGGGCTGGGGCTGGGGCAGCGAGGGGGAGGGGCATGCACTGCCGCTGTGCTCGACGAGCCTGTGGGATGGGCGTGCGCTCGAGGTGGGTGGTCGTGGTCATTTCTTCTCCTGCTGGTCGTGGGTCTGCTCGTTAAGGATTTTGTGAAGGTTGTCGAGGAGCTCTTCGAGGGCGTTGCGGGCCTTCTTGTCGATCCGGTCGGTGGTGGTTAGCTGCTTCAAGTCGGATACCTCTGCAAAGATTCGGTAGAACATCGGGCGGCGTTGGTGGTGGGGGAGGCTGTCCCGCCAACTGGCTGGCAGGTTCTGGCACAGATCCCCGTACGCCACGTGTGTGAGCTGCTGGCCGTCGATGACCACGGTGATTAACCGCCCGGACGGGATCCGCAGCTGACGTGTCCGCATTAGGCCCGTGGAAAGCTGATCTCGCCGCGCCAGTGAGCAACGATGCGCATTCCTTCACGGGTGATGCGGTCGGTGCCGTACTCCACGAGCGCGTTCTGGCGCAGCAGCTCGGTGTCTCGCGGGTCGATATCGCGGCCCTGGGCATAGTCGAGGAGCAGCTCCGTGACGGACGGGGGCAGTCGGTGGACGCTGCGCTCGGTATCGACTGGTGTCTGCATCGCCATGCCCTTCTGCGTGCACGCGATATAGGCGGACGTGTAGGCGATCGCGAGGTCTTCATCCATCCGACGGCAATAGGAGTCATCCTCCCCCTGGGCTCGCTCGAATGCGACTGCCGCCAGGCGGCGGAAGGTGTCGGCGTGGTCGATCCAGTCGGAGGCGGACTGGGTGTAAGCCTGCTCGCGGGCGGACTCAGCGGAAAGAGCGGGACGGTTGAGTGTGGTGGTCATGGTTGGGTTTCCTTCGTTGTTGCTGTGGTCTGGTTGTCGAAGATCACCTGGATGCAGTTGCAGGGTTCACCCGGGCTGGGATAGCGGCCAGGGGCATGCTCGGTGATCCGCACCACGCGTTGGTTTCGTCCGGCCAGCGGGTCGCTTTCCGGCACCAGCCGGACATTGGCTGGCACTCGATCTGCCCACTTGCTCGCGATGCGGTCCTTCACCTCGCGGGAGAGGAAGACGGCGAGCTCCTTGAGCATTTCGGGGTCGGTGTCGTCGGGGAATCGCTCACGGGTGAACCAGATCGTGAGAACAAGGCCGTAGCTGGCGTTGATCTCGTAAGCGTTGACCTCATAGCTCTTGGAGCCTGCGGGGTGGTTAGCGGGGATCATTAGGTGGTGGTTGGCGCTGGTAGTCACGGCTGGGCCCCGGGGGTGACTTGCTCCACGGCCAGGGTGACGATGATGGTGCGGTGGACCTTCGCCTGCGCGGTGCTCGGGGACTCGGAGACCTCCACGAAGCGGTACTCGTAGCGTGTGATCGCGTCGGTGGCGCCGTGGCCTGCCGGGAGGCGGCGAGAGGTGACTTTCTTCAATGGTGGGCGGTTCACGATGCCGGGGGTCTTGTCTTCGCGTACTGCTGCTGCGATCGCGAGCGCGAGCCAGGACACGAGCTCGGCGCTAGTGTCGGGCAGCTGCACAGTTCCGTCGATAAGCACGGTGATCTGCGTATTCGTGAGATTGGCTCTCCAACCGGCCGTGATTTTCTCGGGGGTGAGGTCGGTGAAGGGGCCGCCTTGGAGGAGGGCGAGGACTGCGCTCGGGTTAGGGATTGTCATTGGTGGCTCCTTCGGGGGTGGGGATGTAGATCAGGCAGGGCAGGTGGCGGGAACGGTCTTCATCAAACGGGTCGCCCAGGTCGACGAGGATCCGGAAGTAGGTGTCTTGATCGGTGCCCGTGGGCTCCGTGCGGAACGGGGTGAGCTCGACGCCGGGTCTTGGCTCTTCGTATGGCTCGGTGAAGAACAGGGCTGCGTTCGCGGCGCGGAAGATGGCGGTGCAGAGTCGCGGCAAGTTGTCCCGGTTGAGGGTCTTGACCTTGATCTCGTTGAGCACATGGGCCCTGATCAGCAGGGGCGCTTCGTCATCTGGGTCGTCGAAGGCTGCTTCAAGGCTGATCTCGATGTCTTGCGGCTCTATCCGCGTCCACGGGTATGTCTTGGTCATGTCCATGTAGGGGAGGGTGATTCGCCGGCTGAATTCTTGGGTCATTTCGGCGGCTCCGTTTGTGGTGCCTGGTCGGTGGTGTTTTCTCGCCCGGCGCGATCTGCCATCTTGCGGATCGTCTCGCCGTCGAAGAGGTAAGTGCCACGACCGGAAATCTGTTGCAGGACGGGGAGTCGTCCTTGTCGAGCCCGCCAAGTGACAGTGCTCAGTCCGATTCCTAATAGCTCGGCGACCTCTGAGGTTGTCAGAATTTCTCGCATGACTAGAAATTAGCTCAATGACTAATCTAAAGCAACTAAAATTTAGTCATTTAACTTAGCTGGTGAACTGACCAGCGGTTTTATTGCCAACTGTTAGCCAATGCGCTAACCTTTAGGCATGACGAAACCAGTAAGTAATGCAGGGATTATTCCCGAATGGGAGATTAAGCACCGACTGCAGCGGGCGCGGGAGATCGGAGGCTTCACGCAGACGGAGCTCGCGAAGATTGTGGGCGTTAGCCGGGCGACGCTCGCCAATGCGGAGCAGGGGGTCAGGACGCCTAAGCGTCCGCTGATCTCGGCTATCGCTTTTGCTACGGGAGTTGACCCGCGCTGGCTCGAGACAGGAAAAACCCCCGGCGGGAATGATCCCGACGGGGGTGGTCAGTGGTGGGCCATCAGGGATTCGAACCCCGGACCCACTGATTAAGAGTCAGTTGCTCTAACCAACTGAGCTAATGGCCCATCTTGCTGCGAGGTGAACACTGCTTTGCATGTGCTCTCCGTGGCAACGAGATGAAACTATATTAGGCTTTTTAAAACTTGGCAAATCGCCTGGTCGTGGCGCAAAACCAACGGCTTCATAACAGTGTTCTAACACTTGCCACGTTGAACATCCGGTTTGTCTGCCTGACCGGCTAAGCTAACCGGGTATTAAAAATTGCCAGCGGACCCGCCGCCCATCACCGTGGCAAGGGGCCGCACCAACTGCTGTCGATCGTTTCCAATGCCCGCCCATCGTGTGAGCGGACATCACTGGGGAAGGCTGGAAACCGGCAGCGCCCTACCTGGGAGCCCATGATGTCCTTTCTTTCGCGAATCGGTCAGCGCCAGGCCGGACGTGTATTGAACCCTCGTCGCGCCATCGTTGCGGCTGTCGCAGCAGCCAGCCTCGTCACGCTCGGTGCGTGCACGATCGACACCGACCGTTCGGAGGGTGACACCTCCGCCACGGAGGAAGCGCAGGAGAAGAAGGTCGGAATCACCGCATCCGTGAAGGACGGAGCCGACGGCGTGAACCCCACCGAGACGGTGACGTTGACCTCCGACAAGGCACTGTCCGACGTCAGCCTGATGGATAGCGCGGGAAACACCATCGAGGGCAAGCTCAACAAGGACAAGACCGAATGGCGTAGCACGGCCGGAATGGAATACGGCTCGAGCTACACCCTCACGGCGACCAACGGTGCGACGGACCTGAACCAGACCTTCACCACGATCCAGCCCAATGTCCTGACCAACGCTTATCTCGCGCCGCTGGATGGGGTCACGGTCGGTGTGGGGCAGTCCATCGCGCTGAAGCTCGACTCCGTTCCCACAGATCGCAAGGCTGTCCAGGACGCGATCAGCATCAAGACCGAGCCGAAAGTGGAGGGTGCGTTCTACTGGATCAGCAATACTGAGGTTCGCTGGCGCCCGGAGCACTACTGGAAGCCGGGAACCACGGTCACCGTGGACGCGAAGTTGCGCGGCGTGGACCTCGGCGACGGCCTCTACTCCGCGGACGACCGCAAGGCGAAGTTCACCATCGGTGACGATGTCCGCGCCGTCGTCGACGACGCCGCGAAGACGATGACCGTGACGAAGAACGGTCAGACGTTGAAGACGATGCCGACGTCCAACGGCCGCGATAACACGCAGTGGGCCACCCCGAATGGCGTCTACCAGATCGGCGACCAGTATGAGGCGCTGACGATGGACTCCAATACCTTCGGCTATTCCGAAGCGGAGGGTGGGTACGTCACGGACGTTTCTTATGCGACCCAGATGAGCTACTCCGGGATCTACATCCACGCAGCCCCATGGTCGGTGTGGGCGCAGGGCAGCCAGAACACCTCGCACGGCTGCATCAACCTGTCGATGGAGAACGCGAATTGGGTGTACCAGAACTTCAAGCGCGGGGACATCGTGACGGTGAAGAACTCCACGGGGCCCACGCTGCCGGGCTACGACGGCCTGGGGGACTGGAACATCGATTGGGCGACCTGGAAGGCCGGTAACGCCGGCGACGGCCCGCAGTACTAAAACGGAGGCTTAGGCACGCCACGCCCGGGCTGCGGCGCGGGCGGTGACCGCGGCCTTGCGGGGTGCGGAAACCCGAATCCGGCCCGACATGATCTCTGCGACGCTGGCCTGGTCCAGTAGCTCCGTGAGCTCCGCGAACAGCGCGTGAGCGGCCGCAACTCCCGCTCGCGCGGTGGCAGGCAGCAGGCTAATGGCGCTGTTTGCCAGGGCGAGGTCGGCGCGGATATCCGCGATATGGGCAGCCTTCTGCTGCGCGGTCAGGGGAGCGGGGGCGGGGGTCTCGCGTGGGGTGGAACTGGTGGCGTTGTTCGTGTGAGACGGATCGCCCGGGCTGGCAGGCTGGTCGGTCATCGCCTCGCCCGAGACGTAGTTCCGGCCCAGCTTCTGGGTGTCCTCGGCCATGTCGCGGAGGAAATTCACTTTCTGAAAAGCCCGCCCCAAGGCCAGCGCTCCCTCGTTGGCCTGGCTGCGGCGCTGCGCGGACCACGGGCGCCCGCGACCGGCGGAGTCCGCGGCGAAGATGGCGTTGCACATCAGTCCAATGACCTCGGCGGAACCGTGGACATAGGAGTCGACGCTCGCGGCGTCGTGAACCGCGACGAGGGTGTCCTGGCGCATCGAGGTGAAGAAGTCCCGCAGGTCGGCGTCCTCGAGCCCGCACTCGTTGGCGGTGCGGGCGAAGGCGTGCAGCACCAGGTCCGTGCTGAAGCCGCGGTCGCAGGCCTGGTATACCGCCTGCTCGTAGGCGTCGAGGCAGGCGCGGGTGGCCTCGGTGTTCAGACCGGCACCGGCGGCGACCCCGTCGACGACCTCGTCTGCCACCCGCACCATGGCGTAGAGGTTGCGCACGTGGGTGCGCACCGGCTCGCGCAGCAGGGAGGAGGCCATCGAAAAGCTGGTGGAATATCCCCTAATGACCTCAGCAGCCGCGCGCTGGGCTACGGTGGCGTACTTCTCCGTGGGGCTGGGGTGCGGACGGTGGGGAAGCTTCATGATGGATCTGACTCTAGCCCACCGGGTGCAGCCGACCATCGCCCGCATCTTCTGGGCAGTCCCGCGTAGGCTGGTGGTGCTCCAGCGGGGGCGCTCCCTGCGCTCACGTTAAGGAAAGCGAAGCAAGAAAAAGAGAAAGGGATGAGCAGTCATGGCTGCACAGGTTTACAAGGTTGAGGGCATGAGCTGCGGGCACTGCGAGGCCGCGGTGACCGAGGAGCTCTCCGCGCTGGGCGGGCTCAGCGACATCGCTGTGTCCGCTGAGAAGGGCACCGCCACCTTCGATAACGACGGCACCGTCAGTGAGGAGCAGATCATTGCCGCTATCGACGAGGCTGGCTACGACGCGGCGCGCGCCTAAACCTGCTGGCGCTGTTGCCGGTTCCTCCGGTTCCGCGTGAACAGGTAGACCACCGAACCGAGAATCGGAAACACCAGGATCGCGAGGAACCACAGCAGGGCGGCTCGGGGCGTGTTCTGATCCTTAAACAACAGGATCAGCGCAGTTGCTAGCAGGGCGACCCAAGCGACCGCCAGCCCTGCCCACAGGAGGTCATATGCCGGCGGAATCGTGTTATCGCCCTCCATGGGGAGGGAATCGCCAGCGGCGAGGAGATGCATCATGGCCTAACTATAACGCTGTGGGGCCAGCATGCAGGCCTTCAATGCGTAGCGGGGGCAGGCGAGTAGCTCCGTGATCGCGCGGGGTCTTACGGCAACGAAAAATCCCCGGCAGGTGAATGAACTGCTCCCCATTAGTTGGACTGAGAAATCAGTTACCGACTAGTGGGGAGCAGTTTCCATTGAGAGCACGAAGTTCGCTGAGTAAGCAGCAGCGCGAGCAGTTGGTTGAACTATTTGAGCAAGGCATGGGTTATACAGCCGCTGCCAATGCTCTTGGTGTCTCCAAGTATGCCGCCCGTACGCTGCGTCGTCGGTTTCAGCTGCATGGCAAGCTATGTCTTGTGGAGAAACCAACTAAACAGCAGTACTCGTTCGACATCAAAAAGGAAGTTGTCCAACGCTACCTTGCCGGCGAGACAAGAATGGATCTTGCCCGCGAGTTTGGCCTGTCGTCAGACCAGCTCGTCAAAGATTGGACCAGGAAATGGCGCACAGGCGGCGATGACGCGTTGACACCGAAACCGAAGGGCAGACCCAAAGGCTCGACCGCACCGAAGCAGCTTACAGAAGAAGACAAGCTTCGCCGTCAGATCGCGCGGTTGGAAGCGGAAAACGCTTACTTAAAAAAATTGCGGGACTTGAGGAACCAGGGACACGCCTGAAAGTCCAGGCGATTGTCATCCTCAAGTCACAGCATCGTCTGCAATACCTTTTGGATGCGGCAGGCATGCCGAGGTCGACGTTCTTCTACCACCAGAAACGCCTCAACAAACCGGATAAGCACGCAGCACTCAAAGCCGCGATCCGGGAGTGCTTCGAACGGAACAAGCATCGCTACGGCTATAGGCGAGTCCTACTTGACCTGCGCAACCAAGGGTGGGTGGTCAACCACAAACTCGTGTACAAACTCATGTACGAGATGGGGCTTCGAGCCAAGATCCGCCAGCGCAGGCCCTATGTTTCCTACACTGGGACGATCAGCCACATCGCTGACAACACGCTTGACCGCAGGTTCACCCCAGATAGGCCGAATACCGTCTTTGTCAGCGACGTCACCGAGTTCAGGGTCCAAGGCCGCAAGGTCTACCTGTCACCGGTGATGGACTTGTTCGACCGCTCGATCGTTGCCCACACTGTGGCTACATCACCGTCGACAGCGTTGACCACCGATTCTTTGTCCAAGGCGATTGCAGCGTGTGCACCTGAACCCGGGTGGATGATGCACACCGATCAAGGCTTCCAGTACCAGCATTCCTCGTGGCGCAATCTGATCGGCGACAACGGCGGTGTTCAGTCGATGTCGCGTAAAGCCAACTGTTACGACAACGCGGTCATGGAGAACTTCTTCGGGCACTTGAAAACCGAGATGTACCACGGTGAGGTCTTCGACACGGTCGCAGAGTTCAACCAAGCGATCGACGAGTACATCGGGTGGTACAACACCGAACGCGTCCAACAACGACTCAAGGGCCTGACCCCGATGCAATATCGGAATCAGACCCTTGAACCCCTCACCGCCTAGAATTAAACCAGTCCAACTTTCGGGGGCTAGTTCAGAACCCTGCCGGGGATTTTCTCTGGGGTGACTGACGGGACTCGAACCCGCGACACCCAGGATCACAACCTGGTGCTCTACCAGCTGAACTACAGTCACCATCACTGCTCTAAGACAGCGAGAACTATATTAGGCCAGAACCACAAAAGCGCCAAAACGCCAGCGTGGAGGCCCCGGAACCTGGAAGCTCCCCGCCGTGCAACCGCGCAACAGTGACCCCGCGGAACGCGGCGTCGTCCTTATGAGCGAGCGCCGAACGAGCACCAAACGATTTCCCTGGCCTAGGCCCAGGGCTCGACCGCTGCCTCAGCGGCCGCCAGGATCTGCCCCTTATCCGGGCCGGGCGCGTCGACCATGATCGCGTGCCGGTAGAACGCGAGCTCCTGGATCGACTCCTGAATATCCGCCAGCGCCCGGTGGGAAAGCCCCTTCTGCGGCTGGCCCGCGTACACCTTGGGGTACCAGCGACGGGCGAGCTCCTTAATGCTGGAGACGTCGATCATGCGGTAGTGCAGGAACTCGTCCAGCTTCGGCATGTACTTCGCGATGAAGCGGCGATCCGTGCCGATGGAGTTGCCCGCTAGCGGCGCGGCCCGCTCGACCTCCACGTAACGCTGTACATACTCCAGCACTTGCTGCTCCGCCTCCGCGAGAGAGAGCGTGGACTCGCGGATCTGCTCCGTCAGCCCCGAGCGGGCGTGCATGTTCTGCACGAAGTCATCCATCTCGGCGAGCTCGTCCTCGGTGGCGTGGATGACCAGGTCGATGCCCTCGTCGAGGGGGCGCAGTTCGGCGTCGGTGACGATCACCGCGATCTCCACCAGGACGTGGCGGTCGGGGTCCAGGCCGGTCATCTCGCAGTCTGCCCAGACGATGCGGTCGTTCTTCGCTACCTGATTAGGGGTGGACACTGTGTTCCTTGGGTTCCTTCGTTCTTGCTTTTAGTTCTGCTGCTTCTTTGCCGCGTCCTCCGCCGCGACCTCGGCGGCCATCTTGCGGTAGAGCTTCGCCATGATCGGCGCACTCACGCGACGGGGGACGTAGGTGGACAGGAAGTTCATCGCCTTCGACAGCGGACCGGGGACGACGCGCAGCTTGTTCGCGGCCAGCGCCTCCAGCGTTTCGATGGCGCAGTCCTCGTAGGTGGTCCAGATGAAGTCCGGCACAGCCCGATCCACGCCGGTCTTCTTCTCTTCCTCCTTGACCGCCTCGCGCACGGGGCCCGGTGCCAGCAGCGTGCACTTGATGCCCTTGGGCTTCAGCTCGTAGTGCAGGGCCTCGGTGTAGGTGTTGACCATGGCCTTGGTGCCCACGTAGGTCGCGTTGCCGGGGATCGCCATGTTTCCGGCCGCGGAGCCGACGTTGACGATGCCGCCCTCGCCACGGGCCAGCATCCGGGGAAGGACGGCGGCGGTGAGCTCGAACAAGGCGGTGGCGTTCAGCTCGAACTGGGCGCGTTCCCCGCCGTAGTCCAGGTCGGTGAAGTCGCCGAAGGTGGCGATGCCGGCGGAGTTGATGAGGATGTTGACGTCCAAGTCCTCGACCTCGGCGATGAGCTCCGCGCGGGCGGCGGCGTCGGAAAGGTCAACAGAACGGATGCGAACGTCCCGGCCGGGCAGCTGCTCGGCGATGGCCTCCATCGGCCCGGTGGAGCGGGCGACGAGGATGAGGTCGTGGCCACGGCGCCCCAGCTCGAGGGCGAGTGCCTCGCCGATACCGGAGGATGCGCCGGTGACGAGGGCGAAAGCGCCGGGCTGGGGGCGGGGGATGTTGTGCTCGGTAGTCAAGAAGGCTCCTCACGTTGGCGGATGGGGGCGCGGGCTTAAGCCTGCGCGGGGTTTCCTGCTCACCGCAGCAAGACACACGGGCATGCGTCGGAGGTGAGCGTTTAAGAACCGTGCTGGGTCAATCCTAGGTCACCGGCGGCAGCGAGGTAGCCGCCCCTTAAAAGCAAAAAGCGCCCCCGGCAGGATTCGAACCCGCGACACATGGGGTAGAAACCCACTGCTCTAATCCACTGAGCTACGGAGGCATGCGGCGAGCGTTTTCCCGACCTGCGGGCGCTGCCACGCACCATAGGTTAGTTGATGCCTGGGGAAATGGTAATCACCAGGTCGGGGGGTATTGTGTGAGACATGTCTGCGCCCGTGAAGAACGCCGCCGCCCCCGCGCAATCGGGGAGCGGTGCACAGAAACTAGGCCCGCCGATCCTCGTCTACATTGCCGCCGCGCTCGTGGCTGGCATCGTCGGCGCCGTCATCAGCGTTGAGTTCTTGGGCGAGTCCCTCGCCGCCCTCGGCGTGCCGGATCCGGGCACCGCGACGACCTTCGGTCTGCCCTTCCTGCGTTCCGCCGCCACCCTGATCGGTTGCATGGGTGTGGGCGGGTTCCTGATGAGCGCCTTCGGCGCCCCGCCGCGCAAGGACGGCTACCTGGATTACGACGGCTACGCCGCAGCCCGTACCGGCCAGTGGGGAATGTTCCTGTGGGCCGTGTGCGCTCTGTTCCTGATTCCGTTGTACATGTCCGATGTTTCGGGCTCGCCGCTGAAGGAAACCCTGAAGCCAGATCTGTGGGGTGTGGCGATTCAGCAGGTCTCCACGGCAAAGGCCTTCCTTGCAGTGGCGATCATCGCTGGCCTGACCTGGTTCTTCTCCCTGCTGACCCGCAAGTGGATCTGGCAGCCGGTCTTCCTGGCCCTGGCGCTGTGCACGATGATCCCCCTTGCGCTGGATGGGCACTCTGCCTCGGGCGGTAACCACGACTTTGGCGTGAACTCCCTGCTGTGGCACGTGATGGCCACCGCTGTGTGGGTTGGTGGTCTGATGGCCCTGGTCGCGCACGCGAAGCGCCGCGGCCCACACCTGGCGCTGATTACGAAGCGCTATAGCTTCGTGGCCTTCTGGGCTTTCGTCGCGGTGGTTCTCTCCGGCCTGGTGAACGCTGCGATCCGCGTGCGCTTCTCCGAGTGGCTGACGACCGACTACGGCCTGGTCATCACCGCCAAGGCGGTGCTCGGCATCGTCCTGCTGGTGTGTGGTTACCTGCACCGCAAGTCGGTCATCCCGAAGCTGGAGGCCGCCGAGGGGGAGGGCGGCAGCTCCACCGCCGAGGCGCGTAAGGCGTTTAGCCGCCTGGCTATCGGCGAGGTCCTGGTCATGGCGGGTGCTATCGGCGTGGCCATCTCCCTGTCCCGCATTCCGCCCCCGCTGCCGCAGCAGATCGAGATCACCACGATGGACATCCTGCTGGGCTTCCGCATCACCGAACCGCCGAACTACCTGCACATGTTCGGCATGTTCCGCCTGGACTTGATCTACGGCGTGGGCGCGATCATCCTTCAAGTCCTGTACATGTGGGCCTGGTTCACGCTGCGCAAGAAGGGGCAGGATTGGCCACTCAACCGCCTGCTGTGGTGGACTGCCGGCAACGTCTTCCTCCTCTACGCCACGAGCTCCGGGCTGGGCATGTACGCGATGGCGATGTTCTCCCCGCACATGCTGCAGCACATGATCCTGGCCATGGTGGTCCCGATCTGTTGGGCGCTCGGTGGCCCGATGACCCTCTTCCTGCGAGCACTTCCCGCCGCCGGTCGCGATGGGGTGCCGGGGCCGCGCGAGTGGCTGGTGGTGTTCATCAACAACCCGATTTCGCGCTTCTGGACCCACCCCATCGTCGCGGGCATCCAGTTCGTCGTGGGCTTCTACTGGCTGTACCTGTCCACCCTCTTCGACTGGATGGGCAGCAACCACTCCGGCCACCTGTTCATGATCGGGCACTTCCTGATCTCCGGGTACATCTACTTCTGGGTGATCATCGGTGTGGACGCCGCCCCGCGCCACATCTCCGCGTTCAATAAGATGCTCGTGCTCTTCGGCTCCGTGGTTTTCCACGCCTGGTTCGGCATCGCCCTGATGCAGATGCGCAGTCCGATGAACGCGGACTTTTACCAGCGGCTGGACTTCCCCTTCGCGTTGGACATCCTCCACGACCAGTGGGTGGGTGGCGCGATCGCCTGGGGCCTGGGCGAGCTGCCGCTGCTGATCGTCTCCATCGCCCACGGTGTGCAGTGGTACCGCTCCGAGGACCGGGAGGCGAAGCGCTACGACCGTCACCAGGACCGCACTGGTGGCCAGGACCTGCAGGCCTATAACGCGATGTTGGCCAGCATGGCCGGCGAGGGCGGGGACTTCGGCGAGAAGGAGTACTACACCGCCGACTACGAGACCGAGTCCGTGCAGAGCCAGCTGCACACCGAGAAGCAGCGTCGCCGCAAACAGGTCCGCCGCCGCAAGGGGCAGAAGTTCACCGATCTGCCGTCCCCGGAGTACGGCGCGAACATCCCGGGTGCTTATGGCCAGGCCCCGCGGTCGCAGCGCCCGGCCCCGGACTCCGGTACTAGGTCCGACGACGCTTCCGCCGAGGACGCTGACTAGCCCCGTCACCGTTTCTTTCGAGGACGTCACCAGCCCCGCCTGGTGGCGTCCCTTTCTTTGTTATTCACTGTGGCCTGCAGGGCAATGCGGCGGACATGTCACGGCGGGCACGGGCCGTCAAGAGCCATGTGAGTGGCTCTGTGGACTTCTCACATGCCGGGAACGCTATCCACAGCGTGGGTTCGCGAATCAGGTGTGCTGGCCGGGGCATTCGGTAAACCAATGGCTACGCGCCGCGGCAGAATCCGCGGCGTGGTGCTCAAAGAAGGACCTACCGGCGGGGGAGCTAACTGCCGGTGGGGGACAAGCAATTCACGCGAAGAAGGAGTGGTCCACGATGAGCAGCCAGATGGCAACGATTCACCTCACCGGAAACATGGTGAGCAACCCGGAGATGAAACACCGCACCGAGGACGCGGCGATGGCCGTGTTCCGCATGGCGGTCAACCACCGATATCAGGACCGTCACGGCCAATGGGTGGACGGCAGTCCCACCTTCGTTACCGTGCAGTGCTGGGGGAAGCTGGCCCAGAATGTGGTGAGCGATGGTTATAAGGGCATGCCGGTCGTGGTGGTCGGTCGGCTCTACCAGTCCACGTGGACGGCGCAGGATAGCGGGGAGAAGCGCTCTGCGTTGCGTATCCGGGCCAGCCATGTGGGCGCAGACATGGGCCTGCGCCGGGTGACGGTCACACGCGAGGAGCCGGTGGGTAATAAGCAGCAGTCCGATCAGGACGGCGACGATGTGGCCTCGTCGCAGGCCGAAGACACTGCGGCAGAAGACGCCGCACAGGGAAGCGAGAACGAGGAGCGCGAACTGGTCGGTGCGGCAGCGCCACCGTTCTAAAAGCAACTTGTGCTTGGGGGCTGCGGAATAGGGGGATCCGCAGGTAGCCGGGGAGACAATGGCCGGGGCGAAAGGGGGCGCCCCGGCCTTTGGTCTTGCAGTAGGAGATGAATCAGGGAGGGCAGCAGCGGAATCTTGAAATCGGTGCCGAACACGTAGACTATGGGGCAGCGATTTATCGAACTTTTTCTTCAACGGAAAGGCTGAAGTAGTTCACCGTGGGCGAATTTATTTACACGATGAAGAACGTGCGCAAGACGCACGGCGACAAGGTCATCCTCGATGACGTCACGATGATGTTTTACCCGGGCGCCAAGATCGGCGTCGTGGGACCAAATGGCGCCGGTAAGTCCTCGATCCTGAAGATCATGGCCGGCCTGGATCAGCCCTCCAACGGTGAGGCCTTCCACGACCCGGGCGCGACCGTGGGCATCCTGCAGCAGGAGCCACCGCTGAACGAGGAGAAGACGGTCCGCGAGAACGTCGAAGAGGGCCTGGGCGACATCTTCGAAAAGAAGCAGCGCTTCGAGCAGATCGCCGAGGAGATGGCGACCAACTACACCGATGAGCTCATGGAAGAGATGGGCAAGCTCCAGGAGGAGCTCGACGCCGCCGACGCCTGGGAGGTCGACTCCAAGATCGAGCAGGCCATGGAGGCCCTGCGCTGCCCGCCGTCCGACGAGCCGGTGACCAACCTCTCCGGTGGTGAGCGCCGCCGCGTCGCCCTGGCGAAGCTGCTGCTCTCTGAGCCGGACCTGCTGCTCCTCGACGAGCCGACTAACCACCTGGACGCCGAGTCCGTCCTGTGGTTGGAGAAGCACCTGGCCGACTACAAGGGTGCCGTCCTGGCCGTGACCCACGACCGTTACTTCCTGGATCACGTCGCAGGCTGGATCTGTGAGGTCGACCGCGGCAAGCTCTACCCCTACGAGGGCAACTACTCCACCTACCTGGAGACCAAGGCCAAGCGCCTCGAGGTCGCGGGTAAGAAGGACGCCAAGCTGCAGAAGCGCCTGAAGGAGGAGCTGGCCTGGGTCCGCTCCGGTGCCAAGGCCCGCCAGGCGAAGAACAAGGCCCGCCTCGAGCGCTACGAGGAGATGGCAGCGGAGGCCGAGCAGTACCGCAAGCTCGACTTCGAGGAGATCCAGATCCCGACCCCGCCGCGCCTGGGCAACCAGGTCGTGGAGGTCAAGAACCTCACCAAGGGCTTCGGCGACCGCGTCCTGATCAAGGATCTCTCCTTCACCCTGCCACGTAACGGCATCGTCGGCGTTATCGGCCCGAACGGTGTGGGTAAGACGACGCTGTTCAAGACCATCGTTGGTCTGGAGGAGCCGGACTCCGGCGAGGTCAAGGTCGGCTCCACCGTGCAGCTGAGCTACGTGGACCAGAACCGCGAGAACATCGACCCGGAGAAGACCGTGTGGGAAGTCGTCTCCGACGGCCTGGACTACATCGTCGTCGGCCAGAACGAGATGCCGTCCCGCGCATACCTCTCCGCATTCGGATTCAAGGGTGCGGACCAGCAGAAGCCGTCCAAGGTGCTCTCCGGTGGTGAGCGCAACCGTCTGAACCTCGCGCTGACCCTGAAGCAGGGCGGCAACCTGATCCTGCTGGATGAGCCGACCAACGACCTCGACGTCGAGACCCTCGGCTCCCTGGAGAACGCGCTGCAGAAGTTCCCGGGCTGCGCCGTCGTGATTTCCCACGACCGCTGGTTCCTGGACCGCACCTGTACCCACATCCTCGCCTGGGAGGGCAACGTTGCTGAGGGCCAGTGGTACTGGTTCGAGGGCAACTTTGAGGACTACGAGAAGAACAAGGTCGAGCGCCTCGGCCCGGAGGCGGCACGTCCGTCCCGCGTCACGCACCGCCGCCTGACCCGCTAAGCGCTTTAACTCGTTCAGCAGGGGCTTTAGCGCTCGCGCTGTACTAGCGTGGGCGGTATGACCCCGCTGCGTTCAATCTCCGATACCCCCATCACCGAGCTGCCTGGCTACCAGCGCAACTTCGCGCCCGGCAGGCTTTCGGTGGGGCTTTCCCTGCCCATCGGGCGCCGCGACAGCGAACGCCCCACGGAGGTAGCCCACCCAGCAGGACCGGGGAGTAGTACAGAACCCGCCGCCGACCTCGCCGAACAGCTACGCCTGATTCGTCTCGCCGAGGACGGCGGCTTTTCTGCTGTCTGGGCGCGCGATATCCCCTTGAGCGTGGAGACCTTCGGCGACGACGGGCAGGTCTACGACCCCTGGATGTACCTGAGCTACATCGCAGCACGGACCTCGACAATCGCGCTGGGAACCGCAGCGATCGTCGTCCCTTTCCAGCACCCCCTGTTGATGGCCAAGCGGGCCGCAAGCCTGGACCGACTCAGCTGCGGGCGCTTCCTCATGGGTATCGCCACCGGCGACCGCCCGGAGGAATTTCCCGCATTCAACCAGGAGCAGGGTGCCAGGGACGAACGTTTCCGCGAGCACCTCGCCGTCTACACCAAAGCACTGCGCACGAGCATGCGTCCGATCCGCTGGTCCGAGGGAAAGGTCGGCGGCGCCGAGGTGCTTCCGAAGCCCACTGCCCACCACGTGCCCGTGCTGGCCACCGGCTCCTGTCAGCAGAGCCTGGAATGGAAAGCCGAGCACACCGACGGCTGGTTCATGTACCACAAGGGACTCGCCATCCAGCAGAAGAACGTCGACCAGTGGCGGGCAGCTGTCGTCGACACTTGCGGGGAAGGAAGCTTCAAACCCTTCCTGGAGGCCATGTGGATCGACCTGCACGAGGATCCGGACGCCCCAGCCCAGGGCGGAACCTTCGGCTACCGGCTAGGGCGAAATACCCTGGTCTCCCTGCTGATCTCCCAACGAGAGATCGGGATCAACCACGTCAGCATCAACCTGCTGGGCTCCACGCGCCGGGCTGGCGAGCAGATTGAAGAGATTGCCGAGTACGTCCTGCCGAAGGTGAACGGATAACACCCGAGGGACGAAGCGACGTCCCGAGAAGGTCAGAAACCACAGTTCACCGGAAGAAGAAAAGAAACCAGTGACGACGAAGCGCTATACCGCCGAGGACCTTGACCAGCGGATGTCGGGCATCGTCTACCGGCCGGGCGCGGCGTGGGTGGACGAGATCCCGGACGCCTATAAGCCCATCGATCAGGTGATGGCGGACGCCCGCGACCTGGTCGAGGTCGTCCACGAGCTGCGCCAGGTGCTGAACCTCAAGGGCACATAGCCGCGGGCGTGTGGTTAGGCTGGTGGCCATGACTGTGCAGCTGAGAATGGTGAATAAAGCCCCGCGCTCCGTGGCGCGTCGAATCGCAAGTGTGGCGGAGCGGGTACTGAGCATGGACCCCGAGTCGCTCGCTCGGCTGCGCCCGTTGCCGGATGGCTTGGACATTTTCTTCTCGACGCCGTTGGGCTGCGCGCTCAGCCAGCGCCTTCCGGGGGCGGGGCTTAGCGGAAAGGACGACGACGGCGATTCGACCGTCGTGCGGGCCGCCGCGCTGAAGGATGCGCTGCAGCAGTGGGCCGATTCCGCAAGCACTGATGCCGGGGCACGAGAGTCCGAAGCTACCTTCGATCTGGGTACCGGCGTGGACATGATGTGGCTGGGTGCCCTGCCACCCGTCAGTGGCTTTCAACTGGTGGATTGGGTGCCCGCCGAGGTGCTGCGGGAGGTGTACCGCGAGATGGAGGAGGAGCACGAGCTGCGCGGCGGACCCGCGGGGCTCGCCCCTTCGATGCTGGACCAGGAGCTCGTGGAGGTCACCAGCGAGGCCGAGAACAACGCTGACCAGCACGGCGCTTCCGAGGAAGACCGGACTGGAAATACGGCCGGGGGAGCAGCGCCCCAGCTGGTTAACATCACCGGCCGAATGGTCGCCACGGCCGGGGCGACGGGTGTCATCAGCCCACCGCCAGCTGCTCTGCAGAAGAAGTACCCGGGGCGCCAACTCGACGTGGTGCGCGTGGCCGCCACCGGGTCGTGGATCCGGCTGGACGGGGTCTTCGGCACCCTCTATGCGCCGCGTCCCGGGGGACTGGCGCGTCTGCCTTAGGCGTCCCAGGAGCGCCCGGAGCGCATGGTCGGCTCGTTGACCAGCATCTGCGCCACCCGCTCCATGTGATCCCACATCGCGGCCCGGTGCTCGGCCGGCAGGGTCTCTTCGTCCACGGTCTCCATGGCGTTGGCCATGAGCTCCAGCCACCGGTCGCGAGCCGCTTCGTCGATGTGGAACTGGGCGTGGCGCATCCGCAGGCGCGGGTGGCCACGCTTCTCGTTGAAGGTTTCCGGCCCGCCCCAGTACTGTGCGAGGAACCAGCGCAGCCGGTCCTCAGCACCCGCCATGTCGTCGGCTGGGTACATCGGGCCAAGGATGTCGTCGCCCTTCACCTGCTTATAAAACTCGGACACGATGGTGCGGAAGGTATCCTCGCCACCAACTGCATCATAAAAAAGTGCCCATTGTTCCTAAACTTTTCCTCTCTGGGGTGGCAGTCATTCGGGCCACCCATCGGTGCACGCGGACGGGGCCGGAGTCCCCGCCCGCGGCTGGTTCTTTCCTCCCGAGACTAGCGTTTTCCCGGCTGTTGCCGCGGGCCGCTCAATCTCGATCTGGCTCCGGTGCCACGTACTAAGCCACTACGTGGCGGAGTCGAAGGCCTGGGCGGCCTTAGCGCGAGCCACCCGGTCGCGGCCCTCTCGCAGGGTGCGGCGCAGTCCGGCCGGAGTATCCGGGGCTTCGATCAGCTCGGCGACCTGGCGGTCCGTCTCCTCGCTGAGATCCCAGGCCGGGTAGATGCCGGAGAGGGTGCGCAGCGCCATCTCCGGGCTGAGCTCCTCCCACAGGCGGGCGGCATTGGCCACGTAGCTCGACGCAAAGGTCTGCAGCAGCTCGCCCTGACCGATCCGGGTCAGTCCGGCCATGCGGTGGCGTAGCGCGAGGTTGGAGAGCTGCGGGCCACGCTGCGTGATCTCCTCCCACACCGCGGCCTTGACCTCGGCGGCCGGGACGGCAGAGCGGGCCTCCAGCGCCAGCATCGCACCCGACGAGGACGCATCGTGGGTCTCCTCCTCGGCGATCCGCGCGGCCACCTGCTCTTCGGTTTCCCCGCTTTCGTCCTGGCTGGCGGCCAGGGCGATGAGGAACTGCCAGCGCAGGTCCTGGTCGATCTCCAGCCCTGGTGCATAGTGCGCCGCATCCCCGCCGAGCAGCTCCTGCAGGATCTCAGCGGACTCGCCGTTGTGGACGCTGTGCGCAAACGCGCGAGCAAAGGCCAGCTGTGCCTGGCCCGTGGTCTCCTTCATGCCGCGCAGGAAGGCCTCGCGCAGTAGCGCCCAGCCCTGCTCGCGCCAGTCAGGCGCAGCGTAGGTGCTCACCGCCACGCGGGACTGCGCGAGGACCTGCTCCAGCACCGCCATCTCGGTTTCCGCGACAGCACCACGTGCAACTAGTGCCACGAAGTCGCGGGCCTTCATCTGCGCATTTCGGGTCATGTTCCAGGCCGCGGACCAGATCAGGGAGCGTGGCATCGGATCGGCGATCGCGGTGATGTTTTCGGTTGCCACCTTCAGGGAGTCGGCGTCGAGCTCGATGAAGGCGTAGCTCAGGTCGTCGTCGTTGACGATGACGAGATCGCCCGCCGGGGTGCCATCCAGCTCTGGGATCGCGGTGGTCGATCCAGCGACGTCGGCGTCCACGCGGGTGATTCGGCTGAGTTGCCCGTTCCCGTCGGTGCGGTAGATGCCGATGCCGATGCGGTGGGTACGAGTTTCACCCGCGCCAGGGGCTGCCCCGTTCTGCTCGATGGCGAAGTTCTGATAGGCGCCATCGACGGCCTCGAAGCTGGCCTTGAGAGTGTTGATGCCGGTGGTCTTCAGCCACTGATCCGCCCAGTCGGACAGGTCCCGGCCACTGGAGCGCTCCAGCGCGGAGAGCAGGTCGTCGAAGGTGGCGTTCTCCCAGGCATGCGCCGCGAAGTGGGTGCGTACCCCGGCGAAGAAGGCCTCCAGTCCCACGTAGGCAGCGAGTTGTTTGAGCACGCTTGCGCCCTTGGCGTAGGTGATGCCGTCGAAGTTGGCGTCCACGGTGACGATATCGGAGGCATCGGTGAACACCGGGTGGGTGGTGGACAGCTGGTCCTGGGCGTAGGCCCAGGCCTTTTCCTTATTGCCGAAGGTTACCCAGGCAGTGTCGAAGCGAGTGGCATTCGCCTGGCTCATGGCGGCGGACCAGGTGGCGAAGGACTCGTTGAGCCACAGGTCATCCCACCAGGTCATCGTGACCAGATCGCCGAACCACATGTGCGCCAGCTCGTGGAGGATCGTGTCCGCGCGGCGCTCGTACTCATAGTGGCTGGCCGCAGAGCGGAAGACGTACTCGTCGCGGATCGTCACCACGCCCGCGTTCTCCATCGCGCCCATGTTGTACTCCGGGCAGAACACCTGGTCGTACTTGTAGAAGGGATAAGCGATGCCGAAGTGCTCGGAGTAGTAGTCGAAGCCCTGCTTCGTGACTGTGAACAGCTCTTCGGCGTCCAGGTGCTCGGCTAGGGATTGGCGGCAGTATAGGCCCAGCGGAACGGTCTGAAAACCGCTGTTCTGGATCTCGCCGCGGGTGCGCGCCTCGACCAGTGCATCGTCGGAGGTCTCCGGGTGAGCGGTGATCTCGCCGTGCCATTCGTCGGTGACCTCGTGCCACGGGCCAACGCAGAAGGCGATCAAGTAGGTGGACAGCCGGTAGTCCACCTCCGCGCGGTGGAGCACCGTGTCGCCCTCGGTCTCGGCGGAGACGACGTTATTGGTCACGACTCGCCACGGCTGCGGGGTACGCACGCTCAGCGAGTAGGTGGCCTTGATATCCGGCTGGTCGAAGCAGGCGAAGACACGCTTGGCGTCGGCGGTCTCGAACTGGGAGTAGAGGTAAATATTGCCGTCCGCGGGGTCCCGGAAGCGGTGCAGTCCCTCGCCCGTGACGGAATAATCGCCCAGCGCGTCCACCACCAGCTGATGGTCGCCCTCAGCAAGATCGGCAAGGACGATGCCCGCGGTGGCGTCGTAGTCGCCGGTCCCGATGGCTTTTTCGGTGATGTCCGCTCCATCGAGGTGGACGGAATGCACCTTGCGCGCCCGGAAATCCACGAAAGTGGAACCAGTGCCGGATCGGAAGTCGATCGTGGTGCGGCTCGGGAACTGCTCGCGCTGCATATCTTCACCGGCGGAAAGATCCAGCTCCACGGTGTAGTGGACATTGGAGATCAGCTCGGCGCGGGCCTGAGCTTCAGTCTGAGTGAGATTCGTTGAGGTCATGCGCTCCACCCTACGCCCGGGCCCGGACACGGATTCTCGTTCTTGAGGACGAGGGCGTCGTCGTTAACAAAAGTGGGGGACCGGAGAGATGTATACAGTGGCGAGAAGAAGAAAAGAAGCAAAAGGAAAGGAGCCCGCCGTGGCAACCACGAACGAGCTGAACATGTACTTCGACGTCACCTGCCCCTTCGCGTGGGTGACCAGCCGTTGGCTGCTGGAGGTCGAGAAGGTCCGCGACGTGAAGGTGAACTTCATCCCGATGAGCCTGTCCGTCCTCAACGACGGCCGCGACCTCGACCCCGCCTACATGGACCGCATGGAGGCGGCCTGGGCACCGGCGCTCGCCGCCGCCGCGATCTACGCCAAGCACCCGGACCAGATCGCCGATTACTACACCCTGATGGGCGAGGCCATCCACAACGAGAACCGCGGTGAGCGGGATTACATCGGCTGCTACGACGACCTGATCGCTGAGGTCGTGGAGAAGCTCGACCTGCCGGAGGGCTTCATCGACCGCATCGGATTGCGTCCCCACGCCGAGAACGCATTCCTCGACGAACTGAAGGAAACTCACCGCCGCGGCCTCTCCCTGGTTGGAGACGAAGTCGGCACCCCGATTGTGGACATCGACGGCCGTGGCTTCTTCGGCCCTGTGCTGACCCGCGTGCCGACGGGGGAGCAGGCAGGCGAGCTTTTCGACGCCTCCGTCACCCTGGGTAGCTACCCGCACTTCTTCGAGCTCAAGCGGACCCGCACGGAGAATCCGAGCGCCACGGAGACTGCGGTAGGCTAAAGATCATGCGAATTTATCTTGGTGCCGACCACGCCGGTTTTGACATGAAAAACCTCATCGCAGACCACCTGAAGGCCGCTGGCCACGAGGTGATCGACTGCGGTGCACATACCTACGACGCGAACGACGACTACCCGGCTTTCTGCATCGAGGCAGCCCGCCGGGTCGTCGCCGACGAGGGCTCCCTGGGCATCGTCCTGGGTGGTTCCGGCAACGGCGAGCAGATCGCGGCGAACAAGGTACCGGGCGCGCGCTGCGCATTGGCCTGGTCCGTGGAGACCGCGAAGCTCGCTCGCGAGCACAACAACGCCCAGCTCATCGGCCTGGGCGGTCGCATGCACTCCGAGGAGGAGGCGCTGGCTATCGTCGACGCCTTCATCGCGCAGGAGTGGAGCGAGGCGGAGCGCCACCAGCGTCGCATCGACATCCTCGCTGAGTACGAGAAGACCGGCGAGGCTCCGGCCCTCCCGGAGGCCTAAAATCTTGGCTCACCCCGGTGGTGTCGGTTGGGTAGTTGACCGCGCCATCGTGTAGGGTGTCTATCCACAGCAAGCTTCGTGCTCACGCCGGGCCGGCATGATGCGAAGATTGCTTGCTGGGAACGTCGTATAGTGGCTAATACCTCAGCCTTCCAAGCTGAAGACGCGGGTTCGATTCCCGTCGTTCCCTCCACTCTGACCAGCGGTTATAGCGGGGGATTCCAGGCTGCACACAGCGGTTTGGACTTTCCCCAGGGCTAACGTATGGTTAGAGCGCACGCAACGCGAGCTTAGGTTCGCGAAAGTGTGGCCGGGGCATGGCGCAGTTTGGTAGCGCACTCGCTTTGGGAGCGAGGGGTCGCAGGTTCAAATCCTGTTGCCCCGACGGCAAAGGTTCACCCCTAGTCTTCGGACTAGGGGTTTTCTCGTATCTGGGGTAAGCCTTAAGTTCTAGGGGTGCTTGTTCAGGGGCGAACCGCAGAGCTTGATGATGGTCCAAAGCCATGCGAGGTAAGGGATCGCGCCGCGTCATTAACGGGCGGAGTGGTCAATTTTCCGTGATTTCCGCCCGGCGGAAACACAGCTGGTCTGGTGGCATTAGCCAAAACTAGGTGGGGGTGTGGTGACACGGAAAATCAAGACCCTATAAACTTGGTCGATGTCCAACGCTGACTGGCGACACAGGCCGTCAGCAACCATGAATACACAGGAGAGTGCACTCGTGAAGAGCTCTGTTGAAAAGCTCAGCGCTACCCGCACCAAGATCACCGTCGAGGTACCCTTCGACGAGCTCAAGCCGGAGTTCGACAAGGCGTATGCCTCCCTGAGCCAGCAGGTCAGCATCCCTGGCTTCCGCAAGGGCAAGGTCCCGGCGAAGATCATCGAGACCCGTCTCGGCCGCGGCGTGGTTCTTGACCAGGTGATCAACGAAATGCTGCCGTCCCGTTACAGCCAGGCCGTCGAGGAGCACGACGTCAAGGCTCTCGGCCAGCCAGAAATCGACATCACCGAGCTGAAGGACGGCGAGTCCGTCACCTTCACCGCCGAGGTCGACGTCCGTCCCGAGATCGAGGTCCCAGACTTCTCCGACATCTCCGTTGAGGTTGACGCCATCAAGGCCGACGACGAGGCCGTCGAGGGTGAGCTGAAGAACCTGCAGGCTCGCTTCGGCACCCTGAAGTCTGTTGACCGCAAGGTCAAGAAGGGCGACTTCGTCTCCATCGACCTGTCCGCCACCGTTGACGGCGAGACCGTGGACGAGGCCACCACCGAGGGCCTATCCCACGAGGTCGGCAACGACTCCCTCATCGAGGGCCTGGACGACGCCCTGGTCGGCATGAAGGCCGGCGAGGAGTCCACCTTCACCTCCAAGCTGGTTGCCGGCGAGCACGCCGACGAAGAGGCAGAGGTTACCGTCAAGGTTGATTCCGTCAAGGAGCGCGAGCTGCCGGAGCTGGACGACGACTTCGCACAGCTGGCATCCGAGTTCGACACCCTGGATGAGCTCAAGGACTCCCTGGCGACCCAGGTCGAGGAGCAGCTGAAGAACGGCCAGGCCGGCCAGATCCGCGATAAGGTCCTCGAGGCCGCGCTGGAAAAGGTCGAGGTACCGCTGCCGCAGTCCGTGGTTGACGAGCAGGTGCAGGGCCAGGTCCAGCAGCTCATCAGCCAGTTCGGTGGTGACGAGAAGGTCTTCGAGCAGATGCTCGCAGCTCAGGACATCACTCGCGAGAAGTTCGAGGAAGATGCTCGCGAGGCCGCTGAGGGCTCCGTCCGCACCCAGCTGTTCCTGGACGCCCTGGCTGACGTCGAGCAGCCGGAGGTCTCCCAGGAGGAGCTGATGGATCACATCGGCTTCACCGCTGCCCAGTACGGCATGGACCCGAACCAGTTCATCATGCAGCTGCAGCAGGCCGGCCAGATCGGCAGCCTGTTCGCTGACGTCCGCCGCGGCAAGGCTCTGGCGATCAACATCTCCAAGAGCTCCGTGAAGGACTCCGAGGGCAACGAGATTGATCCAAAGCAGTTCTTCGGCACCGAGGAGGAGTCCGAGAAGGCCGAGGAGGCCAAGAAGGACGAGAAGCCGAAGAAGGCCGCCAAGAAGTCTTCCGCAAAGAAGACGACCAAGAAGGCTGCCAAGAAGTCCACGGCGAAGAAGACGACCAAGAAGTCGACCGCTAAGAAGTCCACGGCGAAGAAGACCACTAAGAAGTCGACCGCCAAGAAGGCCGCATCCAAGAAGACCACGAAGAAGGCTGCAGCCAAGAAGAGCGAGGACAAGTAAGTCCCGCACACGCTAGCCGTCTGGATCGCCGCGCCTGACAGGCTTGGGCGAGCACCGGCGGCGTCGTGACACCGAAGCAACCGCTTCGACGCAGCACCCCTGGAGGAATACTCCGGGGGTGCTGTGCGCTTAAAGCGAACAGGGGCTTTTCATAGGGCACGACCCGAGGGTTAGTCGCTACTGTGGAAGCCACAAAGAATAAACCAATGAACGAAAAGGGGCACAATGAGCAGTCTTTCGAGCAGCCTCATGTCCGCCGACACGGCTGGGATGAACCTCAACGACTCGGTCTTCGAGCGTCTGCTGCGCGAGCGCATCATCTTCCTGGGTAGCCAGGTCGACGACGAAATCGCGAACAAGCTCTGCGCTCAAATCCTGCTGCTGGCAGCCGAGGACCCGGAGAAGGACATATCCCTGTACATCAACTCGCCAGGTGGCTCCGTCACCGCGGGTATGGCCATCTTCGACACCATGCAGTACGCGCCCTGCGACATCGCCACCTACGGCATGGGCCTGGCCGCGTCCATGGGCCAGTTCCTGCTCTCCGCGGGTACGAAGGGCAAGCGCTACGCTCTGCCGCACGCTCGCATCATGATGCACCAGCCTTCCGCTGGTGTGGGCGGCACCGCGGCCGACATTGCCATCCAGGCGGAGCAGTTTGCACACACCAAGCGTGAGATGGCGGAGCTGATCGCTGGCTTCACCGGCCAGACCGTCGAGCAGATTACGAAGGACTCCGACCGCGACCGCTGGTTCACCGCCGAGCAGGCCAAGGAGTACGGATTCGTCGACCACGTCATCAGCTCTGCGAAGGAGAAGTAAAGAATGAAGATGCCAGAATCGCGCTACATCCTGCCATCCTTCGTTGAGCACTCCAGCTACGGGGCGAAGGAATCCAACCCGTACAACAAGCTCTTTGAAGAGCGGATCATCTTCCTGGGCACCCAGGTGGACGACGCCGCAGCCAACGACATCATGGCCCAGCTTCTTGTCCTGGAGGGGCTCGACCCGGACCGTGACATCACGATGTACATCAACTCGCCGGGTGGTTCCTTCACCAGCCTGATGGCCATCTACGACACGATGCAGTACGTCCGCCCGGACGTGCAGACCGTGTGCCTCGGCCAGGCAGCCTCTGCTGCCGCCGTGCTGCTCGCCGCAGGCACCCCGGGTAAGCGCGCCGCGCTGCCGAATGCCCGCGTGCTGATCCACCAGCCGGCCTCCGGTGGTGTGCAGGGGCAGGTTTCCGACCTGGAGATCCAGGCCAACGAGATTGAGCGCATGCGCAAGCTCATGGAGACCACCTTGGCCCGCCACACCGGTAAGACCGAGGAGCAGATTCGCATCGACACCGACCGCGACAAGATCCTGGACGCCGAGGCCGCCAAGGAATACGGCATCATCGACCAGGTTTTCGAGTACCGGAAGCTCTCCGCTCAGGAGTAGTAGTCGATCGTTCCCGTGAGGCCCCGCCTCATGGTTTCCGCTACCGGGGCTGGTGAGCCCAGCCCCTCAATCCCCGCAGTGTTGCTCAGTCAGCGCAGCGGGGTTTTTGGGTAGTGTTGGATACCCGCCGTAGCACCACCAATTTCTCAGAAAGACTGGTTCTCACAGATGCAAGAAAGCGCAGAGCTGCTGAAGTGCTCGTTTTGCGGAAAGAGCCAAAAACAAGTCCGCAAACTCATCGCCGGCCCCGGGGTCTACATCTGCGATGAATGCATCGAACTCTGCAACGAGATCATCGAGGAAGAGCTGGTAGCCACCAGCGCGCAGGAACCGCAGGGCAAGCTGCCAACGCCGTCCGAGATTTCCGCTTTCCTGGACAAGTACGTCATCGGCCAGGACGACGCGAAGCGAACCCTCGCGGTGGCTGTCTACAACCACTACAAGCGCATTCAGGTCGAAGAGGCCAATGCACTGGCCCGCCGCAACGACGACGAGGTCGAGCTTTCGAAGTCCAATATCCTCATGCTGGGGCCCACCGGCTCTGGTAAGACCTACCTGGCGCAGTCCCTCGCGCGCATGTTGGACGTCCCCTTCGCCATCGCGGACGCGACCTCGCTGACCGAGGCCGGCTACGTGGGCGAGGATGTCGAGAACATCCTGCTGAAGCTGCTGCAGAGCGCAGACTTCGACGTCGAGAAGGCACAGCGCGGCATTATCTACATCGACGAGGTGGACAAGATCGGCCGTAAGTCCGAAAACCCGTCCATCACACGCGACGTCTCCGGTGAGGGCGTGCAGCAGGCGCTGCTGAAGATCCTGGAGGGCACGGTCGCCGCCGTCCCGCCTCAGGGCGGGCGCAAGCACCCGAACCAGGAATTCATCCAGTTCGATACGAAGAACGTGCTCTTTATCGTCGCGGGTGCCTTCGCGGGCCTGGAGAAGGTCATCGAGGATCGCCGCGGCAAGAAGGGCCTGGGCTTCGGCGCGGAGGTCACCTCCAAGAACGACCAGGTCAAGGACCCGTTCCA
The DNA here is from genome assembly GCF_000069945.1 of Corynebacterium urealyticum DSM 7109. Classification (NCBI taxonomy): domain Bacteria; kingdom Bacillati; phylum Actinomycetota; class Actinomycetes; order Mycobacteriales; family Corynebacteriaceae; genus Corynebacterium; species Corynebacterium urealyticum. The sequence continues at coordinate 1,629,557 of NC_010545.1, read as the reverse complement.
GTACGTGGAGCCGGAGGACCTGGTGAAGTTCGGGTTGATCCCGGAGGTCATCGGCCGACTGCCGGTGGTCACCCACGTCGGACACCTGGATGAGGACGCTTTGGTGCAGGTACTCACCGAGCCGAAGAATGCCCTCGTGCGCCAGTATCAGCGCCTGTTTGAGATGGATAACGTCCAGCTGGCTTTCGAGGATGGTGCGTTGCGCGAGGTTGCTCGCCAGGCGCTCGCCCGGGAGACCGGTGCGCGCGGGCTGCGCTCCATCATGGAGCGGATCCTGCTGCCGATCATGTACTCCATCCCCGAGGAGGAGGATATCGCCGAGGTGCTGATCACCGAGGCTGCCGCGAAGGGGGATGCAAAGCCGACTCGCCTGACCCACGAGGAGGTCGCCGAGCGGGATAAGCGCTCCGCCTAACGGGGGCGCAAAGGGGGGATAGGGCCTCTAAGGGGGGGGTAGTCAACCGCGCCCCACGTGGCGTATCGCGTGGGGACAGTTGGCGGAGGGCTACTCTTGCCAGATCTCTTCGGAGTCGTAGAGGCTCGCGGCAACCGACTCGCCCACAATTTCGGAGGGGGAGGAGTGGGTGTAGGAATTATCCTGATTGGTCCGCATCGGCGTGGTGAGGAAGGCGACGACGGCGTCGCAGGCTAGCTCAATGACCCCGGACTCGTTGTGCGCCTCGCGGACGTCCATCCCATAGAGCGCGTAGAAGGTGTTGCGGTGCAGGGTGGCGAAACCGGATAGTCCCAGGATGAGGAGGTAGACGTCTTCCGCGGAGACCCCGGTGCGGAATGCACCGAGGTCGTGGCCACGCAGGAGCGCGCGGTCGATCTGGAGAATGACGGGGGACTGTTCCAGCACGTCGATACGGTTCGGCACATCCGCCCGGTTGTAGAGATTCTCTGCGGCGACCAGGCGCATGGAATCCGGGTTGCGCTGCGCCCGGGCGAGCGTCTCGCGCACCAGGCGCCGCACCGCCTGCACTGGGGTGAGGCTGGCGATGTCGTCCTCAAACTTCTTCGGCTCGGCCGGCCACAGGGTCGCCAGGGCGTAGCGGAGCGCTTCCTCGTAGAGGTCTTGGTTATTACTCAGCAGCGCGTGCTTGGCGGGGAGGTTACCGGCGCGTTGGATCGCCACCAGCTGGGCCTTCGGGATATCCGTCCCATACTCCACGGCGATCGGCAGGGCGCACTCCATCGCTCGGGCATAGTCGACCGGATCGAGGCCGTACCTATGCGCCGAGTGAGGAAGATGGCGAGCTGAGTCGTCGGTCATGATTCCTCTCCGGTCGAAACTTTCTCTCCTCATCGTAATGACTGTTCGCGGGTAGGCTGGGGTCGGAAAGATCAATTGGGGGATATCGCCCCCGGTTGGTGCCCCCGATCCTGAATAAAGGCGGTTTCACTCATGGTTGATAACACTTCGCAGAACACCTCCGATGCCTTGAACGTGGCGGTCACCGGCGCAGCGGGGCAGATCGCGTACTCCCTGCTCTTCCGCCTGGCAGCAGGCGAGATCTCCCCGGGGCGGAAGGTGAACCTCCGACTCATCGAGATCGAGCCCGCCAAGCGAGCCGCGGAGGGCGTGACCATGGAGCTGAAGGACGCCGCGTTCCCGCTGCTCGGGGACGTCACCGTCCACACCGACGCCAGGGAGGGTTTCCAGGACGCCGACGTCGTCTTCCTGGTCGGTGCGAAGCCGCGCCAGAAGGGGCAGGAGCGTGCGGATCTGCTCGCCGCTAACGGTGCGATCTTCGGCCCGCAGGGTGAGGCGCTAGGCGAGGTCGCCCCGAATGCCCGCGTGCTGGTGGTCGGCAACCCGGCGAACACCAACGCCGCCATCCTCGCCGCACACGCCAAGGGCATCGCGCCGAACCGCATCACCGCAATGATGCGCCTGGACCACAACCGCGCGCTGTCTCAGGCCGCCGACCGCCTGGACGTCCCGGTTTCCGCGCTGTCCGGCATGGTCGTGTGGGGCAACCACTCGGCCTCCCAGTTCCCGGATGCCACCGCCCTGCGCGCGGCCGGCGAGCCGGTCTTCGAGAAGCTGGGCACGGAGTGGATCAGTGAGGAGTTCATCCCGCGCGTGGCCAAGCGTGGCGCCGAGATCATCGAGGTCCGCGGCCACTCCTCTGCAGCCTCCGCGGCCTCTGCCGCCATCGACCACATGCGGGATTGGCTGCTTGGTACCGAGGGTGACGAGTGGGTCTCCGTCGCGCTGCCATCCGACGGTTCCTACGGCGTGCCTGAAGGGCTGGTCTTCGGTTTCCCGTGCCGCAGCGTCAACGGCGAGTGGGAGATCGTCCAGGGGCTGGAGTTGGGCGAGGAGCAAAAGCAGCGCATCGCCCGCACCCAGCAGGAGCTGGAGGAGGAGCTGGCCGCCGTGCGCGAGGCTGGCTTCATCGACTAGCGGTACATCGCCTCTCAGGCTGGTGGCTCGCGTTAGCCGACGAGCTGCCAGCCGTGTCTGCCCCGTCTACTACACTGGGACGAGTTCAACAGAATTTGTCCCCGAGTAAGTGATCAGGGTGCGATGACCAGCAATACTCCTGCAACGTCCCAGGGTGTCCAGCGCGGCGAGGATCGTTCGCAGCTGCTGCCCAATCAGTGGAACCCATCCGATGTGGAATCGGAGCTCTACGAAGGCTGGGTTTCGGCCGGCTACTTCAAGGCCGACGCGGCAAGTGATAAGCCGCCGTTCTCCATCGTCTTGCCGCCGCCGAACGTCACCGGTCGGCTGCACATGGGCCACGCGCTGGATCACACCCTGATCGACGCGATGTCCCGTCGCCGCCGCATGCAGGGTTACGAGGTCCTGTGGCTGCCGGGCTCTGACCACGCAGGTATCGCCACCCAGACCCGCGTGGAATCCGACCTGAAGAAGCGCGAATCTAAGGACCGCTTCGATTACGGCCGCGAGGAGTTCATCGAGCGCGTCTGGGAGTGGAAGGACGAATACGGCGGCCTGATCCAGCAGCAGATGCGCGCCATCGGCGACTCCGTGGACTGGTCCCGCGAGCGCTTCACCCTGGATGAGGGCCTGTCCCGCGCAGTCCAGACGATCTTTAAGGCCCTGTTCGACCAGGGCATGATCTACCAGGACAACCGGATGGTTAACTGGTCGCCGGTGCTGCAGACCGCGATCTCCGACATCGAGGTCAACTACGAGGACGTCGAGGGCGAGCTGGTCAGCCTCCGTTACGGTTCCCTCAACGACGACGAGCCCCACGTCATCGTCGCGACCACGCGCGTGGAGACGATGCTGGGTGACGTGGCCGTCGCGGTGCACCCGGAGGACGAGCGCTACGCTGACCTCGTCGGCACCACGCTGCCGCACCCATTCCTGCCGGACCGCGAGATGGTGATCATCGCGGATGATTACGTGGATCCCGAGTTCGGCACCGGTGCGGTGAAGATCACCCCGGCGCACGATCCGAATGACTTCGCGATGGGGCAGCGCCACGACCTGCCGATGCCGGTGGTGCTCGACGAGACCGGCCACGTTTCCGGCACGGGCACACAGTTCGACGGCATGGACCGCTTCGAGGCCCGCGAGAAGATCCGCCTGGCCCTCGAGGAGCAGGGCCGCGTTGTGGCCCGCAAGCACCCCTACGTGCACTCCGTCGGCCACTCCGAGCGCTCCGGTGAGCCGATCGAACCGCGGCTTTCCCTGCAGTGGTGGGTGGATGTGAAGAAGCTGGCGAAGATGTCCGGCGACGCCGTCCGTGAAGGCGATACGACCATCTACCCGGCCTCCCAGGAACCACGCTGGTTCGACTGGGTGGACAACATGCACGACTGGACCATTTCCCGCCAGCTGTGGTGGGGCCACCGCATCCCGATCTGGTACGGGCCGGAAGGCGAGGTCGTGTGCTGCGGGCCGGACGACGAGCCACCGACGGGCGAGGGCTGGCACCAGGACGAGGACGTGCTGGACACCTGGTTCAGCTCCGCCCTGTGGCCGTTCTCCACGATGGGCTGGCCGGAGAACACCCCGGACCTGCAGAAGTTCTACCCAACTTCCGTGCTGGTCACCGGCTACGACATTCTGTTCTTCTGGGTCGCCCGCATGATGATGTTCGCCACCTTCGCGGACACGCTCGAAGGTTCCCCACTGCACGGTAAGGCCAATGGCGAGAACCAGGCTGCCCGCGATGGGCGCCCGCAGGTTCCGTTCAAGGATGTCTTCCTCCACGGCCTCGTCCGTGATGAGCACGGCCGCAAAATGTCTAAGTCCCTGGGCAACGGCATCGACCCGATGGACTGGGTGCGCGACTACGGTGCTGACGCGCTGCGCTTCACCCTGGCTCGTGGTGCCAACCCTGGTGCGGACCTGCCGGTCGGCGAGCACTCCGCGCAGTCCTCCCGTAACTTCGCGACGAAGCTGTACAACGCCACCAAGTTCGCGCTCATGAACGGTGCCCAAATCGGCGAGCTGCCGCCACGCGAGGAGCTGACCGACGCGGACCGCTGGATCCTCGACCGCCTGGAGGCCACCCGCGCCCTCGTCGACGATGCCCTGGAGCGCTACGAGTTCTCCCTGGCTAATGAGAACCTCTATAAGTTCGCCTGGGGCGAGTTCTGCGACTGGTACCTGGAGATCGCGAAGGTACAGATCCCGCGCGACTGGGATTCCGCCACCAAGGAGGAGTACGCCCGCGGTGTGAACACCCAGGTGGTGCTCGGTCGCGTCCTCGACGCGGTGCTGCGCCTGCTGCACCCGGCGATGCCATTCGTCACGGAGACCCTGTGGACCGCCCTGACCAAGGATGTCGAGGGCTACCCGGAGTCCCTGGTGATCGCCGAGTGGCCAGACCAGTCCATGACCAATAACGGCGCCGAGCCAGACGAGCTGGCCGCCCGCCGCATGGCTGACCTGGAGAAGCTGGTCACCGAGCTGCGTCGCTTCCGTGCGGACCAGGGTGTCAAGCCGAAGCAGCGTGTCCCGGGCCGACTGGACTTCGCCGCCGTCGACCTCGAGGAAGAAGAGGCAGCCATCCGCTCCCTGGCCCGACTTGAGGAGCCGGGGGATGACTGGGAGACCACCGCCTCCATTGAGCTGCGCCTCAGCCAGGCCACGATCACCGTCGAACTGGATACCTCCGACGCCGTGGATATTGAGGCCGAGCGCAAGCGCCTGGAAAAGGATCTCGCCAACGCTCAGAAGGAGCTGGACAACGCAGCGAAGAAGCTCAGCAACGAGAACTTCTTGAACAAGGCTCCGGAGCACGTCGTGGCGGATATTAAGGAACGCCAGGTCGTGGCCCAGGAGGAGTTTGACCGCATCACTCGCCGTCTGGAGGGGCTGCCAAAGAAATGATCGATTCGACGGATCGTGACTTGAACACCGCGCCGGGCGAGGACCAGGGCCAAGGCCAGGCCGGGGACACCGGTGCCGTTGAGCTGACCGGCCAGGAGGAGGCCGTTGCCGGGTCCGCCGTCGGGGGAGTGCGCCTCGACGAGCACGGCTTGGCGCTTCCTATCGATGCCGCCGGCACGAAGCCCGGTGAGGAGGATGGTCAGCTAAGCGGCGACGATGCGCTGCCGCCTCGGCCCATCACTGAGGAGGATCTGGCAGACCTCGCCGCGGTCGAAGCCGAGCTGAATCAGCGCTGGCCGGAGACGAAGATCGACCCCTCCCTGGAACGCATCGAGATGCTCATGGACCTGCTGGGCAACCCGGAGCGCTCCTTTGCCACCATCCAGGTCGCTGGCACCAACGGCAAGACCTCCGTGGTGCGGATGATCGAGTCCTTGCTGCGGGCATTCCATCGTCGCACAGGGCGAACGACCTCCCCGCACCTGCAGCTGGTCACCGAGCGTATCGCCGTTGACGGCGAGCCGATCCATCCGCAGGATTACATCCGCATGTGGCGGGAGATCCAGCCGATGGTGGAGATGGTGGATGCGAAGTCCACCGCCGAGGGCGGCCCGCAGATGAGCAAGTTTGAGGTGCTGGTCGCGCTCGCGTACAGCGCTTTTGCGGACGCTCCGGTGGACGTAGCCGTCATCGAAACCGGCATGGGCGGAACTTGGGATGCGACGAATGTCGTGAACTCCGACGTTTCCGTGATTACGCCCATCGGCATGGACCACACGGACTTCCTCGGCGATACCCTCACCGAGATCGCTGGCGAGAAGGCAGGCATCATCAAGTCCCGCTGGGATCGCGAGGATCTGCTCACTCCGCCGGAAAATATCGCGATCATCTCCGAGCAGGAGCCCGAGGCGATGCGCGTGCTGCTGGAGCGTGCGGTCGAGGTCGACGCCGCGGTCGCTCGCGCCGGAGCCGAGTTCGGCGCCGTGGAATCCACCGTCGCAGTCGGTGGCCAGCGTCTGACGATCAAGGGACTGGCCGGGACCTACGACGACATCTTCCTGCCGCTGTCCGGCGAACACCAGGCCCGCAATGCCGCCACCGCCCTGGCCGCGGTGGAGGCCTTCTTCGGAGCTGGCGGCGACCGCCAGCTGGACGTCGATAAGGTGCGCGAGGGCTTCGCTACCGTGACATCTCCCGGCCGGTTGGAGCGTGTGCGCGCCACCCCGAGCGTGTTCATCGACGCCTCCCACAACCCGCACGGTGCGGCAGCCTTGGCCAAGGCCGTGGACCGGGACTTCGACTTCCGCCGCCTCATCGGCGTGGTCGCGGTCCTGGGGGACAAGGACGCCCGCGGCATCCTCGCCGCGCTCGAGCCTGTCCTCGACGACGTCGTCATCACGGAGGTGCAGTCCCCGCGCGCGCTGCCGGTGGACGTGCTCGCCGAGTATGCCCGGGATGCCTTCGGGGAGGAGCGGGTCCACGTCGCCGAGCAGCTCCCGACTGCGGTGGAGACCGCCATCCAGTTGGCTGAGGACGATAGCGATGGCATGCTGGCCGGGGCCGGAGTGCTGGTCACCGGCTCGGTGGTCACCGCAGGTGAGGCGCGAACGCTGTTCGCCAAGAAGCCCGAGTAGAACGCTCGAGTACACAGGAGGAGTGGAAGCAGATGGCGCGCAAGCCGGCTGAAGAACTGGAGATGGGCCCCCTCGGTCCCGGGCATGCCCCAGCTAATGACCCGATGAAGGGCATTCGCGGAGTCATGGCGGGCACCCTGGTCCTGGAGGGGATCGTCATGTTGCTGGGGCTGACCGTGGTCGGCCGCGTGGATTCGGGGCTGGGTCCTGTCTGGTTGCAGTTCGGCTACGTCCTGGCCGTGGCGGTGCTGATGTTTGCGGCGGCCTTCATGCAGAAGGCTCCGGCGGCGGACAAGATCAACTGGGGTCTGCAGGTCCTGGCTCTGATCGGGGTTTTCGCCAACCTGGTGATCGGCGTGATGGCTCTGATCTTCATCGGCGTGTGGTGGTACATCTACCACCTTCGCAAGGTGGTTCAGGAGCGCATGCGGCGCGGCCTGCTGCCGAGCCAGCACGTCTAACTTGCTCCGCGAGCGCCATTGAGCGTGAAGCCTCCCCACCAGCCCAACGTCGGGCGGGTCGGGGAGGCTGAGGCTTTAGGGCTTCTCGCGGTGTGGCACTGCTAGCCCGCCAGGGGGATAAGACGCAGGTCTTTGCGGAGAATCTTCCCGGTCGGGTTCTTCGGGATCTCGTCTAGGAACGTCACGGCACGCACCTTCTTATACGGGGTGACGCGTTCCGCGACCCAGTCCATGATTTCATCTTCCGTGAGCTCGGCGCCCTCCTGCAGAACGACGAATGCGCGCGGGATCTCCAGGCCGTCGCGCTCCGCGCCGACGACGCCGACGTCGGCGATGTCTGGGTGGGAGAGCAGCAGGCTCTCCAATTCGGCCGGCGCGACTTGATAGCCCTTGTACTTGATGACCTCCTTGGCCCGGTCAACGATGCGTAGGCCACCATCCTCTCCGAAGTGGGCGATGTCTCCGGTTCGCAGCCACCCGCCTTCGATGAGCGTCTCGGCGTTGGCCTCCTCGTTGTTCAGGTAGCCCTTCATCACCTGCGGGCCACGCACGAGGACTTCCCCGGCCTCGCCTTCGGGAACATCTTCCAATGTGTCGATATCCACCAGCCGGATCTCTGTGTCGGCCACTGGCTTACCGACGCTGGAATGATCGGCGTCGCCGTGAAGGTTTAGGGCGACCAACGGGGAGGCCTCCGTCATGCCCCATCCCTGCACGACCTTCGTGTCGAGACGTTCTTCGACCGCGCGCATAATTGGAGCGTCGATCGGCGCCGCGGAGGAGACCATGAGCTTCGAAGCGGAGAACCACGAGGGGTCGATCTCTGGGCCTTTGGCCATAGCGATGGCCATCGGCGGGGCAATGAACGTGAACTCGATCGAGCGCTCAGCGTGGGCACGCAGGAACTGCTCGATGTCGAACTTCGGCATGGTGAAGATGTGGTGCCGGTGCAGCAGCGGGCCGAGTAGCAGGACTGTCATGCCATAGATATGGGAGAAGGGGAGCACACTCAGGGTGTTGCTGCGTGCTTCGATGCCGGAGCGCTCAATCATCTCCCGTACGTGGATCAAGTTGCTGGTGAGATTGCGGTGAGTCAGCTGCACTCCCTTCGGCAACCCGGTGGTGCCGGAAGAAAATGGGACAGCGGCAACCGAGTCAGGATCGATATCGACCTCTGGAGCGGGTTTCGGACTGCCCTGTAGGGAAGCCAGCTCCATGGAGAAAATCTGTGGGAGTTGCTCCATGTTGGTCGGGCCGATGAACAACTTGGCTCCGGCAGCTTCTACGATGTGCTCCACGTCTGCCTGGTTCATGAGCATGCCGATCGGGTTGACGATGGCCCCGGCTCGCAGGATGCCGAGCAGGCTGGCGGCGAAGTTGATGGAATTGGGTACCTGGAGGGTGACCACATCGCCCTCACCGATTCCTCGAGAAGCTAGCTCGGCGGCGATGGTCTCGGAGAATTCTTTGAGTTCGCCGTAGGTGGCCGTCGATTGCGTGGAGAGCTCGGTGATGGCGGGCAGTGCTGCTTCTTCTTCGGTGAGGTCGCCGAAGATGAGGTCGAAAACGTCGGTGCTGGGGTAGTCCAAACTCGGGTATGGGCTGGAGTAGATCCTGGGTGCCATGTGCGCCTCCTTGGGTGAGGTGTGATCTATGTCTCATAAATAATAGTGTCTGTTATAAAAATTATTTCGCTATTTCCATTACGTCAGCGAAGAGACCAGAACACATGGGGGCAAAGGGGAAGCCCAAGGGGCGAGGGCTTTAAGAATTCGCTATCCTTAGGAACCATGACTGAACGCACTCTCATCCTCATTAAGCCGGACGGTGTCGCTAATGGCCACGTCGGCGAGATCATCTCCCGCATCGAGCGCAAGGGCCTGAAGCTCGTCGAGATGGACCTGCGCACCGCAGACCGCGCAACCGCAGAGAAGCACTACGAGGAGCACAAGGACAAGCCGTTCTTCGGCGAGCTCGTGGACTTCATCACCTCCGCACCACTGGTCGCCGGCATCGTCGAGGGCGAGTCCGCTATCGCTGCTTGGCGTCAGCTGGCTGGTGGCACCCACCCGGTCGAGGCAGCCACCCCGGGCACCATCCGCGGCGACTTCGCACTGACCGTCGGCGAGAACGTCGTTCACGGCTCCGACTCCCCGGAGTCCGCTGAGCGCGAGATCGCTATCTGGTTCCCGAACGTCTAAAAACTGCTCAACGCACAACGTCCCGGCAAGCCCACATAGGCTCGCCGGGACGTTTTCTTATGCTGCGGGGAGCGGTGCCGTTATTTGTTTGCTAGACCACGGGTGGCGCGGACGCTGTCCTGGTACTCCTGGCTAGCTTCTTCAGTCAGCGTCAACCACTGGTCGGTGCTACCGCGGTGTCGCATCTCGCGGATCCGCACCACCTGCCCGTGCGCATCGGCCTCGTTGAGGGCAGCCTTGACCTCGTGCTCGACGGCCCCGTGCGCGACCAGCTCCGCCACGAGCTCGCTTTCCAAACGCTGATAAATGCCGGGCACGAGCTCATCGGCATGCATGAAGGCCACGATGGCATCCGGACCCTCGAACACCTGGCCAGTCCCAACCGCTGAGGAGTCATCGCCCGCGTCGCCGAATAGTTGTGGTGGCGCTGCATAATGCGTTGGGTGGTGCGCCCCGGAGTTGAAATACCACACCATCCCCAGGCCGGTGGCGATCGCTGCCGGAATGACGACCAGCCACGGCGCCGCTGACTGTGCGAGGTTCAGTGCCACATAGGCTGCGGAGTAGGGGACAACGAAGCGCAGCACTTCGCGGCAGTTGAACTCGGTCCGCTGCAGCTTCGCATCCGGCTTGAGCGGATCGTAGTCGTTCATGCGGTAGCCATGCCGGTTGAAGAACTTCATATAGCCGAAGACCATCAGCCCCAGCAGAAAAGCAATCGCCACGAAACCCATCCACACTTCTGGCAGGGCAGAACAGGTGATGACGACGAGCGTCCACACAACGCCGAGGGCCCAACCAAGCACCGTGGAAGGTTGATGCTTCGCGTAGTGGCCTTGAAGCTGCTTCTCGCTGATCTGGAACATTCCATCAGCGTAGCAACCTCCCCACACACGACCTCTCGCGATGCCGGCTCCCTCATCGCGGGGGAAGTTATGACAAGATGGGGGACAGGATTTTCCTTCACCGTCACCCACAACGACGATGCGGTCAGGTCAGGGCTAATCCATCACACTTAAACATCGTTTGCGAGCACACCCCATTGCCAGGCCTCCTTTGAGGCGTCCGGCCTCGGTGTCGCTCTGGCGCCTGGCTGGCGCAGCGGCCGTCGTTTCCACAGGTCCGCTGCTGTTCTCGATCTTTTTCTTTAGGACGCCGCCAGCTAGCGCGAGAAAAACTTTCAAGGAGAAACGTGGCTTTTACGCCGGAACCAGCGCTGATTGAATCGGCCGGAAAAATTAATACTGAAAGCTTCGGTCGCAGGGTGCGCGTGCACTCGGTGGCCAAGGAGCTGGGGATCACCAGCAAGGAGTTCATCGCCGTGCTGGGGGAGTTCGGGATCGCTGGCAAGGTTCCTTCCTCGACGCTGTCGAACGAGGAGGCCACCGATGTGGTCTCTCGCCTGGCTGCCGGGGGAGGGGTAACCCAGTCTGAGCAGCCAGCGGCGAAGCGCGAGGCTGACGCAGCGGAGCCCGCTGCCGACAAGGTCGAGGCCAAGAAGCGTACTGCCAAGAAGGCGGGGGCCAAGAAGAGCGCCGCTAAGAAGGCAACGCCTAAGAAGACGACTGCTAAGAAGAGCACGAAGAAGACTGCTGCGAAGGAGGCTGCGCCCACGCAGGAGACTCCGGAGCAAGACACCTCTCCAGAGGCTGCTGAACAGCAGGAAGAGCAGAAGAAGGCAGAGCCTAAGAAGGGTGCTCGCAAGAGCACCCAAAAGAGCGCCGAAAAGAGTGCACAGCAGGCTGAGAAGAAGGGCGCTGCGAAGAAGTCGAGCACCAAGCGTGCCGCCACCAAGAAGGCGGAAGCGAAGAAGGCCGAGGTAGACAACGCGCAGCCGCGCCAGGCCGCAGCGGAGCAACCAGCTCAGGCCGAGTCGCCGGCAGGCACCACCCCGGAGAGCCAGACTTCTACGGACGAGGCGACTCCGCAGCCCACTCGCCGCCGTGTGCGCCGAATCGTGCGCCGCGTGGGCAGCCGAGCCATCCAGCAGGACTCGGCAGCGGCGAAGACGGAGCTTTCGGACGAGGGGTCCAAGAAGCAGGAACCCTCGAAGAATTCCGAGGCCAAGAAGGCGGAGCCCAAGAAGAAGGAACAGAAGGCCCAGCAGCCCAACCCGGAGCCGCAGGGCGCAACCGAGGAGGCCATCACCGCCGACCAGCTGCACCCGGGTGAGCGCGAAGAGGCGGACATCGTCGACGAGCCGGTGCGCCTGAAGGGCTCCACCCGCCTGGAATCCAAGCGCCGCTGGCGGGAGGAGAACCGCGAGCGCGGCCGCCACAAGGCCATCAGCCGCTCCGAGTTCCTCGCGCGCCGGGAGTCCGTGCACCGCCAGATGATGGTGCGCGACGCCGAGCGCCACGACCACACCGGCCTGACGACCCAGGTGGGCGTCGTTGAGGATGGCCAGCTGGTCGAGCACTTCGTCACCAGCGACACCCAGCAGTCGATGGTCGGCAATATTTACCTGGGCCGGGTGCAGAATGTCCTGGCTTCCATGGAGGCGGCATTCATTGACATCGGCACCGGCCGCAACGCGGTGCTCTACGCCAGCGAGGTCAACTGGCATTCCCCGCACCTGCACTCCAAGTCCCGCCGCATTGACCAGGCGCTGCGCTCTGGCGACCAGGTCATGGTCCAGGTCATTAAGGACCCGGTCGGCCACAAGGGTGCCCGCCTGACCAATCGCATCAGCTTCGCAGGTCGCTACCTCGTGTACTTCCCGGGCGGTACCACCGCAGGCATTTCCCGCAAGCTGCCGGAGGCCGAGCGCAAGCGGCTGAAGGAGATCCTGCAGCGCGTCGTGCCGGGCCAGGGCGGGGCGATCATCCGCACCGCCGCGGAAAACGTAGCCGAGGAGCTCATCGAGGAGGACGTCAACCGCCTCCACAAGCAGTGGCTGAACATCGAGAAGACCGAGGCCAAGGAGCGCAAGTCCAAGGGCGCGAAGCCGGTGACGCTCTACGAAGAGCCGAACATGCTGATCACGGTCATCCGCGACCTGTTCAACGAGGACTTCTCCGAGCTGCTCGTCGAGGGCGATAAGTCCTGGCGCATGGTCCGCGATTACATGGGTCGCATGGCCCCGGAGCTGATGGATCGGGTGCACAAGTGGCACCCCGAGCAGCACGCCGACGAGGACGTTTTCGCCGCGCACCGTCTCGACGACCAGCTCGCCAAGGCGTTGTGCAGGAAGGTCTGGCTGCCCTCCGGTGGCCACCTGGTCATCGACCACACCGAGGCGATGACCGTCATCGACGTCAACACCGGCTCCTTCGTGGGCTCCGGCGGCAACCTCGAGGAAACAGTCACCGAGAATAACCTCGAGGCCGCCGAGGAGATCGTGCGCCAGATGCGGCTGCGCGATATCGGCGGCATGATCGTCGTCGACTTTATCGACATGGTGCTGGAGGAGAACCAGGACCTGGTGCTGCGCCGCCTCATCGAGTACTTGGGCCGCGACCGCACCCACCACAAGGTCAGCGAGGTCACCTCGCTGGGCCTGGTGCAGATCACCCGCAAGCGCCTGGGTGCTGGCCTGCTGGAGACCTTCTCCACCACCTGTGAGTGCTGCGACGGCCGCGGCGTGATCGTGCATCCCGACCCGGTCGAGCAGGACTTTAGCGAGGAGCCAGAGCGTCGCCGTCGTTCCTCCCGTGGCAATGGCCGCGGCCGTGACGAGCGTGGCAGCAAGGAGCAGCGCAACGGTCAGGGCACGGAGCAGCGTCAGGGCGGACGCGGAGACCAGGGGTCCAAGAACCACGGCCGTGACGAGCAGCGTGACCAGCGCGGCAAGAACGCGACGCGCCACGAGGACAAGGGCTCCAAGTCCAAGGTCGCCAATGGCAAGGGGCGCGAGGATGCTCAGGACCACCGCAACTCCGAGGGGCAGGAACGCCGCTCCGGCAAGCAGCGCCAGGATTCGCAGGCAGGTTCTGAGTCCGCGGCAGATCTCGGCGGGGAGCAGAAGCAGGAGACGAGGACGTCGCGCCGGGGCGGTCGCCGTTCCGTTCAGCGCCGCACCAGCTCTTCTGTGAAGGACGCCACCGCCCGCACCGAGCAGGGGTCCGCGGAGAAGAAGCAATCTGCCGACCGATCGGATGAGGCATCCCAGTCCGGCCAGGAGCGCGCTCCTCGCCGGGTGGTTCGCCGCATTGTGCGGCGCACGGCACCTAGCCAGCAGCGGGGTGGCGCCGCCCAGCGACGCTCTGCGGCGAATGCGGATGCCCCGGAGCTGAAGATTTCTTCTCGCGAGGACCGCGGTTCTGATCAGCGGGGTGAGCAGCAGAAGTCCGAGAGCGGCTCCCGTGGGGCGCGTCGCCGTGGCCGTCGCGTGGTCCGCTCGAGGCCGGCCGTTCGACAGTCCGACACGCGACAGGCAGGCGGGGACACCCTGCGCGGTGAGGAGTCGAGCGGGCAGCAGCGTTCCGGGCAGAAGCAAGGTTCGGCGGGCGATCGCCGATCCAGCGCAACGCGGCGCTCTGGAACTCGGGGTGCGGGGAAGTACGGTGCCACCACCTATGAGGAGGCGGTCAAGGAGTTCGAGAACTCGCCACGCCGTCGCCGCCGCACTCGCGGCAATTCCGTGTCGGACCGCCGTCCGCAGCCGGAGGACTTCGGCGCTCAGCCCGAGGCCAACCAGGCCAAGGAGGAGCCGAAGCGGGAGAGCCGGAACGCCGGGAAGACCGAGCAACCGGCGCAGAGTGAGTCTCGAGGCCGCACGCGCGATCGTCGTCGCCGGGTTGTGCGCAGCAATCCGCGGCGCTAGCCCCAGGGGCTGCACGCTCACTTCACGGGTGAGCGCTCAGTCCGCGGTCATGTCTGAGCCACCGTTGCGTGCTTGATTGACCGCGGCCGGGGGAGGAGCCCATGGCGGGTTCGTCACTTGAGCCCCACCCTTAACGGCCTGATGGTTCGGCCGGGCGCTACCTGCGATGGGCTGGAAAAAGATTTTGGTTTTCCGGCCCCTGCTGGGTAGTATTGAGCAGTCGCTGTTCATTGCCCCTAATCGGGCCCGGCTTGCTATGCCGAAATGAACACACTTAATTTTGCATATTGTCCAGTCAGGATGCTCGCGTCGCACGTGGGATCGTCGTCGAGAGCTGCCTGAGTCGAAGAGATTTATAAGGGGTAGCCCTACCATGTACGCGATCGTCAAGACCGGCGGCAAGCAGTACAAGGTTGCCGAAGGTGACCTCGTCAAGGTCGAGAAGATCGAGGGTGAGCCAGGTTCCGCCGTGGCTCTCACCCCGGTTCTCGTCGTCGATGGCGCGGATCTGACCTCCGGCGACAAGCTGGAAAACGTCGCCGTGAACGCAGAGATCGTCGAGCACGTTCGTGGCCCGAAGATCCGCGGAATGCACTACAAGAACAAGACCGGATACAAGCGCCGCTGGGGCCACCGTCAGGCCCTGACCGTGCTGAAGATCACCGGCATCAAGTAATAACCGAGACGCGTCCGTGCTGAGTGCGCGGGTGCTCTTACTTCTTCCCGAGGAGGGAGACTCATGGCAACTAAGAAGGGTGCTTCTAGCTCCAGTAACGGTCGCGACTCCGAGGCAAAGCGTCTCGGTGTTAAGCGCTTCGGCGGCCAGCAGGTCAAGGCGGGCGAGATCCTCATCCGTCAGCGCGGCACCAAGTTCCACCCAGGTGTGAACGTTGGTCGCGGCGGCGATGACACGCTGTTCGCACTGAAGGCTGGCGCCGTCCAGTTCTCCACCAAGCGCAACCGTCGCCTGGTGAACATCGTGGAGGACGAGGCCGTCGAGGCTTAAAGCCCGCGGTTTTAACAACCCCACGAGCACGAAGCTCCCGCACTTTCCGCCCCACCGGGGCGAGGGCGGGAGCTTCTTTGCATTATTCGCTAAAATTTGAATCCGATCGAAGGAAGGACTTACAACCATGTCGCAATTCGTTGACCGGGTCGTTCTGCACCTCAAAGCCGGCGATGGCGGCAATGGCTGTAACTCTGTGCGCCGCGAGAAGTTCATGCCCCTGGGCGGGCCGGACGGCGGCAACGGTGGCCACGGTGGGGATATCGTCCTCGAAGTTGACCCCCAGGTGCACACTTTGCTGGACTTCCGTTTCTCCCCGCACGTGCGCGCCGAGCGCGGCAACAATGGCGCCGGCGACGACCGGCACGGTGCCCGCGGCAAGGACCTGACCCTCCACGTCCCACCGGGAACCGTCGTCATTGACGAAGACGGCGAGGTGCTCGCCGACCTCGTCAGCCCCGGGCAGAAGGTTATCGTCGCCCAGGGAGGCTTCGGCGGGCTGGGTAACGCCTCGCTGGCCTCTAAGACGCGTAAGGCCCCGGGCTTCGCGCTGCTGGGTGAACCCGGCGAGCAGAAGGACGTCACCCTTGAGTTGAAGTCGATGGCCGACGTCGGCCTCGTGGGCTTCCCCTCTGCGGGCAAATCCTCCCTGATTTCCGTGCTTTCCGCGGCCAAGCCCAAGATCGCGGACTATCCCTTCACCACGCTCGCGCCGAACCTCGGGGTGGTCAGCGTGGATCACGATACTTTCACCATCGCCGACGTTCCGGGCCTCATCCCAGGGGCCAGCGAGGGGCGCGGCCTCGGCCTGGACTTCCTGCGCCACATCGAGCGCACTGCCGTCCTGGCACACGTGGTGGACGCAGCAGCGCTGGAATCCGAGCGCAATCCGCTGGACGATATTCGAGCCCTCGAGCACGAACTGGACAGCTACCAGAGTGAGCTCAGCGCCGATGCCGGACTGGGCGACCTGCGGGAACGTCCCCGCGTCATCATCCTGAACAAGATGGACGTGCCGGATGCCGAGGACATGGCGGACCTGCAGGAAGAGGAGCTGAAGAAGTTCGGCTGGCCGATCTTCCGCATCTCCACGGTCGCGCGTACCGGGCTCAACGAGCTGCGCTTCGCCCTGATGGACATCGTCCGGGAGCACCGCAAGAAGGTTGAGAACACCCCAGAGCCGCAGCAGGTTATTCGTCCGCAGTCGGTGGGGCCGAAGCGTAAGGGCCGTTTCGCGGACTTCGAAGTCCACGAGGATAAGCAGAACCCAGGCGCGTTCATTGTTACCGGGCAGAAGATTGACCGCTGGATCCTGCAGACCGATTTCGAGAATGACGAGGCTATCGGCTTCCTCGCCGACCGCCTGGCTAAGGCCGGTGTTGAGGAAGCGCTGTGGCAGGCCGGCGCCGTGGATGGTTCCGAGGTCACCATCGGTGGGATCACCTTCGAGTGGGATCCGCAGACCGTGGCGGGCGTGGATCAGACCCCGGCATACGGCCGTGGTAAGGACCGCCGCCTGGAGCAGACGGACCGTGTGACTGCAGAGCAGCGTAAGCGTGCCTCCCAGGCACGACGCGGTCTGATCGACGAATACGATTACGGCGATGGCGAGGTCGCGCATACCGAGCGCTGGCAGGGCTAGTGCGACCCTGGGTAGCGAGTTAGATAACGTTTAGATAACTCAAAAGCCTCAGTATTCATAAGTAATTTGGCATACTGGTGGGCATGTCTGCAGCGAGCAAAGAAAATTCAATGCCCACACAGCAGCTAGATGCCGCCACGATGCCGGAGCCCGGCACCGTGCGCCATCGCATCGCCAATGCCAAGCGACTGGTGGTGAAAATCGGATCCTCCTCCCTGACCGACGAGTCCGGACGCGTAGATCCTGCGCGCATCGACACCATCGCCGATGCTCTCGAAGCTCGTATGTCGGATGACACGGACCTCATCGTCGTATCTTCCGGTGCGGTCGCCTCGGGCATGGACCCGCTCGGTCTGCGCCAGCGCCCCAGCGACCTGGCCACCAAGCAGGCTGCCGCCTCGGTGGGCCAGGTGCTGCTCGCCCAGGAGTGGGGGAGGAGCTTCGCCCGTTACGGCCGCACCATCGGCCAGGTCCTCCTGACTGCCGCCGATGCCGGCCGTCGCGACCGCGCCCGCAATGCGCAGCGCACCATCGACCGCCTGCGCCAGCTCTCCGCCGTGCCGATCGTCAACGAGAACGATACGGTCGCGACCTCCGAGATGCGTTTCGGCGATAACGACCGCCTCGCCGCCATCGTCTCCCACCTCGTCTTCGCGGACGCCCTCGTCCTGCTCTCCGACGTCGACGGTCTTTACGACCGCAATCCGAACGAGCCGGATGCGCAGTTTGTTTCCGAGGTGCGTAGCAGCAATGACCTCTCGGGGGTTGCCGCCGGCGACGGCGGCCGACTGGGCACCGGTGGGATGGCCGCGAAGGTCACCGCTGCCCGACTCGCCTCCCGAGCGGGAGTGCCGGTGCTGCTGACCTCCACCGAAAACATCGCCCCCGCCCTGGAAAGTGCGTCCGTGGGAACTTGCTTCTGGCCGGAGGAAGATCGCCTCTCCGCCTGGAAGTTCTGGGTGCTCTACGCCGCCGAGTCCCGCGGCGCACTGCAGCTCGACGACGGCGCGAAAAAGGCCGTGGTCGACGGCAACAAGTCCCTCCTGGCCGTCGGCGTCACCCAGGTCATGGGTGACTTTAACCGCGGCGACATCGTGGACCTCGTGGACAGCGAGGGCAAGATCTTCGGCCGCGGTGAGGTCAACTATGACGCCACCGACCTGGCTCCGATGCTGGGACGCCACACCTCGGAGCTTCCGGGCGACGCGCAGCGCCCCGTGATCCACACCGATTACCTCTCCTATTACGCAAACCGACAGCCGCCCCGCCGCCAGCAGCTGCCGATCTAGCCCCACCATTCCTGGCTCCCGCCAGGGCAGACCCAAATTTTTCCCAACATGAAAGAGGCATGATGAGCGAAAAGATCGATAACCTTTCCCCCCAGCGTCAGGCTGAGCGCGAAGAAGTGCTTGAGAAGGCCGCCAAGGCGAAGCAGGCCAGCCGGGTTGTGCTCACCACCCAGCAGAAGAATGACCTGCTGCTCGCCGCCGCCGATGCGCTGATCGCCAACACCGACGCGATCATCGAGGCCAATGCCAAGGACATCGCTGCAGGCCGCGGGGCCGGTTTCGACGATGCCCTGATCGACCGCCTGGCCCTGGATGCAGGCCGCATCGAGGGCATCGCCGGCGGGCTGCGCCAGATCGTCGGTCTGCCGGACCCGGTCGGCGAGGTGGTCCGCGGACACACCCGCCCGAACGGCATCGACCTTAAGCAGGTTCGTACCCCAATCGGCGTGATGGGCATGGTCTACGAGGCCCGCCCGAACGTCACCGTCGACGCCTTCGGCCTGGCCATCAAGTCCGGCAACGTCCCGCTGCTGCGCGGGTCCCGCTCGGCCCGCCAGACCAACGAGAAGCTGGTGGAGCTGCTGCAGGACGTCGCCGCCGAGCAGGGGCTGTCCCGCGACATCGTCCAGTTGCTGCCGTGCGATAGCCACGATTCCGTCCAGGACCTGGTCACCGCCCGCGGCCTGGTGGACGTCGTCATCCCACGCGGTGGGGCGCGACTGATCGAGGCAGTCGTCCTCAACGCGACCGTGCCAGCAATCGAGACGGGCACGGGCAAGTGCCACTTCTACATCGACGCCTCCGCGGACCTGGACGAGGCGATCCAGCTGCTGCTCAACGGCAAGACCCGCCGCTGTTCGGTGTGCAATGCGACCGAGACCGTTCTGCTGGATGCTGCCCTTTCTGAGGGCGCCAAGAAGCGTGTCTTCGCCGAGCTGTCCGCCGCCGGCGTGCGCATCCACGGCGTGAAGGCCGAGCTCGATAGCCTGGCCGAAGACGTGGTGGAGGCCACCGAGGAGGACTGGACCGACGAGTACTTGAGCTTCGACATCGCCGCAGCGATCGTGGACGGGGTGCATGGGGCAGTGGAGCACATCACCACCTACAGCTCTGGCCACACCGAAGGGATCTCCGCACGCGACTACGAGGTGGTGCGCTACTTCGAGAAGCACGTGGATGCTGCCGCGCTCTCTCTCAACACCTCCACCGCCTGGACGGACGGTGAGGAGTTCGGCTTTGGTGCCGAGATCGGCATCTCCACCCAGAAGCTGCACGCTCGCGGGCCGATGGGTCTGCCGGAGCTCACGAGCACCAAGTGGGTGCTCACGGGTGAGGGACAGACCCGCCCCTAGGTAGTACAGCGCGCACTGGTCTTTTGATTCCGGTGCGCTAGCCTAAGCAGCATGACTAACACCCAGTCCCCGGCCGTGGAAGCCCCCGCGACCCCGGATTCGCCGCGCCGCGTCGGCGTCATGGGTGGGACCTTCGATCCCATTCACAATGGCCAC
Source organism: Corynebacterium urealyticum DSM 7109 (assembly GCF_000069945.1). Taxonomy (NCBI): domain Bacteria; kingdom Bacillati; phylum Actinomycetota; class Actinomycetes; order Mycobacteriales; family Corynebacteriaceae; genus Corynebacterium; species Corynebacterium urealyticum. The sequence goes on along the minus strand of NC_010545.1, from coordinate 1,609,728 downwards.
CTGGTCGCCGCGAGCGAGGTTGCGGACCGCTTCGACTTGGACGTCGTCGTCTTCGTCCCCACCGGGCAGCCCTGGCAGAAGAAGGGCAAGCGGGTCTCCCCGGCAGAGGACCGCTACCTGATGACCGTCATTGCAACCGCCGCGAACCCGAGCTTCCGGGTCTCCCGGGTGGATATCGACCGTGGGGGAAACACCTACACCGTCGACACGCTGACAGATATGCGCAAGATCTACCCGGACGCGGAACTGTTCTTCATCACCGGCGCGGACGCGCTGAATAAGATTCTCACGTGGCGGGACTGGGAATCCATGTTCGACCTGGCGAACTTCGTCGGGGTGACTCGCCCTGGTTATGAACTCTCCGAGCTGGATTTCCCCCTGGTCAGGGAAGTGGACGCCGGGCGGTTGAGCCTCGTGGAGATTCCAGCGATGGCGATTTCCTCCACGGACTGCCGGGAGCGTGCGATGAGCGGCCGGCCGGTCTGGTACCTCGTGCCTGACGGTGTGGTGCAGTACATCGCCAAGCACCGCATGTACGTGGATTAGGTGCCATTTAGCAACGCGCGACACCCCGTACTGCCCGACGCGCCGGGAGCAGGCGGAACCCTTGTGGGTGCCCCGCTATCATGGGGCTAGAGCATACTTCTTTAGAAAGGTTTCGCTTGACCGCACAACCAGAATCCATCGCCCTCGCCAGTCTCGCTGCCCAGGCGGCAGATGAGAAGAAGGGCGAAGACATCCTCGTCATCGACGTCTCCAACCGCCTGGCCATCATCGACTGTTTTGTGATCGTCACCGGCGATAACGAACGCCACGTGCAGTCCATCGTTGACGAAGTCGAGGATCACCTGGCCGAAAATGGCACGAAGCCCCTGCGCCGCGAGGGGCGCGGCGAGGGGCTGTGGGTGCTGCTGGACTACGGCGACGTTGTCGTCCACGTGCAGCGCCGCGCGGAGCGCGAGTACTATGCGCTAGACCGTCTCTTCCTCGACGCCCCGCAGATCGAGGTCGAGGGCGTGGAGCAGGTCGATCGCGGCGCCAACTGGGACCCGGATGCCGAGGTGGAGGTCCTCGACGTCCAGACCATCGACGATCTGCCGCTGGCTGGCCCAGAGCCCGACGCCGACGAGCTCTAAAACCCAGCCACGATAAAACACGACCAAGAAGAACACCGCCATGACTGCTAACGCGAGCCAGCGCAGGCTCATCCTGATGCGCCACGGAGAGACGGAGTACAACTCCGCAGGGCGCATGCAGGGTCAGCTGGACACCCCGCTATCAGACGTCGGCCGGCAGCAAGCCCGTGACGTCGCCGCGGTGGCTCGCGACTGGAACGTCACGAAGGTGGTCGCCTCCGACCTGGAGCGCGCGGTGGAGACGGCGAGCATCGTCGCCGAGGCCTGGGGGCTGGATGTTGACGTCGATCCCCGGTTCCGGGAAACCCACCTGGGAGACTGGCAGGGCGGATCCCACACCGAGATCGACGAGCAGTACCCCGGCCAGCGAGCGTATTGGCGCCACGATCCGCGCTGGTCACCGCCTCGTGGGGAGACCCGGCTGGAAGTGGCTGAACGCACCGCGGCGGGGATCGCGGACCTTATGGCCTCCGATTCCTTCGAAGGCACCGTGCTGGTGGTGGCACATGGTGGGTCGATCGCGGCGCTGACTTCGCGCTTGCTGGACGTGCCGGCGGAGCACTACCCGGTATTCGCCCGGCTTGGCAACGCGCGCTGGGCAGAATTGGTGGCGCGCCCGCACTTCCCGATGACTGAGCTGGGGGACGGGCCGCAGACCGCGCCTGCGGTGGATGGTTCCACCGTCCCGGAGGTACCGAACGCTGCGGCCGAGTGGTGGCGCACCCCGCGCTGGTACCTGGAAGGCTGGAACGTCGGAGTGCAGGTTTCGGGCCAACAACTGGATAACCCGGATGAAGGGGGAGCAGCACGGTGACCGTTCATGTGATCACGGACTCCGCCAGCTGCCTGCCCCGCGAGCTCGCCGACGCTGCGGGCGTGACGGTGGTGGACCTGTATACCTCGGGGCAGGGGGCAGAGAAGACCACCGCGGGACTGGGGGCGCTGGAGTTGACCGCGAGTTATGCCCGACTGCTGGAGCGCAGTGGGGACGAGGGCGTGGTCGCGCTGCACTTGTCCAAGGAGCTGTCCTCCACGTGGTCCAACGCGGTGACTGCAGCTGGGGTGTTGGAGGGCAAGGTGCGCGTCGTGGATACGAACACGGCGGGTATGACGCTCGGTTACGCTGCGCTGGAAGCCGCGCGGGTGGCTCGCGCAGGAGGCAGCCTCGATGAGGTGGCTGATGCCGCGGACCGGGTGCTGAACACGGCCACCCTGTGGCTGTACGTGCACAAGATCGATAGCCTGCGCCGGGGCGGGCGTTTGTCCACCGCGCGCACGCTGTTGACCACGGCCCTGGCGATCAAGCCAATCCTCAAGCTTGCGGATGGGGAGCTGCAGCTGGCGGCGAAGACCCGCACCCAGGCCAAGGCCATGGCGAAGCTGGTCGAGATGACCAGCGAGGTCGTCGTTGCCGAGGCAGATGCCGCTGCCGAGGAATCGCGGAAGCCCCGTCGCATGAAGATCGGGATCATGCAGTCAGAGGCGGTGGAACCGGCCAAGCACCTGAAGCAGTTGATCGAGGAGCAGCTGGCTGAGCTCCCGGCGGAGCTGATGGACCGCGCCCTGAAGCCGGAGAAGTCGAAGAAGTCCGAGAAGGCGGATAAAGCCGACAAGGCGGCGAAGGCTGCGCAGGACGCCACGACGGAGGACGCCGTAGGCGGTGCTGCGGCTGAGCCGAAGCCGCCGGCACTGCCCGACATCGATGTCGAGCTCTTTGAGGTTTCCGAAGGGCTCGCGGTTCACACAGGTCCGGGCGCGATCGGCGTGGCCGTAGTCTGCGTATAACACGCTGCATCCACAGGCCGGGGATGTCCACAGGCTCCTGGGGTTTTGCCACGGGAGTTGCCTCCCGTGGCGCTGGGCTTGCCCGCCGACCGTGATTCGCTGGGCGGCATGGGAGGAAGTTTTCAACGCAAGCAGGATCACAGCGCGCTCCAGGAACGGATCGCCGCGCTGACCCAGCCGATGCCGGGGCACGAAACGGCGCTTGTGGACTTCGAGAAGCGCTCGTGGTTGAGCGCCGCGTCCGCCAAAGTGCTGGTGGGGATCGTCGCCGTGCTGGTGATCGGGGTGGGGGCCATCGGCCTGCTCTCTCGGTCCGGTGGGCAGGCGCAGGAAGTCATCAACCCAGCGGGCAGGAACGTGAATAGCGGGGACGCCGAGACGGTGCTGTCGGCGGATGGAGACGGGGCCAGCGACGCGGCAGCGAACGATGGTGCTGCTGGTGAAGGGGGCGCTGGAGCAGGCGTCACCAGTCAGAGCAGTGGCTCCGCTGCGTCGGCGGGAGACGGAAAGCAGGACGAGAACGCGGCAGTCGTCGTATCTGTCCAGGGCAAGGTGCGTAAGCCGGGGTTGCTTGAGCTGGCAGGAAAGCAGCGGCTGGGCGAGGCGATTAGTCAGGCCGGTGGAACGTTGCCCGGCGCGAATCTCAATAACGTGAACTTGGCCGAGAAGGTCTCCGACGGCCTGCAGATCGTTGTGGACCAGCACGGTTCCTATGTACTGCGGCCAGGCGAGGCCGGGCCGGCTGGTGCGGGTGGCCCGTCGGGTGGGGCTGCTGCTGGCACGCCGACTGGTGGGGCTGGCGGCGGTGCGGCTGGGGAAGGCGGAGCTGGCGGGAAAGTTAACATCAACTCCGCAGATGCCGCTCAGCTCGAAACACTGGACGGGGTGGGGCCCGCGACGGCCAAGGCGATCGTCGAATGGCGGGAGGCCAACGGGCCATTCCGCTCCGTGGAGCAGCTCATGGAGGTCCGTGGCATCGGACCCGGCAAACTCGCGGCGATGAAGGACGGGGTCAGCTTATGAGCGTGCGGCTGCATTCGGGTGGGGATGCCCAGGCCGTGGAGTCGGTGGCGGGCCGCAGGCCCCCGGAGGCCACCCGGGACCCGCGTTCGCCCGATGCGCAGCGCGCCCGCCGTGGTCCGGATCTTCGGCTGCTGCTTCCCGCCGTTGCCGCGTGGGCCGCAACGGCGGCGACGATCCTGCTGCGGGGCCCATGGGTGGCCGTCGCAGCGGTGGGCCTTGCGGTCGTTGCGGCCGCGGTACTGGTCTCATCACGGGTGCGGAGATACTTGCGCTGGCGCGGGGTGCTTCGGGCGGCTGGGTGGAATCTCGTTGCTGCGGCGGTGATCGCCAGCCTGGCTGCGGCGGGCACGGCTCTGCAGGTCAGCAGGGTGGATAGTCACCCGTTGATGCGCGAACTCAGCTCCAGCGAATCGACAGGCCAGCAAGGTGAGAAAAACGAGGAGGGGGCGCGGGGCCACTACCGGGGAGAGGTCACCATCGCCGGTGGGGCACGGGTGCTCAACGGCGGCAGCCTGAAGATCCCGGTACGGATCACTGGGCTGGGCGAGCTGCCGCTGTTTGTGAACGACCGCCACCGCAGCCCGGAGCTGCTTTCTGCTCAGCCCGGCACCACCCTCGAACTCGCGGCGACCGTGCGGGCCGATGAGCGCCCCGGGCTGTTACCCGCAAGGCTATCCGCGACCAGGCAGCCCAGCATCACGGCAGAGCCACGGGGCGTTATGGGGATCTCCGCACGGCTGCGCCGGAACATCAACGAGCTGGCCAGCACCGGGCCGATGGCTACGTTGGCCAACCAGGAGTGGTTCTCCGGTGCAGAAGCATTGATTCCGGGCATGCTTATCGGGGATATCTCACAGATGCCCCAGGACATTCGGCAGCACTACATCGTCAGCGGGCTTTCCCACCTGACCGCCGTCTCCGGGCTGCATGTCGCCGTGCTCATCAGCGCGGTGACCATCGCCGCCACCGCATGCGGGGTGTCCCGGCGGGGTAGGTGGATCATCGTCATGGGCACCCTCGTGGCTTTCACGATGGTGGTGGGGCCGCTGCCGAGTATCCTGCGCGCCGGGTTTATGGGGCTCGTCGGGGCGGTGGCGGTGTTGAGTTCCCGGTGGAGCGACTCGCTGGCAGCCCTTGGTGGGGCGGTTCTGGCCCTGGTGCTGATCCGGCCTGGCATGGCGGTGGAGTACGGCCTGCTGCTCTCGGTGCTGGCGACCGTGGCGATCGTGACCGCCGGCCCCCGGATTGGCCGCTGGCTCATCCTGGTCTGGGGCCGGTTCACCCAGCGCCGCTGGGCTCGCGAGCCACGGGTGGTCGAAGGGATGCTCCTGCGCGCTCTCGCGGTCTCCTTCGTCGCCGATGTGGCGACCCAGCCGGCGATCGTCATGATGACGGGCATCGTCTCGCCCGCGGCCGTGCCCGCCAACCTCGCGGTGGGGTGGGCGGTCGCCCCGCTGATGGTGCTGGCACTTGCTGCCTGCCTCGTCGGCAGCGCTGCCTTGCTCCTCGGTATGCCCGTGGGTCTGGCCGCCTGGCTTCTCGTTCCTGCAGCCCCCGCGGCATGGTGGATCCACACCGTGGCCGAGCGATGCTCCCGCACCTGGGTGCTCCACACCCCCGGCGGACCCGGGTGGGCGCTGGCCTGGGCAGCGATGCTCGGGGCGATGATCCTGGCAGCCATGGGCGTACTGTGGTGGCAGACCATCCCCGTGCTCATCGCCTGCGCGATGCTTCTGGTGCGCATCGGCACCTGGCAGCTTGGGCCCTACGAGGCAGCGGCACCTGAGCCGGGCTGGGGCAGCGACCTCGGTGCCGAGCCACACTGGGCCGTCGCGGTCTGCGGTGTGGGAGACGGGACAAGCGGTTGGCAGCTTCGCTATCCCACCGGCACGCGCCAGCCCTGCCAGACGCCGCGGGGGAAGCTCACACTGCAAGCGGGCGGCGTCGTCGAGAAGAAAGGGGAACAGGCAGCGGCCGGAGAGCCGAAGGTAGTGACGGTGAGCAGCGAGGACCAGGCCTTAAGCGTCCGGGAGGCAGCGCTCATCGTCGTGCTGGACTGCGAAGGTCCCACCGAGGGCACGGGGAGGCGCAGCCACGGGCGGCCAAGCCAGACGCCGGGTGGGGTGCCCGTGCACTATCCCTGCGCCGATGGGGCGGGGCTGCTCACACCGAAGGGGCTGGTTGTTTCCGGTGGCCCGCGATGATCTGGCATGATTTTGGGCATGGCACGTGGCGAACAGGCGAGCAAGAAACCCCCGGCGATCTCCGCGGTCAACATGATCGTGGGCGCGGAGGAATTCCTCGCCGAGCGGCAACGCTTCGCCATCGTCCACGCGGCTCGCAAGAACGCGGGCAATCCAGACCTACCCGTGGAGCTGCACAAGGCCACCAACCTGAGCGAGCCGCAGCTCATCGAGCTGCTGAGCCCCTCGCTGTTCGCAGAGGACCGGATCGTGGTGATCTCCGGGGTCGCGGACTGTGGGAAGGAGACGGTGGCGCTGCTGAAGTCCGCCATCGAAAGCCCGGCTGATGGCGTGGTGCTGATCCTGCTGCACAGCGGGAAGGGCCGCAATAAGCGGCTGGTCAACGAGTGGCAGAAGCTCGGGGTGCGGATCTTCCCGGCGGAGCCACTCCGGCCCCGGGAGCGGCGGTCCTTCGTGGAGCAGGAGTTCCGTTCCTATGGGGTGAGCGTGGGCCCGGAGGTCGTGGACCGCATGCTCGACTCGGTGGGCTCCGATCTGCGCGAGCTGGCGAGTGCGGTGAGCCAGCTGGTCGCCGACACCGATGCGAACGTCACCCCGGATGCTGTGCAGCGCTACTACCAGGGGCAGGCGGAGGTCACCGGCTTCGATATCGCGGACCTGGTGCTGGCCGGCCGCCAGGGGGAGGCCGTGGCCGCAGCGCGCCGGGCGATCCAGCTGGGCGTGCCACTGGTTCTCATCGCCTCGGCGCTGTCCACCGCGATGCGAGACGTAGCGCGCGTGGCCGGTGCCGGACGGATCGACCCACGCAGGGACGCGTCGGCCTTCGGGATGGCGCCCTGGAAGCTGGAGAAGACGCTGCGGGTGGCCAGGCAGTGGCCCCCGGCGGCGGTGTCCCGGGGCGTGCAGCTGGTCGCGCAGCTGGATGCCGGGGTGAAGGGGCAGCTGCCCGCCCCGGAATATGCGGTGGAGGACACGGTGCGACAGCTCGCGGGGCTCATCGCCCGCCGTTAGCGCCCTGGGCCTAGCCCCCGGCCAACCCCACCCCGCGACCCATGGTGTGCCGCTCGCTCCCCCGGGGAGCGAGCCTCCCCCGACCGGGGAACTAGGCGCCGAACCCGGCCCAGACCCCGGAGTGGATCGCCTGATCGTAACGGGACCCGAAGTCATAATCGCGGGTCGCCTCCCAGCGATTATCCCCCAGGTGCGCGCCGATCAGCGCGCCCGTCAGTGCGGCGCGGGAGTTTCGGTTACCCTCCCAGCTCACGGCGACGTGCAGGAAGTCCTGCGGGGCGTAGCGCTCAGCATTGTCCAGATACAGCTGTGCCAGGAGCAGCGCGGAGGCGGTAGCGGAACCCGCGCCCCAGCCGCGCCCCAGAATCTTCAGGAACTTGTGCGCATCGCGGTAGAGCTCCTCGAAGTCGCCGCTGGCCAGCATGGGGCTGATCACCTTGCGTACCTCGATCACGCGGTTCACCAGCTCGACGAGTGGCACATCCGGTCCCGGCAGGTCCGTGATCAGCGCGTTTTCCAGGTCCTCGATGATGTCCGACTTCTCCTGCTCGGTGAGGATCGTGTCCTCATCGAAGTGGCGGTCGCCCGCCAGCCCGGAGGCCACGTCCAGTAGGTCAGAACCCGGCTCCGCGAGCAGCGCGCACGCCACAACCGCTGCCGCCGCACGTGCCGGGCAGGAGTCATGGGTCAGCGTCGTCTGCAGCACGCTCCAGCCCACGCCGGTGCCTCCCTGGCCAAGGAACGCGGAGGCCGAGGAGCGCAGCACTGCGCCCGACCCAGGGGAGTGGGTGGATACTTTGTCCCACTCCTTGGGGCCGTGTTCGAGCAGGCGATCCAGGGACTCGGTGTTCGACGCGCCCGGGTAGCGCTGGTAGTCCGGGTCCCGGCGGTACGCGATGAACTGGCTGGCGATAGTCTCCATGCCCTCGTCGCGGTCCATGTCGCCCTCATCGATCGCCAGCATCGCGGCGGTCAGCGCCAGCGTCATCTGCGTGTCGTCGCTGATCTTCAGCTGATCCGGCAGCGGGGTGCTGTCCGACTGGGGCTCGGCGTTATAAGGAAAGCCCCATGCGTCCCCCAACGCGGTGCCGAACAGTGCCGAACGGAAGCGTTCCTTCATAGAACTTGTGGCTCCTTGGATTTTCAAAAAGAGGAGTGCGAAATTGCGGTTTCGCAGGAAAGCAAAAAGGGACCGGATGACCGATCCCTTCGTACTCTAGTGGAACCCCGCGGCGGAGAAACCCCCGCGCTGCGCGGTCCCCCTGAAACGGCGTATTTTACTTCATGCCGTTCAGGTGTGCGGCCATGCGGGACTTCTTGTTCGCCGCGTTGTTGCGGTGCAGAACGCCCTTGGTGACGGCCTTGTCGTACAGACGAGCAGCAACGCGCATCTGCTTCTCGGCTGCATCCTTGTCGCCGGCCTCCACGAGTGCGTGGAACTTGCGGGACTCGGTGCGCAGGCGGGAGCGGACTGCCTTGTTGCGCTGACGTGCGATCTCGTTGGTGAGAACGCGCTTCTTGGTCTGCTTGATGTTTGCCATGTGCTGGCTACCTCTTCCTTAAAAATCAGTGTTCGTGAAAACCATGGTGGCCGAGTGTGCCCAACGACGTTCTCTCACACGATGCCCAAGGTCCTGCCCCGTGCGGTCGGTGGCCCGAATCCCCCATGGGGAACTCGAGGGATTTTAGCAGCTGCTAGGCGCGAAACCTAACCACACTGGCGCGACACCTTTTCCAGAGTGATGCGAAAGCTTGAGGATCCCCCCGGAGGGGTCCATTAGTGCCAGCCGTAGCCTTCGCGTAGCCGCTGAGCGATGCGGTCGTAGCGCCGTTCCGGCATGTGCAGCCCGCGCCGCAGGATCTGTGACTCCGGGATTTCGAGGATCTTGTCGAGGCGCACCCAGCTTTCGCTGCGGTTCATGTCCCACGCGCCCGGCCCGATCGCGGTCCAGTTGTCGTGGTTGCGGTGCTCTTCGTTCGACGAGATCAGCAGGGTCAGCAGCGTGTGGTGGTTACGTCCGACGATGAGGACGGCCCGTCGTTGGATCTCTGCCCCACGGTTGGGGCGAATGTCTGCCCACACCACCTCACCGGGGTCCGCCTGGCCGTCCATGTCTGGTGCGTAGATCGTGGCGCGCGCGTGCACGTGCGTGGGTGTTTTGACGGTGGGCTCGGGCGGCACGTACCTCACGTTGGCGGATTCCGTGAGCCCCAGCTCGGAGTTCAGTAGCTCGAGCCCCTCGGCCAGGTTCCCGTAGTGCCGGAAGTGCCGGTTGAGCAGTCGGGTGATCCGGCCAGGCCGGTCCTGCTGCTTCGGTTGCGGTGGCGTTCGGTCGAAAAGGGGCATAGCGCTGATCTTATCGCGCCCGGCTGGTGGGGCGTTAGGAACGAGGCGCGACGATAGTGCACAATTCGCGGAACATAGTAGGGTTTGGATAGCGATTTACCCCCGCACCGTGCTGGGGAGAAGTGGCTTGAAGGAGAGTCGAGGAGTACGGCATGAGCGCCAAGCAGAAGAACTACGCCATCGAGACGTTTACGGAGCCCGAGCGGATCCGAAACTTCTGCATCATCGCGCACATCGACCACGGGAAGTCGACGCTGGCGGACCGCATCCTCGACCTCTCCGGCGTCATCGAACACCGCGATATGCGCGACCGCTACCTGGACAACATGGAGTTGGAGCGGGAGCGCGGCATCACCATTAAGGCGCAGAACGTTCGCATCCCGTGGGTGCCGAAGTCCGGTGCACACGAGGGGGAGCAGCTGGTCCTCCAGCTCATCGATACCCCGGGCCACGTGGACTTCACTTACGAGGTCTCCCGCGCCCTCGAGGCCTGTGAGGGTGCGATCCTGTTGGTCGATGCGGCCCAGGGTATTGAGGCCCAGACCCTGGCGAACCTCTACCTCGCGATGGATAAGGACCTGGAGATCATCCCGGTCCTGAACAAGATCGACCTCCCGGCGGCCGACCCGGAGAAGTACTCCCAGGAGCTGGCGAACATCATCGGCTGCGAGCCGGAGGAGGTCCTGCGCGTCTCGGGCAAGACGGGCGAGGGCGTGCCGGAGCTGCTGGACCGGGTCTGCGAGCTCGTCCCGCACCCGGTGGGCGACCCGGATGCACCGGCACGCGCGCTGATCTTCGACTCGGTCTACGACACCTACCGTGGCGTCGTGACCTACGTCCGCATGATGGACGGTCGCCTGAACGACCGCGAGAAGAACAAGATGATGTCTACCGGCACGGAGCACGACACCCTCGAGATCGGCGTCGTCTCCCCGGGACCGACGAAGACCAAGGGCCTCAGCGTGGGCGAGGTGGGCTACCTCATCACCGGTGTGAAGGACGTCCGCCAGTCCAAGGTTGGCGATACCGTCACCCTGGCGCACAACGGCGCGACCGAGCCGCTGCAGGGCTACGCGGAGCCGAAGCCGATGGTCTACTCGGGCCTGTTCCCGATCTCCGCGGACCAGTACCCGGAACTGCGTGAGGCCATCGAGAAGCTGCAGCTTAACGACGCCTCCCTGAGCTTCGAGCCGGAGACCTCCGTCGCCCTGGGCTTCGGTTTCCGCTGTGGCTTCCTCGGCCTGCTGCACATGGAGATCACCCGCACCCGCCTGGAGCGGGAGTTCGGCCTGGACCTGATCTCCACTGCCCCGTCCGTGGTCTACCGCGTGATCCAGGAGGACGGTACCGAAACCTTCGTGCGCAACCCGTCCGACTGGCCGGGTGGCAAGCTGCAGGCGGTTTACGAGCCGATGGTGGATATGACGATCATCGTGCCGGAGGCTTTCCTGGGCGGGACCATGGAGCTGTGCCAGTCCAAGCGCGGCCAGATGAAGAATATGGACTTCCTCTCCCAGGATCGCGTGGAGCTGCGCTACCGCATCCCGCTGGGCGAGATTATTTTCGATTTCTTCGATTCCCTGAAGTCTCGCACCAAGGGCTACGCATCCCTGAACTACGAGGAGGCCGGCGAGGAGCAGGCTGATCTGGTGAAGGTGGATATCCTGCTGCAGGGCGAGCCGGTGGATGCGTTCAGCGCGATCGTGCACCGCGAGAATGCGCACTACTACGGCAATAAGATGGCCGTGAAGCTCAAGGACCTGATCCCGCGCCAGCAGTTTGAGGTGCCGATCCAGGCTGCCATCGGTTCGAAGATCATTGCGCGTGAGAACATCCGCGCGTTGCGCAAGGACGTCCTCGCCAAGTGTTACGGCGGTGACATCTCGCGTAAGCGCAAGCTGCTGGAGAAGCAGAAGGAAGGTAAGAAGCGCATGAAGAACATCGGTACCGTCTCGGTGCCGCAGGAGGCCTTCGTCGCTGCCCTGTCCACCGGGGGCGAGGACTAGCTTCCTTCCGTTACGACGACCCGGCCGCCAATCTTGGCGTAGCCGGGTCGTTGTGTATTGAAGCCTCCTCTGGGGCCTGCGCGTGGGTGCCAGGGTGGCGCGCGGGACGCGGGAAGCGGGAGCTGTGAGTTTTAGTCTGTGAACTCTAGTCTGCGACTGGGGTCGGGGTACTCGCTGGGCTGGCTTGCTCGGCGCGCTGCTCAGCGGCCTGGCCTGTGGGCTGGGACGCGCGCTTGGCGTCGATGCGGCGGGCCAGGAAGGCGAAGATCGCACCGGAGATGTTGTGCCAGACCGCGGCGATCGCGCCCGGGATAGCAGCCTCGGGGCTCCAGTACTTGCCCGCCATCGCGGAGGACAGGCCTGCGGACTGGGTGGCGACCTCGATGGAGGTGGTGCGGGCGACGGCCTGTGGGTAACCGAAGACCTTGGCTGCCAGGAAGCCCAGGCCGTAGCCGATGGCGTTGTGCAGGATCACCGCGATGAGGGTGAGCAGGCCGACCTGGGCGAGGGTGTCGGAGGACTTCGCGACAGCGGGGAAGACCACTCCACCGATGGCGATGATGGACAGCCACGGCAGGATCGGCAGCAGCGCGGTGACGAAGCGGTCGAAGATCACGCGGATGACCAGGCCGCCGACGACGGGCAGCAGCACCGTCTGGACCAGGGACCAGGCCATGTTCGCGCCGTCGACCGGGGTCTCCTCACCGGCGAGCAGCAGCATGATGATCGGGGTGGCGATGGGGGACAGGATCGTCGACACGGAAGTCATGGCGACGGAGAGGGCGACGTCGCCCTTCGCGAGGTAGGCGACCACGTTGGAGGTGGTGCCGCCGGGGACGGAGCCCAGCATCAGCAGGCCGATGGCGAGCATCGGGTTGAGCCCCAGCAGCTTGGCGACCGCGACCGCGCCCAGCGGCATGATGATGAACTGGGCGACGACGCCGATGAAGATCGGCCAGGGGCGGCGCAGGATCTCCTTGAAGTCCGGCAGGGTCAGCGTGAGCCCCATGCACAGCATGATGATGGCGATCATCGTGGAGACGTGCGGGGCCAGCGGGGTGAAGGTGCCGGGGGAGAAGAAGGCCAGGGCGGAGCCGGCCAGGATGAACGCCGGGAAAGCGAAGACGGCGATGCGTGCCGAGCGCTCTTCGGCGTCCACGGTGGTGGTGTTCGTGGTGGTGTTGTGCTGAGTCATAAAACCACTATATGGGATTAGATTCCCAAAGTGTGAAATGGGGCGGTTTTTGCTAAGCATGGCTAAGCTGGGATGAAAGTGTTGAACAGAGCGCGTCATCGATGAGATGGGCGCGATGTTTTTGAGGATTAAGGGAGGTGTGCGCGATGTTGGCCAGCGGAGAAGGGTCCACAACCTGGTTCACGAGCGATCTGCATCTTGGGCACCCCTTGGTGTCCGGCATTAGGGGTTTCGGCGAGGACGAGGCCGGGGTGGCCCGGCACGACGACACCCTGCTTACTAACCTGCGCGAGGCTCTGAACGAAGGCGATCACCTGTGGGTCCTCGGAGATATCTCCAGCGGCTGGGAGCCTCAGGAGGAGGCGGCGCTCGACAAGCTTCAGGCGGCGCTGCGTGCGGAAGATATGCCGCGGGTCTACCTCCACCTGGTGAGCGGCAACCACGACTCAACCCACCCCCTGCACACGCACGCCTACCTGCGCCAGCCCCGCTTCCTGGAGGTCTTCGACTCCGTGCAGTCGATGCAAAACCTCCTCTGGGAGGGGCACACAGTGTGGCTCAATCACTTCCCGCGCCCCGGCCAGGACCACATCCCGGGTGGTTCCCGCCACGACGAGCTGCGCCTGGACGTGCCCTGGATGCTGCACGGTCATCTCCACTCGCCGACCCCCATCACCGGTGTCGGCCAGGTAGACGTCGGCGTCGATCCCTGGGGGTTCAAGCCGGTAGTGAAGGAAGAGCTTATGGAGACCCTGATGGCCTCCGGGCGGGCCTAAGTGCTGAGATTGCCAAGGCCCTGTGCTGAGCAAAATTTGCTGGCCTGCGTTGCTCTGAGAGGTCTCTAAGGTAGGGTTAATCCGAAAACCTCATGCCCTAAGCTGCATTTCTCCTGCTTCGGGCACCCCTGGACGTTTTAAAAGGTGGGAAGACAGTGAAGTTCAATATCCGCACTGCCGCGACACCGGCACGCTCGCTCGCAGCCGTACTCCTCGGTGCGGGCCTCACTGTCTCGGCCGTCGCAGGACCGGTTGGTGCAACGAACGCGGCGAAGCAGGAAGCGCTCGCAGCGTGGCCCGCGACGTCCGAAAATCTAGGCAAGTACATCACCAACGTGCCTGCCGAGACCACGATGGCCGTCGTCACCCCAAAGGGGATCGCGAAGACCGGCAACGCCGATGAACCGCGCCCCGGGCTGTCCGTGATGAAGATGTACATCGCGGACTACGTCCTGAAGTCCGGGGATAAGTCCGGCCGCGATTGGTACCTCACCCAGAAGATGCTGCGCATCTCCGACGACGACGCCGCCAACCAGCTCTATAAGAAGTACCCGGAGGCGATCACCAAGACCGCCCAGCGCTATGGCCTGTGGAGCACCGTGGCGGGGGATAAGTGGGGCACCTCGCTGACGAGCGCGACGGACGCCGCGGTCTTCCTCGATAACCTGCGCAAGCACACCCCCAACTCCCCGGTGCTGTTCTGGATGGGCACGGCGGCCCCCGTGGCCAGCGACGGCACCCGCCAGAACTGGGGCACCGCGCAGCTGCCGGGCGCCGAAGGCACCAAGTGGGGCTGGTCCGACTACGGCCAGACGGCGGTGAGCTCCGCCAGCTACGGCGCCAACTACACCGCCGCCGCCTTCACCTGGGGTGGGCCTGCCAAGCAGACGGCGGATGTGAAGTCCGCCCGTCCGCACTCCGGGTAGGCCCCACGTCACCTAGACTGGTTTCTCAAGAAAGGGTTCTTCCCTTGAAGGAGGAAACAGACTGTGAGCAATAACCGCGACAACGGAAACGGCCGTCCCAATTGGGATTTTGAGGACGACGACGCCGAGACCTCATTCTTCCCCCGCGTCAATGACGGGGGCTTTGACCAGGCCGGCGACGGTTTCGACGGAAACGATGATGCAACGCGCATTATTCGCCCACAGGGTGGGGCGGATCAGGACCCGACGGGGCAGTTCGACACTCAATACCTTCCGGACGGGGCAGCGGGCACCTCGGGCTATGGGGCCGCGCAGTACCCGCCGCACGGGGCGGCCGGGCAGCCGGACTACCAGAACGGGCAGCCTCCTCAGTATCGCCACAATCAGCCGCAGTATCAGCAGGGCCCGCCACCGGGCTACGGTGCCGGCTACCCCGGACCGCAAGGGCCAGGCCCACAGCAGGGCTATCAGCAGCCGCCGAATGGCTACCCGCCGCGCCAGCCACAGCAGCACGGCAACCCCCAGTTCAGCGGCGGAGCCCAAGGGCAGAATGGCCAGGGCAAGCGGCGCACCCCAGTGGGGCCCATCCTGGGAATCCTGCTGGTCATCGCCCTGCTGATCGGCGGGTTCATGTGGTGGAATAACCGCTCCGACGAGTCGGCGGACGACAAGACCTCGAGCTCGACGACCACAACCACCACCGTCACCACCGAGCCGAGCACCGAAGCGCCGGAGACGCAGGAGCCGAGTCGCGGCCCCAGCCTGGATGATCTGCGCAATCGCCTCGGCGGTCGCGATAACCAGGGTCCGGGTGGCCAGCCGGGCGGGGACACCAACCCCGCGCCGGAGGGCAATAACCCGGGCAACGGCACCGGCGGCATTGAGCTGCCCGACACAAGCCAGCTCGAGCAGGACCTGCGCAACCGCGCCGACGACCTGCTGAACCAGCTGGGCTAGTATCCGGCGCCTGCCCGCGGGGCGTTGCGGCGCGCCCCCTGGGCGAGCTTAAGAAGCTGAGAGTGGCCCAGGACGCCTTAGAGCGATTTAGAGCGTCGGGGTCTCGCCCCGAAGCTCCTTGATCCGTTCCTTCTCGGCGGCGAGCACCTCGCTCATGACCTGCTGGTCAGTGATATCCATGGCCTCCGGATTCTGCTGGGCGGCCACCGAGTCGCGGGCATAGGAATCGAAGAGCTCCCGCTTGGTTGCCAGCAGCAGGTGCAGTCGCTCCTCCACGGAGTCTGGGGTGAGCAGCCGGTGCACCTCCACCGGGTTGATCTGGCCCATCCGGTGGGCGCGCGCGATGGCTTGCGCCTCGACCGCCGGGTTGAGCTGCGGCTCGATGAGCACCACGTGGTTGGCCGCCTGGATATTCAACCCCTCGCCGGCAGCGTTGATCTGCGCGACGAGCACAGCGCCGGGCTCGGCTGCGGTGAAGTCATCCACCGCCTGCTGGCGTTCCTGGTGGCTCACCCCGCCCGCGATCGGGCCGAATGCTCGGTCGCCGAGGCTGTCCATGAGGTGATCGAGCACGCCGCGGAAGTACGTGAAAACGATCGTCTTATCGTCATCCAGGCCATCGGTGAGCAGCTCGGCGAAGCGCTCCATCTTCGCGGACCCCGGCCCGCTGAAGCTCTGCCGCATCTGCATGAAGTTGCCCGCCTCGACGGCCTCGTTGTACTTCTCACGCTCCGCCTCGAAGGCCTCGATCCATTCCTCCGTCTCGGTCAGCGGTGGCAGCTCGGCGAGGACGTCGCTCTGGTTGCGGCGCAGGTAGCGGCGCGCGACGACGGTGCGGAACTCACGCGCGCTCCTGCGTGCCTTCTCGAGCTTGGGCGCTAGCTCGGGATCGAGGTAACCCAGCAGCGTCTCCATCTCGGCCACCCGGTTTTCCAGCGGGGTGCCGGAAAGGTAGGTGACGACGTCCGTCCGTGCGGTGAGTTGCTGTACGCCCTGCGCTTGCTTGGACTTGGGGTTCTTCGCCCGGTGTGCTTCGTCGACGACGAGCGCGCCGTAGTTAAGGTCGCCGGTCATGACCGTGGAGTCCCCGCGCACCTCGGGGAAGCCCACGATGGCCACCCCGCCCCGGTTGCTGAAGGCCTCGTAGGCGGCGTCCTTGTACGGGCCGGCGATGATGTGGGGATCAAGATCCGTGAATTTTTTTGATCTCGCGCTCCCAGTTGATGCGCAGGCTCGGCGGGCAGACCACTAGAAAGTGCTTCTCGCCGCGGGCGGCGAGGTGGGCGAACACCGCAAGAGCCTGCATGGTTTTGCCCAGGCCCATCTCATCGCCGATCAGGACCTTGCGCTGGGCAAGCGCGTACCTCGCCCCGAAGTCCTGGTAGCCGCGCAGGCTCGCGTGCAGCACGCCACGGAGAGTGATCTCCTCGATGGACTTGGCGATGTCCTCCGGCACGGCGGTGGCGGATTTGTCGTCGCCGAAGGCGTGGAACTCCGCCGCGCGGATGGCGTACAGGTGCCACGCCTGCTCCGTGGACAGCGGGGCACCGCGGGCCGGGATCTTTGCGAGCTCTGCCTGCGTGATCAGGCGCGGACCATCGGCCGGGCGGGCCAGCGCGAATTCGCTGACGCCCTGCGCGTAGGCATCGAAGCCTTCCGGCAGTGCCAGGAATGGTCCTTCGAGCTGGGTTTCGCGTTGCTGCTCGCGGAACTGGAGCAGCTCAGCCAGTGCCCGGACGTAGGCGGTGGAGGGGCCCTTATCCCGGTAGTCGATCACCGCGGGCTGATCCGCACGCATTTCGGCGGCGTAGCGCTTCGCCGCGGCGATGGCCTGCCGAGCGGTCTGTTCCCCCACGCCGTCGTATCGGGTGAGGTCACTGACGGTGGCGGCCTCGATGTCCAGCAGATTCAGGTGTTGCAGGGGGCCTAAGCGCAGGGACGTCGATGGCGTGAGTTGGTCGAGGATCTGGATGTCGGTCTGCCTTAGCTCCGCGTCCGCGAGCTTGGTCTTCAGGGATCGCTGCTGGCTCTCGACTTCGGCCAACAGTGATTTCTCGGTGGCTTCGACTTCCGCCAGCCGCGCGAGTGCTTGCCGGTGGACATCGATATCCTCGGGCTGGTGCCAGTGCACCTCCCATCCGGTGAGCTTTTCCAGTTCGGAGGTGATCGCCGGGCGCATTGTCGCGAGATCGATCCCCAGGAACTGGCCGCGGTCCGTGGAACCCAGGGCAGCGTCCACACCGGTCAGGATGGAGTGAACCGTGGCGCCGTCGATGGCGGCGTACCTGCGGTAGGTGTCGATCTGGGCCTGTGGGCGGGATCGGAAGAGGCGGCGCAGGCCCCGGTATTCGGCGAGCTTCTTGAGTTCCGGGCGCTGCTGTTCCAGCTCGTCGCGGGTGGGGATTTCTCCCACGGTCTGCAGCGAGGAGTTGACCTCGTTCCAGGGAATGCTCGGCGCCTGGCCTGCTGCGATGTTGCGCAGGAAAGCGGCCGTGCTGAGGTTCTGCCCAAGCCCGAAGAGTCGGGCGGAGTCCTCGGAGCACAGCGTTGGGGCGGGTCCACCCTCGCGGAGCCGGTTGACCCGCTGCGTGGTGGCCTCCCAGTGGTAACGCACGTCGACCAGCCCGTCGATGAGCGAATCGATGCGTTGAGCTGTGACTTCCTGGCCGTCGATATTCACGCCGAACATCCTATCAACGCCCGTGTCGGCAGACCGGGGCGAAATGAGGCGAGGGGAGTGGCGACGGAGAGGGGAAAATGACGGCGAAATGTAGCCTGCGTCACTATGCTGGAAAATATAACTATCTACCGACAAAACGGAGGTTTCACATGGTGCAGCGAGTAGGCATCGTCGGAGCAGGTCTCATGGGATCCGGAATCGCAGAGGTTGCTGCGAAGTCCGGCGCGGACGTCCTCGTGTGGGAGCTGAAGCAGGAGGCCCTCGACGCAGGCAAGGAGCGCATCGAGAAGTCCCTGGCCAAGGCCGTGGAGCGCGGAAAGCTCTCCGCAGAGGACCGGGACGCCACCCTGTCCCGCCTGAGCTACACCACCAACCTGGAGGACTTCGCGGACCGCGAGATGGTCATGGAGGCCATCGTCGAGAACGAGAAGATCAAGAAGGACGTCTTCGCGCAGCTCGACGAGATCGTCGAAGACAAGACCGCGCCGCTGTGCTCCAACACCTCGTCGCTGCCGATCCAAACCATCGCCTCGGCGACGAAGAACCCGGAGCGCGTGCTCGGCCTGCACTTCTTCAACCCGGTTCCGGTTCTGCCTCTCGTGGAGGTCATCCCGGCGCTGACCACCTCTGAGGAGGCCGTGGAGAAGGCGCAGACCTTCGCGACCGAGAAGATGGGCAAGACCGCCATCCGTGCGAAGGACCGTTCCGGCTTCATCGTGAACTTCCTGCTGGTGCCGTACATGCTCTCCGCGATCCGCATGGTGGAGCAGGGCGTGGCCACCGCAGAAGACATCGACACCGGCATGAAGCTGGGCGCCGCGCACCCGATGGGCCCGCTGACCCTGGCCGACATGGTTGGTCTCGACACTTGTGCCTTCATCGCGGACGTCATGTTCGAGGAGTTCGGCGACCCGACCTACTCCTGCCCGCCGCTGCTGCGCCGCATGGTGCAGGCCGGCCACTTCGGCCGCAAGTCCGGCAAGGGCTTCTACGAGTACTAAAAACTATCTCTGCCGCCCGCGGTTTTTCTGTATCGTGGGAGGGGCAACGGAACATTCCAACTTCTAGGAGGAAGCACATGTCTATCGACGACATCAAGGGCAAGGCAAAGGAAGCTTTCGGCGACGCAACGGGCGACGAGTCCACCAAGGCTGAGGGCAAGATCGATCAGGCTAAGTCCGATCTGCAGGACAAGGCTAACGAGGTCAAGGACAAGGCTGCTGAGGTCTTCAACGACGCGACCGACAAGTAAAGAATTTTCCCTCGTTTAAGCCCCTGGGCATAAGCCCCGGCGCTTAGGCTGAAGATTTTTGAGGCTCCCAGCCGGTTTTCCGGTGGGAGCCTTTCTTGTTGCCACGTTGCCTGAGTTCCTCGGCCAGCCCGGGGGCTTAGCCCTCCGCGGGCTCCTCCTCCGGCTCGCCCTCCCAGAAACCGAAGCGCTTCAACCGCTCGCGGTCAGCAGCCGAGGTCGAGCCCGTGAGCTTCAGCAGTTCGGAGTAGATACCCCCGGAGGTCGCCAGCTCCGCGGGGGAGCCAACCTCGTCGACGCGGCCCTCGTCCAGGGTGACGATGGTGTCCACGTTTGCGATCGTCGACAGCCGGTGGGCAATCACGAGTGTGGTGCGCCCTTCCATCAGTTGTTCCAGGCCCGCCTGGACCACGCGCTCTGCCTTGGTATCCAGCGCGGAGGTGGCCTCATCCAATACCAGCACGGGGGCGTCCTTCAGCATCGCTCGGGCTACCGCGATGCGCTGCTTCTGGCCGCCGGACAGCCGCAGGCCCCGTTCTCCGATGACCGTGTCGTAGCCGTCGGTGAAGCCCACGATGAACTCGTGCGCATTCGCACGCTTGGCGGCATCCTCGATATCTGCCTGGCTGGCATACGGGGTGGCGTAGGCGATGTTCTCGCGGATCGTGCCGGAGAACAGCGCCGGCTCCTGGAAGACCACGCCCACCGAGGAACGCAGCTCCGCGCTGCTCAACGTCGAGACGTCCTCACCGCAGACGGTGAGCGTCCCAGCGGTGGGCTGGTACAGGCCCAGCAGGAGGTTCACCAGGGTGGATTTACCGCCGCCGGACTCGCCGACCAGCGCCACCGTCTGGCCCCGCTGCGCGCTGAAACTCACATCGTGAATGACGGGCTCGCCGGGCAGGTACTCGAAATCCACGTCCCGGAACTCGAAGACCGGCCCCGACTGCGGGGCTGAAAGCTGCGGGACGAGAGCAGCGTTCACATCCTCCTGGTCGACGAGCATGCTGCCGCCTGGGCGAGAGGCTTGCTGCAAGGCGGGTGCTGTTGTTGGCTCCTCCAGCTCCTCCATCGCTTCGAAGTATTCGCGGGAACCGGCGGCGGCGCGCTGGGCGGTGTCCACCAGCCAGCTCATCATGCTGGCCGGCTGGCGGGCCATGACCACAAGCTGCAGGAGCAGGACCATGTCGCCGATGGTGAAGCGCCCGCTGATCGTCTGCCAGAACAGGGTGAGGTAGATGGCGAAGAAGATGATGTTCATCCCGCCCATGCGGAGGGTGTCCATCATGTGCCAGTAACGGGACTGCACGCGGGTGATCTGCACGGTCTCGTCGAAGTGCTTCTGGAAGATGCGCAGCTCGCGCAGCTCCGTGACGAAGGACTTGACTACCTTCACCTGGCCGATGACCTCGGCGAACCGGCCCTGGGCGGTGTCAATGTGCTCGTTTTTCTCCTTCTCCCAGACGATCCACTTTCGGCTCGTTAGCGCGGTGAGCCACAGGTACATCGGGAAGATCACGGCCAGCAGCAGGGCCAATGGCCAGTAGTAGATCGCGGTGATCACCAGGATCAGCGCGACCGTGAGCAGCATGGAGAAGAAGTTATTGGCGAAGGACTGCAGGAACTGGGTGAGCCCCAGGATCGAGCGGTCCAATCGCGAGATGATGGTGCCCGTGACCTGCTTGTCGTAGTAGCTCTGAGGCAGGCTGAGCAGTTTCGCAAAGTAGCGGTTGGAGAGGATCTGCCGCATCCGGGTGGCCATCACGTCACCGAACCAGCCGCCGATATTGCGAACCAGGTTACTGGCCAGTTCCACGCCGAGCAGGGCCACGGCCAGCCAGATCACGGTCTGCAGCGCGGTGTCGCGGGAGAGCTCGCCTTGCACCGAGGCCACGATCGTGTCGGTGGCGTTTTTCACCAGGA
The DNA here is from genome assembly GCF_000069945.1 of Corynebacterium urealyticum DSM 7109. NCBI lineage: Bacteria > Bacillati > Actinomycetota > Actinomycetes > Mycobacteriales > Corynebacteriaceae > Corynebacterium > Corynebacterium urealyticum. The sequence continues at coordinate 1,588,510 of NC_010545.1, read as the reverse complement.
ATGGTGCGGCCAGCGCCAGGCCGGCGGTGAGGATGCTCGAGATCATCACGATCACGTAGAAGGGCATGAGCTCCTTCGTGGATCGCAGGATCCTGCCGAAAGCGGCAATCATGTACTCGCTTGCTCCTTCGTTGGGCTAGAGGTTTACCAACCAAGAAGCCTAGCGAAGAGGGCAGACAGGCTTTAGGCGCGCTCTCCAAAGCCTGCCGCGGCGATGCGGTCCAGCGCCTCGGTGAGGATCTCCCGAGACGTCGCAAAATTGATCCGCACGTGCCCGTCACCGCCGGCACCGTAGATGGCTCCGGTGTTGAAGGCCACCTTCGCCCGCTTAAAGATCTGCTCCGCTGGGTCCGGGGGTGTTTCGCTGTTCCCGTCCGTCGCCTTATAAATCCCGGGGACGTCGCGGACGTCCACCCACAGTAGGTAGGTCCCCTCCGGTCGGTGGAATGTTGCGCCGGGCAGGACCTCGGGCAGGCGGCGTTCGATCAGGTCGAGGTTGCCGCTGAGGTAGTCGACCTGTTCCTCCAGCCAGCCGGACTCGTCGCTGTAGGCGGCGGTCGCGGCGGCGATCCCGATGGTGGATGCCTCCCCGGTGCGCAGCTTGTGCACTCCTGCCATGATCTCGCGGTCGCGCGGGGAGCTCAGGATCATCTGGGCGCATCGCAGGCCAGCCGTGTTCCACCCCTTCGACGTGGCGGTGACCGTGATGGTGTTCTCCGCCGCGATCTCGCTGATCGAGGCGGCCGGGGTGTGCTGGTGTCCCGGATAGACAATGGGGGCGTGGATCTCGTCGGAGATGACCCGCACGTTGTACTTCGCCGCCAGCTCGACGACGTCGCGCAGTTCTTCCTTGCTGAACACCCGGCCGAGCGGATTATAGGGACTGCACAAGATCAGCGACCCGGCCGGCGCGGCTGGGTTTCCTTCTTCCGCCGGTCCGTTGTTTCCCGCTTCCTTTCCGACGACGACGCGTCCGCGTGTGCTTGCGGTGCCGGATGCGAAGACCTCTTCCAGGGCCGCGAGGTCGAACCTGCCCTCCGGGGTCAGAGCCACTTCGATCGCGGGCCGGCCGGTGACGACGGGGATCTCGAAGAAGGGGTTATAGGCGGGAACTGGCAGCACGATCGCGGAGCCAGCGGGGGTGAGCTCTTCGACGGCAATCGTCACACCCTTAACCACGTCGGGGACGGTGCGAACCCAGTCGGGGGAGAAGCTCCAGCCGAACCGGCGCTCGTAGAATGCAGCGAGTGCTTCTCGCAGCTCCACGTCGTCGGCGGAGTAGCCGAAATATTCGCGGTCCACGCAGTCCTGGATGGCGCGGGCGACGGCGGGGCAGGTATGGAAGTCAGACTCCGCGACCCACATGGGGATGACGTCATCGGGGTAGCCGCGCCACTTCTTCGTACCGCGGCGGCGCAGTTCAGCCAGGGCGGGCAATTCGAGGGAGCTGGAATTGTGGCTAGTCATGGGCAACAGTGTACGCGCCCGGACGGGGGTATAGACAACACTGTCTATGTTCTGACTTTGAGTGCTTAACTAGGGTCGAGTATCGATTGAACGCCAGAGCGACAGGCGGGTCGGCTGTCGATGGGACTGTCGCGCTCCGGCTGAGGTCCCCCGTGAGTGACGAAGGAAGGTCAACATGAAGAATAAAAACGCTGCGGATTGGCGCAGGCATCGTCGGCGTGACCCTGGCGGCAGGCCTGGTTGCATGCTCGGAGGAGGACACTGCCGCCCAGGGTGGGCGCACCATCGACAACTGCGGCATGGAGATCTCGATCGAAAAGAGGCCGGAGCGCATCGTCACCCTGCGCCAGGCCACCACCGAAAACCTCTTCGAGCTGGGCCAGAAGGACAAGATGGTTGGCACCAGCTCGCTGCGCGACAAGGTCCAGCCGAAATGGCAGGAGGCTTATGACAGCATTCCAGTGCTGAGCAAGACCGTCGCAACCGCGGAGCAGGTGCTCGACGTGGACCCGGATTTCATCGTCGCGACCCAGCGTGGCAGCTTCGTGGAAAGTCTCACCGGCACCCGTGAGTTCTGGGCGGATAACGGGGTCCGCACCTTCGTGTCCAACACGGACTGCCCGGCCGACGGCACGACCGGCTTCGAGAATCTCCAAAAGGACTACGAGCAACTGGGCGAAATTCTCGGCGCGGAAGAAGAAGCCAAGAAGCTCATCGACCAGACGCAGGAGGCCGTCGACAACGCGGATGTGAACTCTGGCAAGTCGCTGGCCTTCCTCTTCAACATCAACGACGCCGCCCCGTGGGTCGACGGCCGCTACGGAATCTCCAACGACATCGCGAAGCTCACTGGTTCGACCAACGTCTTCGAGGACCTCAAGGAGGATCGCAACGAAGTCAGCTGGGAGGCTTTCGCCGAAAAGGATCCGGACTACATCGTCGTCGCCGACATCTCTGGCCGCGGTCTGCCGATGGATACCGCGCAGGAGAAGATCGACGAGCTCAAGCGCGAGCCTGCGACCAAGAATATGAAGGCGGTGCGCGAGAACAAGTTCATCGTCGTCCCGGGTGTTGGACTGGACCCGTCGGTGCGCTCCATCGAGCCGCTGGAGATCATCGCCAAGGAAGTATCCAAGGACGACTAGCTCCTAGCCCGGCGCCTGCCCACCGGCCCCACGGCCGTGTCTGGGCGGGTCGCTACACTGGAGCGCATGTTAGATTTCGACACGCCTTCCAGCCTTCCCTACGAGCTGCCGGACTTCGCCAAAGTCGAGGTCAGCGAACTCGTTCCGGCCTTCTTCACTGCAGTGGACGATCATGCCGCGGAGGTGGCCGCCATCGCGGCGACCCCCGAAGAGCCGACGTGGGAGAACACCGTGGAGGCCCTGGAGGCCTCCGGGCGGATGCTTGACCGCGTGCTCGCGGTGATCTTCAACTACGCCGGCACGATGGCCACCCCGGAGATCCGCGACGTGGAAGAGGCGGTGTCCCCGCCACTGGCGAAGCACTTCTCCGAGCTCTACCTCAACGAGGCGCTGTGGGAGCGCATCAAGCGGGTCGATGAAAACACTCAGATCGAGGAGGGCAGCGAGGAGGCCGCGCTCATGGCCTACTGGCGCCGCAAGTTCCGCCGGGGCGGGGCAGAACTCGCCCCGGAACAGCGAGACGAGCTCAAGCAGATCGACGAGCGCCTCGCCGAGCTATCCACCCGCTTCGGCCGTGTCCTACAGGAGCAGACCGAAGCGTCCGCCGTGTTGATCACCTTGGAGGAAGAGCTCGCGGGCCTCAGCGAGGCCACCCGCGAGGTGCTGGCCACCGATGCGAAGGAAGCCGGCAAGCAGGGCTGGCTCATCCGGCTCGGCCTGCCCAGCGTGCAACCCATCCTGGAGTCCCTCGAAAACCCGGAGGTTCGCCGCCGGGTCTACGAGGCCTCCCTACAACGGGCCGGTACTGCCAATGATGAGACCCTCAAGGAGATCGCCCGCCTGCGCGCCCGCCGCGCAGCGCTTCTGGGCTACGCCTCCCACGCGGACTTCGTGGCAGAGGAGGAAACCGCCGGCTCCGTCGATGCCGTCAAGGGGCTGCTGAACCAGGTCATTCCCGCCGCGGTGGGCAATGCCCACGGTGAGTACAAGCGACTGCTGGACAAGCAGGCCGTCTCCGCTGGCGAGGAAAATCCAGAGCTCACGGGCGCGGATTGGGCCTACTGGTCCGCCCAGCTCAAGCAGGAAGAGCTCTCGGTGGACGAGGAGGAGCTGCGCAGCTACTTCCCCCTGGACCAGGTGCTCATCGACGGCGCCTTTTACGCCGCCCAGCGCCTCTATGGCATCGAGGTTGTCCGCCGCGAGGACCTCGAGGGCTACCACCCGGAAGCCCTGGTCTGGGAGGTCCGCGAGGGTGCGGACAGCAGCTACCCGGGAGTGGCCCCTGGGGAGGGCATCGGGCTGATAATCACCGATATGTACGCCCGCCCGACCAAGCGGGGAGGTGCGTGGATGAGCAGCTTTGTGGATCAGTCCGATCTGCTGGGCACCAAGCCGGTGGTCGTCAACGTCCTCAATATCGCCAAGCCGGCCGAGCTCGCGCCGGGCGAGGTGGGACGAGCGCTGCTCAGCCTCGATGAGGTGGCCACGGTCTTCCATGAGTTCGGCCACGCCCTGCACGGGTTGCTCTCCGAGGTTCGCTACCCGAGCCTGTCCGGCACCTCCGTACCACGCGACTTCGTGGAGTTCCCCTCCCAGATCAATGAGAACTGGGCACTGCAGCCGGAGATCCTGGCTAACTACGCCAAGCACGTGGATACCGGCGAGGTGCTGCCCGCCGAGCTGGTCGCCGCCGTCCAGAAGCAGGCGCAGTGGGGCGAAGGTTTCGCTACCACCGAGTACGTCGCCGCCTGCGTGGTGGACCTGGCCTGGCACCAGCTCACCGAGGACGAAGCGGCCCAGGTGACGGACATCGCCGCCTTCGAGCGCCGCGCGCTCGAGGAGGCTGGCATCGATATCGCGGATAAGATCGCCCCCCGCTACCGCTCCGCCTACTTCAACCACATCTTCGCTGGTGGCTATTCGGCGGACTACTGGTCTTACCTCTGGGCTGAGGTCCTGGACGCCGATGGTTTCCAGGCCTTCGTTGACACCGGAGCCGCCCGGGAGGCGTCGTTGGATGCTGACGATGCGGCGAAGACCAGCGGTGCCGAAGCTGAAGAGATCGATCTGGACGACGTCCGCTTCGCTGGGGAGCGCTTCCGCCGCATGATCCTCTCGCGCGGTGCGACCATCGACTACGAGGATGCATTCTGGATGTTCCGTGGCCGTCAGCGCAGCGTCGAACCGCTGCTGCGCCGCCGTGGTCTGGCCGGCGCGGTTACCGGCTAAGCGCGCGCAACGAGTAGATTCGCGGTAGTGAGAACATGAATTGGCTGATCAACGCCTCGGTATGGATCCAGGCTCCGGTGGTGGTGGCGTTCCTGCTCGCCTTCGCCGGGGGCGTATCCTGGCTGCTCAATAAGGTGCTCTGGGGGATCATTCCCCGAAGCGCCGAGGAGGCGGAGGTGCTGGGGCCAGAGAGCGTGAAGCTGCTGGCAGCACAGGTTGAAAAACCTGCGACCCCGGGGCGTGCCCAACGGTCCTCGGGTTCTCAGCCAGAGCGTGGCGCCGGTGCAGATGCCGGGCGCTGCGGTGAACAGGAGAGTGTTTAGGAAACCATGAAGCACCATTCGAAGGTTCGGCAGGCCCTTGCCCTGCTGCTCGTGCTCCTTCTCGTGGCGTGGCTCGCGGCTAACGTCCTCTAAGGTCTTTGCCCCTCGGTGGTGGGGGAGGCCCGCAACGATGCGCGACCCGGGGAAATCTGCGTTTTAGTGACCTGCACCACTTATGTGTGTTTTTATAGCTGTAGCGAAATCTATTACTGAGCTACGGTCCATAAAGGAGAATGATGAGGACGGAATACACCTCAGAACCGCTGTATACCATCGGCGAGAACGAGACGATTCTGACCGCGCTGCGTGACCTGCAGAAAGATCACCCGAGCGTGGTCGTCTTCAGTCGTCCGAAGAACTTCGACTGGGAGGATGTCACCACCACTCAGTTCCTCGACGAGGTCTATGCCGTCGCCCGCGGCCTCATCGCCAATGGGGTGAAGGCCAAGGACCGCGTCGTCATCATGTCGGAAACCCGCTACGAGTGGTCGCTGCTTGACCTGGCGATCCAGGCAGCGGGCGCGATCTCCGTGCCGATCTACCCGTCCTCCTCGACCTCCCAGTGCGCCTGGATCGTGCAGGACTCCGGCGCCAGCTTCGCCGTAGGCGAGACCCAAGAACACTGCGAGCGTCTCGAAAACTTCATCCCCGAGGATGGAACTCCCACCGAGAAGGAACCGCTGACACGCGTGCTGGGCATCAACCGCGGTGCCGTCGACATCCTCATCAACGACGGTCGCGACAAGAAGATCTCCCAGGACGAGGTTGAGGCCCGCATCGCCGATGTGCGTACCTCCGATGTCTGCTCCATCGTCTACACCTCCGGCACCACCGGCCGCCCGAAGGGCTGCAAGGTGCTGCACTCCAACTGGCTCAGCGAGGCCCGCGGCCTGGCAACCCACCCGATCGGCCGCCTGGGTATGCCGGGCAAGAGTGCGGTGACCTTCCTTCCGCTGGCGCACGTGCTCTCCCGCGCGGTGTCCTACCTGCTGCTCACGACCGGCTGCACCCAGACCCACTGGTCGGACTTCGGCACTCTGGTCACCGAGTTCCAGCGCTCCAATCCGAACATGGTCCTGGGCGTGCCACGCGTCTTCGAGAAGGTCCACGCGGGTGTGCGTGCTAAGGCCTCCGATGGGTCCAAGATCGGCGAGAAGCTCTTCGAGCGCGCCGAGAAGGTCGCGGTGGAGTACTCCAAGGCGCTGGACACCCCGCAGGGGCCGAACCTTGCTCTGAAGACCAGCCGCGCGATCTTCGACAAGCTGATCTACTCCAAGGTCCGCGAGGCCATGGGCGGGGAGCTGGAGTACGCCATCTCTGGCGGCTCGGCGCTCAACACGGAGCTCATGCACTTCTTCCGCGGCGTCGGCGTGTACATCTACGAGGGCTACGGGCTGACCGAATCCACTGCCGCGATTACCGTGAACTTCGAGCCGGATAACATCATCGGCACCGTGGGTCGCCCCGTTGGCGGCAACACCGTCCGCATCGCCGAGGACGGCGAGATCCTGCTCAAGGGCGACGTCATCTTCGGCGGCTACTGGAACAACGAGGAGGCCACCAAGGAGGCCTTCGACGAGGATGGTTTCTACGCCACCGGTGACCTGGGCGCCCTGCTGCCGACCGGCCACCTGCGCATCACCGGCCGCAAGAAGGAAATCCTCGTCACCGCTGGCGGTAAGAATGTCTCCCCGGGTCCGCTGGAGGACATCCTGCGTTCCGCCCCGCTGATCTCCCAGGCCATGGTCGTGGGTGATGATCAGAAGTTCATCGGCGCCCTGATCTCCCTGGATGAGGCCGCAGTGGAGAGCTGGAAGGCCCGCAACGGCATCTCCGCCGGCACCTCGATCCGTGATCTGGCGAAGAACCCGAACCTGCGCGGCGAGATTCAGGACGCGATCAACGAGGCCAATCAGTCGGTCTCCCACGCGGAGGGCATCAAGAAGTTCCGCATCGTCCACCGCGACTTCGAGGAGGAGCGTGGCGAGGTGACTCCGTCAATGAAGCTCAAGCGTTTCATGGTGGAGAAGAATTTCGCCGACGATATTGCCTGGATCTACTCCGAGAAGTAGCTGCCCGTCCCCGTGACGCCGTCCCACTGGGTGGCGCCAGGGGCCGAAAGCTCACATAAATCCCCGGACACGGCCAAGCCTCCCGGACGTACCCGCATCACTCACATAATGTGATGCGGGTACAGCCTTTTATGCGCCGCCCTACAGGGAAACGGAAGCTGGGAAGGCGAAGTGTCGGATGTCGTGGACGAAGTAAAAAAGGGAGGTCACGTGCACTACGATGCGTCGCTGCGCGTGCGCGACCTCACCCAGAATATCTACGACATCGGCGATGAAATCGCCGAGCACATCGAGCACATCGCCCAGGCCATCGCGGATTGGGACGGCGAGCTGGTCGAGGACTGCTTGCTTGAATTCACCTCTGTCGTCCGCCAGGGCCGCAAGGAGGTCCGCCCGGGGCTCGCGGAGCTCAACGGCCTACGCCAGGCGTTCGTATCCGGAGTGCGCAGCGGAGAGATGTCCAATACTTTCCACCACCCCGGACGCACCCTGTCCTTCTTGCGCAAAGGCGCACCCACACCGCCGCCCGAGAGCAATCAGGCCGCGACGGGGGTGACGTCCTCATCGCAGGGCGCTGACGACGGAGCCCGGCCGCAGATGGCAACGACCGCCGGCTGGCGGCTGTGGCTGCGCGAGCGCAACGAGGAAATCATCGGCGAGCTGGCGGAGCTCTCCGAGTGGGTCGTCCAGCAGACCGACCTGGCCATCAACGCGCAGGCCGTTCTCCTGCCGCAGGTCTTCAACGAGGCCGAGAAGCGCACCCGGGAGATCGTGGCGCACTGGCAGGAGGGTGTGGCCAAGCAGCCAGCCGTGGCACAAGCCATGCGCGGGGAGGCCCCACCGCAGTTCCTCGCCGAGCGGGCTCGCATCGAGCAGCTCATCGCAAAGCTGACGAAGCGGCGCGGCCGGGTAGTGTAGCTGGGCATGACCAGCGGGCTGTATATCCACGTGCCGTTCTGCGCTTCGCGCTGCGGCTATTGCGACTTCAACACCTATACCCCCGCGGAGCTGGCCGCCGATCCTGCCAGCATGGGGTCCGCGCAGGGGCGCACCCCGGCCGGCTATCTCGACGCGCTCGAGGTGGAACTTGAGCTGGCGGCAGCGGCCTGGGATCGGCGGGGGCTCTACGAGGGGGAATCCGACCCCGGGGTGAGCACCGTCTTCTTCGGCGGCGGCACCCCTTCCATGCTGGGTGCTGAGGGGCTGGTGCGCGCCCTCAACGCGGTGCGCCGCACCGTTGGCCTGGCCCCGGACGCGGAGGTCACCACAGAGGCCAACCCGGAGTCCACGAGCCCGGAATTTTTCACCCGCCTCCGCGAGGCAGGCTTCAACCGGATCTCCCTTGGCATGCAGTCGGCGGCTGGACACGTCCTGAAGCTCCTGGAGCGCCAGCACACGCCTGGCCGCCCGGAACAGGCGGTGGCGGAAGCCAAGGCCGCGGGCTTTGAGCACGTGAACCTGGACCTGATCTACGGCACGCCCACCGAGCGTGACGAGGATCTGGCCCGCAGCTTGGATGCCGTCATCGAGGCGGACGTGGACCATGTTTCCGCTTATTCCCTCATCGTCGAGGACGGCACCGCGATGGCCCGCAAGGTCCGGCGCGGGGAGCTGCCGGCACCCGATGAGGACGTCTACGCCGACCGTTACCGCATGATTGACGAGCGTCTCGTCGAGGCGGGTTTCCAGTGGTATGAGGTCTCCAACTGGGCCAAGCCGGGCGGGGAGTGCGAGCACAACCTCATCTACTGGCGGGATGGTCAGTGGTGGGGCGCGGGCCCAGGGGCCCACGGTTGCGTGCGGCTGCGTGAGGATGCGGCGGCGCAGTACCTACCGGTTGAAGCAGCGGAGCGCACGGGCGCGGAGGATTTCTCTGGCATCACGCGCCTGGTCAACGCCAAGTACCCTGCGCGCTACTGGGAGGCCCTCATGCAGCGCCATGACCTGCCCGCGGTGACCTTCGAACCACTGAGTCAAGCAGACCTGACTACCGAGCACCTGATGCTGGGCCTGCGACTGCGAGAGGGTGTCGCACTTGCTGGGCTGGCGGGAACCGAGGCGGAAATCGAGCGCTACCAGCACCTGGGCCTGCTCGAGGTCGATGCGCGCGCACAACGTCTGCGGGTCACGGAGCAGGGCCGCTACCTGGTGGACGGCATCGTGACCGACCTACTGCTCGCCATGGAGTGATCATGGAGTGAACCCAGCCTTTCGCCTAGGCTGGGGGAGAAGCAGAACAGATGGTGGTGAGCTTTTCCGTGACTAATCGCGTGCCGAAGAACCGTGCGTCGCTGTCGACCCAGCAACGCCGCAGCGAGGTGTTGCGCGCCATCGTGTCAGACTACATCTCCCTGCAGGAGCCGGTGGGTTCCAAGATGCTCCTCGACCGGCACCAGCTGGGCGTGTCCTCGGCGACGATCCGCAACGACATGGCCGCCCTCGAGCAGGATGGCTACATCACCCAGCAGCATGCCAGCTCTGGGCGCATCCCCACCGTGAAGGGCTACCGCCACTTCGTGGACGGCATCCACGCGGTCAAGCCGATGAGCATGCCGGAGCGTCGGGCGATTCTGGACTTTCTGGAGCACGGGGTGGACCTCGAGGACGTCCTGCGCCGCAGCGTTCAGTTGCTGGCTCAGCTGACCCGCCAGGTGGCGGTCGTTCAGCTGCCGGATATGCGCATCGGCCGGGTGAAGCACTGCGAGCTCGTGCACCTTTCCACCCACCGCCTGCTCGTCGTCCTCATCACAGACACCGGGCGGGTCGACCAGCGCAACGTCGACCTCGGGGAACCGCTCGCCGAGTCCGACCTGCCGCGCGTCCGCGACTTGGTGAACCACAGCGTCGTCGGGCTGACCCTGGAGGAGGCCTGCGCGAAGATCGCCTCCCTAGCCCAGGAGGCCCGGTCGAAGACGGTGCCCGCGGAGCTGCGGCCGGCCCTGATCGCGGTGGCGACCGTGCTGATGGAGACCATGGTGGAGCGCCCCAACGACCGGCTCATCCTCGCTGGGACCCCGAATATCGCCCGGGTGGGGGAATTAACCCCGGTGCTCGAAGCGTTGGAAGAACAGGTCGTCGTTCTCAAACTCCTCTCTGGGGTCCGCGACATGGGTATCCAGGTCAGCATCGGCGAGGAAAACGAGGACGAAGAGCTGCGCAGCGCCTCGGTGATCTCCACCGGTTACGGCGCGGAAAACGCGGTCATGGGCGGGCTCGGTGTGCTGGGCCCAACCCACTTGGACTACCCCGGCACGATGTCTAAGGTGACCGCAGTGGCGCACTATGTATCCCGGATTCTGGCCGGGGAGTAGACTGCAAGTTTGGTTTCGATAGCGAGCAAAGGGGATAAAACTCACCGTGGCCCGTGACTATTACGGCATTCTTGGCGTGGACCATAACGCCACCGATTCGGAGATCAAGAAGGCTTATCGCAAGGTCGCCCGCAAGTACCACCCGGACGTCAACCCGTCCGAGGACGCGGCGGAGAAGTTCCGGGAGGCAACCCTTGCCCAAGAGGTTCTCCTTGACCCGCAGAAGCGCCAGATTGTGGACGCCGGTGGCGACCCAGAGGAGCCGGGCTTCGGCCAGCCGGGCGGCGGCGGTGGATTCGGCACCGGCGGACTGGGCGATATCTTCGACGCCTTCTTCGGCGGTGGCGGCGGGGGAGCGGGCCAGCGCGTCCCCCGTGTGCGCCGCGGCAACGATGCGCTGCTGCGCATCTCGCTGAGCCTGGAGGAGATCTACTCCGGCATCAAGCACGAGGTCACCGTGGACACCGCAGTGCTGTGCGAGCCCTGCGAGGGGACGGGGTCTCAGTCCAAGTCCGAGGCGGTGGGCTGCCCCACCTGTCACGGGCAGGGCCAGGTCATGGAGGTTCAGAACTCCATCTTGGGCCGCGTGCAGGTCGCCCGCCCGTGCCACCGCTGCGGCGGTACCGGCGAGATTATTGAGGATCCGTGCGAGAACTGCCAGGGCGATGGCCGGGTGCGCGCTCGCCGGGACATCGCGGTGAATATCCCGGCCGGTATTTCCGACGGCATGCGCATCCGCATGACCGGTGAGGGCGAGGTCGGCCCGGGCGGCGGCCCGGCCGGTGACCTCTACATCGAGGTCCAGGCCGAGGAGCACCCGATGTTTATCCGCGAGGGCGATAACCTGCACGTCACCATCTCCGTCCCGGCAGTGGACGCCGCGCTGGGGACGAAGACCTCGCTGGAGCTGCTGGATGGCAGCAATGAGTCGGTGGAGATCCCGGCCGGCACTCAGCCGGACGAGCAGATCCGCCTGTCTGGCCAGGGCATGCCGCACCTGCGCCGCGAGGGCCACGGCAACCTGATCGTCCACGTGGACGTCACCGTGCCGACCAACCTGAGCCACAAGCAGCGGGAACTGCTGGAGCAGCTGCGCGACCACTCCAAGGAGGACGTGGCCGTGAACACGAAGGGTGGACAGCACAGCGGCCTGTTCTCCCGGCTGCGCAAGCACTTCTCCCGCGCCTAAAGCGGCGCAATAAGGCCGATAAGGCCGGCCTAGCTCAAGCATCCGTGCACCGGCTCAACCAGCCGAGCCACCAGCGGAAGAAGCGGAAAGAATCTAGTGACAGAATCAGTGTTCATCCAGCCCCTGCCTCAGGGTGTCGCGGTCGGTGATTCCGTTCAGCTTACCGGGGCAGAGGCGCGGCACAGCCAGGTCAAGCGCATTGCCGACGGGGAGGCGGTCATCGTCAGTGACGGTGCCGCCACCGCTGTGCGCGGCACGTTCTCGTCTGCGGGAGTGCACGTTTCGGAGCTGCTGGAGTTGCCGCAACCCAGTCCTCGGGTGACGATCGTTCAAGCGTTGCCGAAGTCCGACCGCTCCGAGCTGGCGGTGGATCTGATGGTCCAGGCTGGGGCGGATCGCATCATCCCATGGGCGGCCAGCCGCTGCATCGCCCGCTGGGACAAGAAGGAAGATAAGGCGCTGGCTCGCTGGGAGAAAACCGCCTTCGCAGCCACCAAGCAGTCCCGTCGGCTCGTTCTTCCCGAGATCACCGGGCTGTTGCGCAATCTCACCGACCTACCGAAGCTGGTGCCGGGGCTAGCGAGCCCCGCGAGCACCGCGCGCCTCGGGATGCTTCACGAGGACGCCCGCGGCAGCTTCCGCACCTTCGTTGAGGGTGCTGCCGATGTAGAGGACATCGTCCTGGTCATCGGGCCAGAGGGCGGCATCGCTCCGGAGGAGCTGGCGACCCTCGAGGAGCTCGGCGGCCAATCGGTCGTCCTCGGCCCCGAGGTGCTGCGCACGGCCACCGCCGGCGCGGTGGCGCTGGGTGCGATTGGCGCCCTCACGGACGCTGGGGCGCGGTAGGATAAAGCCCATATGGTTCCTCATAATGTCCGCACCCACGGAGCCCACGCAGCGCAATCACCACGCCCGCGAGTCGCCAGCTCCACCCTCGAACTTCCCCCAGAAGCCGTGCTGGCCATCTCCGGTCCAGCAGATGAGAATCTCAGGATCGTCGAAGACGCCGTCGACGCAGACATCCTGACCAGAGGCAACCACCTGGTCTTGCGAGGCGAGGCCAGCGAGGTGAGCCGCACCCGCAAGATCCTGATGGAGATGGCCGCCATCGCTGATCACGGCCAGGCCGTCACCCCGGACGTCACTCGCCGCATCATCGAAATGCTCGACGAGCAGGGCGCAGTACTGAACTACAAGGCTGCCCCCATCGTCAGCTACCGCGGCAAGGCGGTGCGGCCGAAGACCCTTGGCCAGGAAGAATACGTCGAGGCCATCGACAACTACTCGGTCGTCTTCGGGCTCGGCCCCGCAGGCACGGGCAAGACCTACCTGGCGATGGCCAAGGCAGTGCAAGCGCTGCAGGCCAAGGAGGTCACCCGGATCATCCTGACCCGGCCAGCAGTGGAGGCGGGGGAGAACCTCGGTTTCCTGCCCGGCACCCTGGGCGACAAGATCGACCCCTACCTGCGCCCCCTCCACGACGCGCTGCGGGAGATGGTGGACCCCGAGATCATCCCGCGACTCATGGAATCCGGCGTCATTGAGGTCGCCCCGCTGGCCTATATGCGCGGCCGCACGCTGAACAACAGCTTCGTCATCCTGGACGAGGCTCAGAACACAACGCCCGCGCAGATGAAGATGTTCCTCACCCGGCTGGGTTTCGGGTCGAAGATGGTCATCACCGGCGACCTGACCCAGGTGGACCTGCCGAAGAAACAGCGCAGCGGCCTGGCCGCCAGCCAGGAGATCCTGGACGGGGTGGACGGCATCCGTTTCGCCGAGCTGAGCAGCAATGACGTCGTCCGGCACCGGCTGGTGACCCGCATCGTGGACGCCTACGAGCGCTTCGAGGCCGAAGAGGAGCTCGCCCGCTTGGACCGTGAAGAACAACAGGAATGGAGAACCCGCTAGTGAGCATCGAGGTTTTTAACGAATCCGGCTGGGGCGAGATCAACGAGGAAGAGCTGATCGACGTCGCCCGCTACACGCTGTGGACCATGGACGTCCACTCCAGCGCGGAGCTGTCCATCCACATCGTGGACGAGGAGACCATCGCCGACCTGCACCTGCGCTGGCTGAACCTACCGGGCCCGACGGACGTCATGAGCTTCCCGATGGATGAGCTCACCCCGGGCTGGGGCCGCAAGGACGGCCCGCCGGTCTCGCCAGCGATGTTGGGCGACATCATGCTCTGCCCGAGCTTTGCGAAGGGGCAGGCTGAGCGCGCCGGCCACTCCCTGGCCCACGAGCTGGACCTGCTGACTGTGCACGGCGTGCTGCACCTGCTGGGCTTCGACCACGTAACCCCGGAGGAGGAGCAGCAGATGTTCTCCATCCAGAACGAGGTCCTGGCGAATTGGTACGACTCCCAGGAGGAGCGCGGCGTGAAGTTCGGCCCGAAGCCGAGCGGTGCCGCGGCATTCCCGAGTGCGGCGGACCGGGACGACTCCGGTTCCGGCAGTTCCTTTAGCTCCGGGCTAGAAACCGAGCCGAAGTAAATGGACACCTGGATATTAGCTGGCACTATCGGCCTGATCCTCGCGCTCGCGGTCAGTGCGGTGTTCTCCCTGGCTGAGACCGCACTATCCTCGCTGTCTCCGGCGAGGGTCGAAACACTCGTTAAGGACGAGCGCCCGGGGGCTCGCCACCTGGCTAAGGTCATGGCCCGCCGCGCGGAGCACATCAACCTGCTCGTCCTGCTGCGCACCCTGTGCGAGGTCACGGGCACGGCATTGATGGCGGCGGTGTTCGTCGAGGCTTTCGAGCTGCAGGCCTTGTCACTGATCGCCGCTATTCTGCTGACGGCGTTCATCAACTTCGTCGTCATCGGCGTGCTGTCTCGTACTTTGGGACGTCAAAACCCCTACTCCGTTTCCCTGGCCGCAGCCCCATTCCTTCTGGGGGTGAACCGGGTCTTCGGTTTTCTCGCTCGCGGGTTGGTGCGCGCCGGATCGGTGCTCTCCCCGGGTCGTGGTTTTAGGGATGGTCCGTTCGCCTCGGAGATCGAGCTGCGGGAGATGGTGGATATCGCGACGGAGCACGGCATCGTGGAGACTGACGAGCGCAGGATGATCCAGTCTGTCTTCGATCTGACGAATACGACTGCCCGTGCAGTGATGGTGCCACGCACGGAGATGGTGTGGATCGAGGACAGCAAGTCCGCAGGCCAGGCGACGAGCCTGTGCGTGCGCTCCGGGCTGTCCCGCCTCCCGGTGATCGGCGAGGACGTCGACGACATTGTCGGAATCGTCTACCTCAAGGACTTGGTTGCGCAGACGTACCACGACCAGGACGCCGGCCGTCATACGCCGGTGACCGAGGTGATGCGCAAGCCGAACTTCGTCCCCGATTCCCGGCTGCTTACCGACCTGCTCGAGGACATGCAGCGCGACCAGGTGCACCTGACAATGCTGGTCGACGAGTACGGCGCGGTCGCAGGCCTGATCTCCATCGAGGACATTCTGGAGGAGATCGTCGGCGAAATTTCTGATGAGTACGACGCCGACGAGGACCAGCCGATCGAAAGTCTGGGCGATGGCCGTTACCGGGTCAGCTCCCGGCTCCCTCTGGGCGAGCTGGAAGAGCTCTTCCGTGAGCAGAGCTATGAGGGGGCGCACCACGGCGAGCAGAAAGACTCTTCCCGCGCCGAGTCCGGACATGGGGAGGCCGGCCACCATGAACGCGGCGGAGCAGGATCCTGGGAGGACCGCAGCTGGGTTCCGGAGCGGGCCACGGAGATCGAATTCAGCGAGGAGCAGCATGACCAGGCCGATACCGTGGCCGGGCTGGGCGCCCTCGAGCTGGGCAAGGTGCCGATGCCGGGGGCGGAGATCACCACTGCTGGGCTGCACCTGGTCTTCGAGGGCGGCCACAACAAGAAGGGGCGCTACATTGTGAAATCCGCCGTCGTCAGCCGGGTGGCCCCGGGGGAGGAGCAGGCCGCTGAGGAAAGCGCCGAGGCGGTGGGCCAGGCCGGTTCCGGCGAGGCTGCCCCGCGGCGCGATGATTCCGCCCCACGGCCTGCAGTAGGGCAGAATGGGGAGGGTGACTAGCGAGATGATTTTCCCCGATGAGTCGATGCTCCCCGCCGACGCTGCTGCCAGCCCGGCAGCAGGCAACCCCGCGACCGAAAGTGCGGGTGCTGGGCTCGGCTTCGACACGCCCGAGGGCTTCCGCTCCGGCTTCGTGAGCTTCGTGGGCCGGCCGAATACCGGAAAATCCACGCTGACC
Organism: Corynebacterium urealyticum DSM 7109; assembly: GCF_000069945.1. Taxonomy (NCBI): domain Bacteria; kingdom Bacillati; phylum Actinomycetota; class Actinomycetes; order Mycobacteriales; family Corynebacteriaceae; genus Corynebacterium; species Corynebacterium urealyticum. The sequence continues at coordinate 1,572,544 of NC_010545.1, read as the reverse complement.
AACGCCCTGGTCGGGGAGAAGATCGCCATCACCGCCGATCAGCCGGAAACCACGCGCCACCCGATCCGCGGGCTCGTGCACCGGCCGAAGGCCCAGATCGTCGTCGTGGACACTCCGGGCCTGCACCGGCCACGCACCCTGCTGGGCGAGCGGCTCAACGACGTGGTCAAGGAAACCTACGTGGACATGGACCTGATCTGTGTGTGCGTGCCAGCCGACGAGAAGATCGGCCCCGGCGACCGCTGGATCGTGGAAAACGTCCGCCAGGTCGCGCCCAAGGTGCCGCTAATGGGCATCGTCACCAAGACCGACAAGGTCTCCAAGGACAGGGTTGGCCAGCAGCTGCTCGGCCTGCACGCCATGCTCACCGAAGCGCTCGACGGCGCCGAGGTGGACGTCGTCCCTCTTTCCGCCCAGGATGGATTCCAGCTGGACACCCTGGTGGACGTCATCGCTGAGAAGCTGCCCGAGGGACCGAAGTTCTACCCGGATGACCACGTCACCGACGACGACACCGAGACCCGCATCGCCGAGCTGATCCGCGAGGCCGCACTGAGCGGACTGGAACACGAGCTGCCGCACTCGGTGGCTGTGAAGGTCGACGAGATCCTGCCGTCCCCGACCAGGGAGGGTGTGCTGAACGTGCACGCGGTGATCTACGTGGAACGGGAGGGCCAGAAGGCCATCCTGCGGGGCCGCAATAACCGCCGACTGTCTCGGATCGTGCACAACTCTCGCCTCCAGATCATTGAGATGCTGGGGCAGAACATCTACCTTGACGTCCGCCTGAAGGTGGCGAAGAACTGGCAGTCTGACCCGAAGGCATTGGAGCGCATGGGCTTCTAAACCCCCGCCCGGCCCGGGCACTGGGCGCGTCGCGACACACCAGTGCGAGCGTGCATCCAAGGAGTACACATGGATAATCCCGAGAAACAACCTTCCGACTTCTCGCCCCGCACCCCGGGCGAGCTGACACCTGAGCAGGCCCGGCAGGCCAATGAGACCTTCCTGCAGGGCCAGGGCATGGACCACAGCGCACCGGAATACCGTGGCAGCGCCGAGGACCACAGCGTTGGGGTACACCCTGGCGTGGACTACTCCTCGCGTGCGCAGTTCGCTAGCGATGATGCGCGCTACCCGGTGGGTCAGGATCCGCAAGGCGGCAGCTTCTTCGGCGCACTGTTCGATTTCAGCTTCCGCCGCTACGTCACCCCGAGCGTGGCCCAGGTGCTGTACATGGTGCTCTTCGTGGTCATCGGTGTGGCCGCCGGCCTGGCACTGCTGGGCGCGGTGAGCGTGTTCTTCTCCGGCCAGCCGCTGGGCTTCAGCCTGCTGGTCTTCGTCCTGGCTGTCCCGCCGATCGTGCTGATTACGGTGGCGGTGCTGGCGCTGTCCCGCGTCTACCTGGAGGTCGCGGTCTCCCTGATCCGCACCTCTCAGTCCGTACAGGCCATCGACGCGCGCCAGGAGCAGCGCCTGCGGGCCATGGAGCAGGATCAGGCGCAGAACCAGAACCCGGGGCAGAGCCATGGCGAGCAGAACTAGCGAGCCTGCGAAAGCGGAGGGATTCCTCCGTACGCTGACGGATTTCGGCTTCAACCGTATCCTTTCCCCCGGCTTCATCCGGGTGCTCTACATCCTGGGCATCGTGATCATTCTGGTGAACGCGGTGGTTATGACCTTCGGTTCGATGATCGGGCTGAGTGGGGTGGGCATCTCCATCAACGGCTTCGATGGTTCCGAGTTCTTCACCAGCTCTCCGGAGATCAGCTTCGAGCCGAACGTGGCCAATGTTCTGGTTTCCGGCGTGCTCTACGCTGTCCTCGCCTTCATCGAGATCGCCCTGCTGCGCGTCGGTTTGGAGATGGTCGCCGCCATCGCCGCGACGGCCACGGCCTGGCAGCGGATCCGTCGCCGCTCCGACGCGCACCCCGAGCTCATCGTCTAAGTAGCTGCCTCACGCGGTAGCCTGTCAGCCATGTCATCTTTCTCGCCTCGCCCGAACTTCCGGGACGAGGCTTTCGTCTTGCGCAGCTACAAGCTGGGGGAGGCCGACCTCATCCTCGTGCTGCTGACCCGCAGTCACGGGGTGGTGCGCGCGGTCGCCAAGGGCATCCGCAAGACGAAGTCCCGCTTCGGGGCCCGCCTCGATCGTTTCTCGAAGGTCAACGTGCAGGTCTACCGGGGCCGCAGCCTCGGCAAAATCACGGACACCGCCTCCCTGGCTAGTTACGCCGGCCCCATCGTCGCGGACGTGGACAAATACTTCGCCGGGGCCGCGATGCTGGAGCTCGCCCAGATCCTCTCCACCGCGGAAGGGTCCTCCGAAGCCGTCTTTTCTAGCTTGGACGCAGGCCTCGCCCTCCTCGCCGGAACTGACCCAGCCACCCCAGAGCTGCCCCCAGTGAGCGTGGCCGATCGCTTCGTCCTCCACGGGCTCGCAGAAGCTGGCTGGATGCCCAGCCTCGTGGACTGCGCCCAATGCGGCCGTCCCGGGCCACACCGGGCCTTCCATCCGCGCGCCGGGGGCAGCGTGTGCGTGCTCTGCCGCCCACCGGGTTCGGCCACCCCTCCCCCCGAGGCGGTGCGCCTGCTGTGGCTGCTGGCTCACGATCGGCTGGCAGTGGCTGCCCAGGTCGCGGCCAACCCCGGCAACGTGCGGGTGGCTCACGAACTGCTGTTGGCGCACGTCCGCCAGCAGCTGGAGGTCGCCTGCCCGGCCTACGCGGCCCTGTGAACCGATCGGAACCGGCCGGGAAGAATCATCCGCCAGCCGGTGGCGTCGTCCCCACAACAACGGGGTGACCGCGGGAGGGGATAACGGATCCGCGAGGTGGGGCTGGCACAATGGCTGTTGTGAAGAACGAAACCGCAACCCGAGAACAGATCGCCAGCCTGCCTACTGGACTTGTGCCGCGGCACATCGCGCTGGTCATGGACGGCAACGGTCGCTGGGCACAGGAGCGCGGCCTGGCACGGACCGAGGGGCACAAGCGAGGGGAGTCGGTGCTGATCAGTCTGGTGGAGGAGTGCCTGGAGCTGGGTGTCGAGGCGCTCTCCGCCTATGCCTTCTCCACGGAGAACTGGCGGCGCTCGGCCGAGGAGGTGCGCTTCCTCATGGGCTTCAACCGCGATGTGCTGCGCAAACAGCGCGATTACCTGGACTCCCTTGGGGTGCGGATCCGTTGGGTGGGTCGCCGACCGCGCCTGTGGCGCTCGGTGATTAGCGAGCTGGAGCGCGCGGAGGAGCAGACGAAGCACAACACCCGGATGACGCTGTACATGTGCATCAATTACGGTGGCCGCGCGGAGATCGCGGATGCGGCGAAGGCCCTGGTGGCGGAGGCGAATCAGGGGCGGATCAAGCCCCGGGATGTCTCGGAGAAGGATTTTTCCCGCTACCTCGACGAGCCCGACATGCCGGACGTGGACCTGTTCCTGCGCCCGTCGGGGGAGCAGCGGACCAGCAACTTTTTGATCTGGCAGTCGGCTTATGCCGAGATGGTTTACCAGCAGGTGCTCTTCCCGGACTACACCCCGGCTCACCTGCGCGGGGCGATCTGGGAGTTCGCTTCGCGGGATCGCCGTTTCGGTGGCGTGAAGTAGGATTGCTCTCTGGTTTTCTTTTCTGCTTCTCTGATTTTTTACGACGTCGCCGCCGCGGCGTGAGGAAGGCGTGATGGTTCGTGGTTGATCAGCCGGATCAGCGGCCCAACGAGCAGCCTGACGGGCTGCCGGCTGAGCAACCAGTGGAGCAGCCGACCAAGAAGCAGATCGCCACGTGGCGGCGCTATCTCGCTGACGAGCGGGCAGAGGGGGCCGTGTACCGCGAGCTGGCGCGCAAGAAGACGGGGGAGGAGCGCGAGATCCTGCTGGGCTTGGCGGAGGCGGAAGCCCGGCATGAGGCCTATTGGCGCGCCCGGTTGGGGGAGTACGTTGGACTGCCGCAGAGGGCCAGCTTCAGCACCCGGATGCACGCCTTCTTGGCGGAGCGCTTCGGTTCGGTGTTCGTGCTTGCTCTGCTGCAGTCGGCGGAGGAACGCCGCAGCGGGGTGGCGGACATTGACGCGGCGGATTCCATCCTCGCGGACGAGGCTATTCACGCCGAGGTTGTCCGCGGTCTGGCGGCGCGTGGCCGGGCGCGGATGTCGGGGGACTTCCGGGCAGCGATCTTCGGGGCCAACGACGGGCTAGTGTCGAACCTCGCCCTGGTGCTCGGCATGGTGGGCACCGGCGCGTCCTCCAACGTGGTGTTGGTGACCGGTATCGCCGGGCTGCTTGCCGGTGCGCTGTCCATGGCGGCCGGCGAGTATGTGTCGGTGTCCAGCCAGCAGGAGTTGCTCGCGGCTAACGCCCCGGCGAAAGACACGGCGGGAGCGGTGCCCAAGCTGGACGTGCGGGAAAATGAGCTGGAGCTGGTCTACCGCGCCCGCGGCATGGCGCCAGAGGAGGCCCGGGCGAAGGCGCAGCGGGTCTTCGAGGAGATCCTCTCCTCCCCTGCGGTGGATGTGGAGCTGCCCCACGAGACTGCGCATCACGAGGTTGCGGCCCACGAAACTCCTCCCCACGAGTCTTCGGCGGAGGCAGCCCCGGAGGACGAGGAGTCCACGGGCTCTCCGGTATCCGCTGCGGTGTCGAGTTTCCTGCTGTTCTCCCTGGGGGCGATCGTGCCCGTGCTGCCGTACCTCTTCGGCGCGGGCGGTCTGAGCGCTGCGGTGATCGCCTGCGTGCTGGTGGGCCTGGCGCTGCTGCTGACCGGCGGGATCGTGGGGCTTCTCTCCGGCGCCTCTCCGGCCAAGCGCGCGTTCCGTCAGCTGGCCATCGGCGCCGGCGCCGCTGCGGTGACCTACGGTCTGGGGTCCCTCTTCGACGTCAGCGTCTAGTTCTTCTGGGTCTTCTTGGCGGCGCAGTCGGCGCAGAGGCCGAAGACGTCAGCGGTGTGGCCAGTCTTCTGGAAGCCGTACTTCTTGGCGACGTCACGGGCCCAGTCTTCAACTGGGCCGCCGTCGATTTCCACGGTGGTGCGGCAGTCGTTGCACACTAGGTGATGGTGGTGAGTATCCATGGCGCAGCGCCGGTAGAGGGTTTCCCCGGACTCGTTGTTGAGAGTGTCGATCGCCCCCATCGCGGACATCTGCTGCAGGGTGCGGTAGACCGTGGTGAGTCCGACCTTCTCGCCCGCCGCGACGAGGCGCGCGTGGATGTCCTGGGCGCTGGCAAACTCCTCAACCTGTTCGAGCATGGCGACGACCGCCGCGCGCTGCCGGGTGTTGCGTTGACCGATGCTGATTCCACCGGTGGAGTTCTTGCTGACCATGAATTGAAGCCTAGCCCTGCCGGCGCTGGTTTTCAATAAGTTGTCAATAGCGGGCCCGTGATTCGGTGCTGCGGGGGGAGGGGGCGCACTGAAACACCGAATTGCCATATCGGTTAAGATGGCCTGTGGTAAGCGACTGCCCTGGTGCCCAGGAATGCACGTCGCGCAACAGTGCAAGAAATTGCAGAGCAGAGTTCGTTTTTAAAGGAGAGCGTCCCAGCATGGCAGGAAAAGTAGATGCCGTTGTCAACCTCGCGAAGCGCCGCGGCCTGGTTTACCCCTGTGGTGAGATTTACGGCGGTACCCGCTCTGCGTGGGATTACGGCCCGCTGGGCGTGGAGCTCAAGGAGAACATCAAGCGCCAGTGGTGGCGCTCAATGGTGACCAGCCGCGGCGACGTCGTCGGCCTGGACAGCTCCGTCATCCTCCCGCGCCGCGTGTGGGAGGTCTCCGGCCACGTGGACGTCTTCACCGACCCACTGGTCGAGTCCCTCTACACCCACAAGCGCTACCGCGCCGACCACCTGCTGGAGGCCTACGAGGAGAAGCACGGCCACCCGCCGGCAAACGGCCTGGCCGACATCAACGACCCGGAGACCGGCCAGCCGGGCAAGTGGACCGAGCCGCGCGCCTTCTCCGGCCTGATGAAGACCTACCTGGGCCCGGTCGACGATAAGGAAGGCCTGGCCTACCTGCGTCCGGAGACCGCACAGGGTATCTTCACGCAGTTCAAGAACGTCATGAACTCCTCCCGCCAGAAGCCACCGTTCGGTATCGCCCAGATCGGTAAGTCCTTCCGCAACGAGATCACCCCGGGCAACTTCATCTTCCGTACCCGCGAGTTCGAGCAGATGGAGATGGAGTTCTTCGTCGAGCCGGGCACCGACGAGGAGTGGCAGGAGTACTGGATCGAGCAGCGCCTGAACTGGTACGTCAACCTGGGTATTGACCGCGAGAACCTGCGCCTGCGCGAGCACACCGAGGACGAGCTGTCCCACTACGCCAAGCGCACCGTGGACGTCGAGTACGCCTTCCACTTCACCGGCTCCAAGTGGGGCGAACTCGAGGGCATCGCCAACCGCACGGACTACGACCTGAAGACCCACTCCGAGGGCTCCGGCGAGGATCTGTCCTACTACGACCAGCAGAAGGAAGAGCGCTGGATCCCGTACGTCATCGAGCCGGCCGCCGGCCTGGGCCGCTCCCTGATGGCCTTCCTCGTCGACGCCTACACCGAGGAGGAGGTACCGAACGCTAAGGGCGGCACGGACACCCGCACCGTCCTGAAGCTGGACCCGCGCCTGTCCCCGGTGAAGGTCGCCGTCCTGCCGCTGTCGAAGAAGGAGACCCTGACCCCGACCGCGGAGAAGATCGCCGACAAGCTGCGCGGTCTGTGGAACATCGACTACGACACCTCCGGTGCCATCGGGCGCCGCTACCGTCGTCAGGACGAGATCGGCACCCCGTACTGCGTGACCGTCGACTTCGACACCCTGGAAGATAACGCCGTCACCGTCCGCGAGCGCGACACGATGGAGCAGGAGCGCGTCTCCATCGACGAGCTCGAGGGCTACCTCGCACAGCGCCTGGCTGGCTGCTAATGAACAGCGACATCCGATGGGGCGTGCCCAGCGACGGGCACACCTTCCCGATCTACGCCGGCCCGGCGGATGACATGGACCGCATCGCGGAGTTCGCCGACGAGCGCGGGGTGCAGCACATCCGCTTCGGCGGCGACACCTGGCGGCTCACCGCCGACGAGGGACCGGAGGCACAGGCGGAGACCCCGACGGGCACCTGGACTGCGAAGGGGAACAGCGATAAGTTCCACACCGCGGACCGGGTGACGATCAACGCGGACCGCCACGAAATCGGAATCATCGCTGAATCCCGCCGCAACTTCGTCCTCGACATCGATGGCGAGAAGGCGGGGCAGTACAGTTCCGACAACCGGGGCCTGCGCAACCTCCACGTGGAGTTCGAAGGGCCGGGGGAGAAGCTGCCGCTGGATGTCCAGGTCTTCGTATCCTGGGTTGCCCGGCGTACCCTGGAAACTCGAGTGATTCGAACCACGGGGATGTTGACGATGGCGCTGGCTATTTGCGTGGTCATCGCGATTGTCGTCTGGTTCACCACCTAGCCGAAGAATAAAATTCTTAAGGAGCATCATCAATGCCAAGTGGTCGCAAACTCATCCGTAAAGCGGTGAAGTACGGGGCACTGGCCGCCTCTGCTGTCGCGGCGGTGGACATCGTCCAGCCCAAGCACGCTATTCGCCGTAACTACCCGGTCCTGGGCCGCGCCCGCTGGCTGATGGAATCCATCCGACCGGAGATCCAGCAGTACTTCGTCGAGTCCAACACCGACGGCCGCCCGTTCGACCGCGTGACCCGCACGATGGTCTACCAGAACGCCAAGAACATCCCGGCGGAGGAGGCCTTCGGTACCCAGCGCGACCTCTTTGTGCCGGGCCGCGACCACCTGCTGCACTCCACCCACCCGGTGCCGGCCCGCACCGATGCGCCACTCGTGCGCCTCGGCGGCCCGGAGTGCACCCAGCCCTACGACATCTCCCTGTTCAACATCTCCTCGATGTCCTTCGGCTCCCTGTCCGCCAACGCCGTGCTCGCCATGAACAAGGGCGCGGCGATGGGCGGCTTCATCCAGGAAACCGGTGAGGGTGGGCTGACCAAGTACCACCTGGAGTACGGCGCGGACCTGATCTGGGAGATCGGCTCCAGCTACTTCGGCTGCCGCACCGAGGATGGCCACTTCGACCCGGAGCAGTTCCGCGTCAAGGCGAACTACCCGGAGGTCAAGGGCATCCTCATCAAGCTCAGCCAGGGTGCCAAGCCCGGCATGGGCGGCATGCTGCCGGGCCACAAGGTCACCGCGGAGATCGCCGAGGCCCGTGGCATCGAGGAGGGGCAGGACTGCCTCTCCCCGGCGTGGCACTCCGAGTTCGACACCCCGCTCGAGCTGATGCACTTCGTCAAGAAGCTGCGCCGCCTGGCCAATGGCAAGCCGGTGGGCATCAAGTTCTGCGTGGGCTCCCGCCACGAGGTGCTCTCCCTGTGTAAGGCGATGCTCAAGGCGAAGACCGCGCCGGATTGGATCACCGTCGACGGTGCCGAGGGCGGCACGGGCGCGGCCCCGCTGGAGTTCCTGGACCGTGTGGGCACCCCGCTGACCGAGGGTCTGATGATCGTCCACAATGCCCTGGTGGGCACGGGTCTGCGTGACCAGGTCGCCGTCGGCGCTGCCGGCAAGGTCGTCGGCGGTGCGGACATCATCCGCCGCCTCGCGATCGGCGCGGACTTCACGATGTCCGCCCGCGGCATGATGATGGCCGCCGGCTGCATCCAGGCCAAGAAGTGCCACGACAATACCTGCCCGACTGGTGTGGCCACCCAGAACCCGTGGCTCTCCCGCGGCCTGGACGTGGACAGCAAGGCCGAGCGTGTGGCGAACTACCACCGCAATACGCTGAAGTCCACCACTCGCATTCTGGGAGCCATGGGTCTGCATGACGTCAGCCAGCTGGGACCCGGCCACCTGGTGCGCCGCGTGGACCAGACCCAGGCCCGCCCGTATGAGGATCTCTACCCGTGGCTCGAGCCGGGCAGCCTGCTGGAAGGCAAGGCTCCGGACGACTGGCAGCGTGACTACGACCGCGCGACCTACGACCAGTACTCGATGCTGCCGCCGGTGCAGGGCCGTGTGCGCCGCCCGGGCCACCACTTCTTCGCCGAGGGCAACGTCGGCAGCATCTAGGGGCTAAACGCCCCGTGGGCTGGGGTGGTTCTGCCGGTGCGAGCCACCGGGGTACTGCAGCCCACGGGGACGGAGACAGGACTAACGGAGCGCGAGATGCAGCGGTATCAGTACACGGAGCACGACTGCGCGCGCCGTCATGGCGTCGCACCGAAGACCCTGGGGCTGGAGGGATCGGTCCCGGATGGCCGGGAGGACTTCGACCGCGACCGGGCGCGCGTCCTGCACTCCGCAGCGCTGCGCCGCTTGGCTGATAAAACGCAGGTCGTGGGGCCGGGCTCGGGGGATACCCCGCGTACCCGGCTGACGCACTCCCTGGAGGTCGCCCAGATTGCCCGCGGCATCGGCAAAACCTTGGGTGCGGATCCCGACCTCGCGGACCTGGCGGGGCTGAGCCACGACATCGGCCACCCGCCCTATGGCCACAACGGCGAGCGGGCCCTGGACGAGGCCGCGGCCAGCATCGGCGGCTTCGAGGGCAACGCGCAGACGCTGCGCATCCTGGCTCGTCTTGAACCGAAGACCCTCGGGGAGGACGGCACCTCCTATGGGCTGAACCTCACCCGCGCCGCCCTGGATGCGGCGTGCAAGTACCCCTGGGGACCGACCGCCCCGGACGGCACCCCGCGCCGCAAGTACAGTGCCTACGAGTCCGACCTGCACATCCTGGAGTGGATCCGGGAGGGTGCGCCTGAGGGGGCGCAGTGCCTGGAGGCACAGATCATGGACTGGTCGGACGATGTTGCTTACTCCGTCCACGACGTCGAGGATGGCATGCTCTCCGGGCGCATTACCCTGGGTGTGCTGTGGGACCTGGTGGAGCTGGCCGCGCTCGCGGACAAGGGAGCGCACCACTTCGGCGGGGAGCCCGAGGAGCTGCTGGCCGCAGCGGATCGCCTGCGGCAGATGCCGGTGGTCTCCCGGGCCGCGGACTTCCGCCACAGCCTGCAGGACCTGGTCGCGCTGAAGTCCATGACCTCGGAGTTGGTCAGCCGCTTTGTGACGGCCGTGGTCACGGCGACCCGCCGGGAGTACGGCACCGGACCGCTGGGCCGCTATGCGGCGAACCTGGTCATTCCCGCGGAGGTTAAGGCCGAGGTCACGCTGCTGAAGTCCATCGCCGTGCTCTATGTGATGGACGAGAAGCTGCACCTAGCGGAGCAGGATCGCCAGCGGGAGCGCATCTTCCGCGTCACGGAGTTCCTGGCCCGTGGCGGTGCCGGGGCGCTGGATCCGGTCTTCCGGCTCTGGTATGAGAACGCGGCCACCGAGGTGGAGCGCCGACGCGTGGTCATCGACCAGGTTGCCTCGCTCACCGAATCTCGGCTGGAGCGCTTGGACGCCTCCGCTGCCGGTATCAGCGCAGCGTGGGCATAGTGGTTTCTTCGCGTTAATCCTCGGCGTCGGGGATCTCGCAGAAGCTTTCGAAGTGGTCGGAGGTGTAGTACCAGACCTTAGGGTCGGTCTCCGTGCCACCGCCGACGACGAGGCGGCGCTCGCCCCGGTGGTTCAGGCCCGGGGTTTTGACGGTGTACTCGCGGTAGTAGCTGGACTTCTCCTTCGGTAGGAGGCCCTCGTAGTTGCCGAAGTGCTTGCCGTCGTGCGGGCCGTCGTCGGAAGGGGCGCCGGTGAGGATGTCCTCGATCTGCTCCCGGGCCTCCTCCGGCAGGGTGTCCACCGCGCACTCGGAATCAGCAGCGCTATCCGCGCCCGGGTTCTGCTGGGCAGCGTTGGAGGACTGCCCGGACTGGGAGCTGCCACCCTGGCCGCCGCCGGCGTTATCGTCATCGCCGAAGAGACCGAGTTGGCTCGCCCCGGCCAGCGCCAGGGCGACGACCACGCCGCCGACCGTTCCGTACTTACCAGCTTTAGGACCGTTGTTCTTCTGCGCCATAACAGCCAGTTATACCGGGCGGGGTAGGGCTAGTTGCCCACCGGGGTGATCGGCAGGCGCAGCGCGGCCGGGGCGGTGGCAGGAACCATCGGGGAGGCCGGCTCCACGGCCTCGATGCGCTGATAGCCCTCGGACTGCTCCGGCCGCGGGTCCTCCTCGCCCTTATTCGGCCACATCGCAGCGGCGCGCTCCGCGTTGGCGGTGATGGACAGAGAAGGGTTCACGCCGGGGTTGGCGGCCATGGACGAGCCGTCGACCACGAATAGATCCGGCAGCCCCCACACGCGGTGATAGGGGTCCACCACGCCGTCGGCCGGGGAGCTGGAGATTGAACAACCGCCGAGGAAGTGGGCGGTCAGGGGGATGTCGACCACCTCGGACCACACCCCGCCTGCCAGGCCACCCTTGCGCAGGGAGGCCAGGATGCGGGTGGCCTTATTGCCCTCCGGGATCCAGCTGGGGTTCGGCTCGCCGGTGCCCTGCTTGGAGGTCAGCCAGGTGAACTTCCCGAGCGTGCGCGGGTAGGTGGTCAGCGAGTTATCGCGGGACTGCATCACCAGGTTGATCACCGTGCGCTGCGACCAGCGGCGCAGGTTCACCAGGCGAGGGATCTGGCGGAACTGGAGAACCAGCTGGCGGAGGAACTCGAGCACGCGGGGGCGCAGTTTGTCGCCGTCGGTCATGAGGGTCTGCAGCAGGCCCATGGAGTTCGAGCCCTTGCCGTAGCGGACTGGTTCAATGTGGGTATCCGGGGCGGGGAAGTAGCTGGAGGTGATGGCCACGCCCTCGGAGAAATCCCACTCCGGGTCGTACTTTTTGAACTGCGCGCCGAGCAGGGCCTCGGAGTTGGTGCGGGTCATCGTGCCGAGGGAGTCCGGCAGCTGCGGTAGGTTGCCGTTGATCTTCTGCCGGTGCAGTAGGTTCTGGGTGCCCCACGCACCCGCGGCGACGACGACCTTGTCCGCGGTGAATCGGCGGGTCTTCTTCTTGCCCAGCAGGCCTCCCGTGGTCTTCGTATCCACGTTCCAGCCGCCGCCCGGTTTGCGGGTGATGTCGGTGACCGTGGTCAGCGGGTGGACCTCGGCCCCGCCCTTCTCGGCGAGGTAGAGGTAGTTCTTCAGCAGGGTGTTCTTCGCCCCGTGGCGGCAGCCGGTCATGCACTCGCCGCACTCGTGGCAGGCGGTGCGCTGCGGGCCTGCGCCACCGAAGTAGGGGTCCTCCACGGTCTGTTTCGGCTTGCCGTTCAGCCCCACCTTTTCGCCGAAGAATACGCCCACCGGAGCCATGCGGAAGGTATCGCCCACGCCGAGTTCCTCGGCGGTCTGCTTCGAGAGTTTGTCCGCCGGGGTCATGGTGGGGTTGGTGACCACACCCAGCATGCGGCGTGCCTGGTCGTAGTAGGGGGTCAGCTCGTCCTTCCAGTCGGTGATGTGTGCCCACTGCTTATTGCGGAAGTACTCGTCCTCGGGCTGGTAGAGGGTGTTGGCGTAGTTCAGCGAACCGCCGCCGACACCGGCGCCGGCGAGGATCATGACGTTGCGCAGCAGGTGGATGCGCTGGATGCCGTAGCAGCCGATCACGGGTGCCCAGAGGAACTGCTTGAGGTGCCAGGAGTTCTTCGCGAAGTCCTTGTCCGCGTAGCGCTTGCCGGCCTCGAGGACACCGACCTTGTATCCCTTCTCGACGAGGCGTAGGGCGGTGACGGAGCCGCCGAAGCCGGAGCCGATGATGAGGACGTCGTAGTGGGTTGCGGTCATGGCGACCTACCTTCCCGGGTCTGTGGTGCACGTGATGGGTAAACATCGTGGCAAATAAGTATGTCAGGGAACCTATGTTAAAAAGCTGGCCCGGTTTTGTCTGGCGAATGGGCGTTCCGCTCGGCCGCATCCCGTATCTGCCGGGTGTATTAGCATGTCCCTTATGGCTAAGGGCAGGATCCCGGAGCGGGACATCGAGGCGATTCGCGAGGCAACGCCGATCGAGGAGATCGTGGGGGAGTACGTCCAGCTCACGCCCGGCGGCGTCGATTCCATGAAGGGATTAAGCCCGTTCAAGGATGAGAAGACCCCGTCCTTCCACGTCCGCCCGAACAAGGGCTACTTCCACTGCTTCTCTACCGGCGAGGGCGGGGACGTGTTCAGCTTCCTCATGAAGATGGAGCACCTGACCTTCCCGGAGGCCGTGGAGCAGGTCGCCGAGCGCATCGGTTACCGCATTAACTACGAGGGCGGCGGCCCGGGGAGGCGGGAGAAGCCCGGCACCCGCCAGCGACTGGTCGCGGCGAATAAGGCGGCCTTCGAGTTCTACCGGGAGCAGTTCGCCTCGGACGTCCAGGGTGCGGATGTGGCCCGTCAGTTCCTCATCGACCGCGGCTTCACCCAGGAGCATGCGGATCAGTTCGGCTGCGGCTACGCCCCGCTCGGCTGGGACACCCTCACCAAGCATCTGCTGCGCAAGGGCTTCGAGTTCCAGGAGCTGGAGGCCGCTGGCCTATCCCGCATGGGATCCAAGGGGCCGATCGACCGTTTCCATCGCCGCCTGCTGTGGCCGATCCGTTCGGTGGCAGGTGACGTCATTGGTTTTGGCGCCCGTAAGTTGTTTGAGGACGACAAGCTGGGCAAGTACATGAACACCCCGGAGACCTTGCTGTACAAGAAGTCCAAGGTGCTCTTCGGTATCGACCAAGCCAAGCGCAGCATCGCGCAGAAGCACCAGGCCGTGGTGGTGGAGGGCTACACGGACGTCATGGCCATGCACGCCGCGGGAGTGGACACGGCGGTGGCCTCCTGTGGCACGGCCTTCGGCTCCGAGCACCTGGCGATGCTGCGGCGCTTCATGCTGGACGACCGCTACTTCCGCGGCGAGATCATCTACACCTTCGACGGCGACGAGGCCGGCCAGAAGGCCGCGCTGCGTGCGTTCGAGGGTGATCAGCAGTTCACCGGCCGCAGCTATGTCACCGTCGCTCCGGGCGGCCAGGATCCCTGCGATATCCGCCTGGAGCGTGGCGACGAGGCGGTGCGGGAGCTGGTCTCCAACCGCATCCCCATGTTCGAGTTCGTGATCCGCACTCTGCTGGAGGGTTACGACACCGCCGCCGTGGATGGCCGTGTCCACGCGATGCGGCGGATCATCCCGGTGCTCGCCGGGATTAAGGACGACGCCCTGCGCGACGAGTACTCCCGCCAGGCCGCCGGTTGGGTGGGTTTCGACGACCCGGACGACATCGTGGCCCAGGTGCGCGAGGAGGCCCGGCGCGGCCGGACGGAGAAGCCGAAACTGGAGCTCAAGCGCGGGGCGGCGCGCCGGGAAAGGCTCGCGGAGAAGGGTGGTCAGGCAGGTCCGGGCGCGGCGAACCAGGGCGGTGTTCCTGGCGGAGAGGATTCCGGCGGTCACCTGCGGGTCGTGGCGGGCATGGAGCGCCCGGACCCGAAGGACGAGTTGTTACTGGGTATCCGCGAAGTCCTAAAGCTGGGGCTGCAGGAGCCGGAGCTGGCGGGGCAGATCTTCGACCTCATGCCGCCGGAGAGTTTCCTGCACCCGACGTATATCGCGATCGTCAATGCGATGGCCGCGGCTGGTGGTGCCGCCCAGGCCAAGTCCGGTTCGGGGTGGCTGGACGCGGTGAGTAACAACGTGCCGGATGCGATGGGGCAGGCCGTGGTCTCGGAACTCGCGGTGGAGGACCTGCAGTGCCAGCAGGAGCGGCTGCCGTACTATGCCTCGGCGATCATGGCCCGGATGCAGGAACGCTGGGTGAGCAACGAGGTTGCTGAGCTGCGCGCGCAGATGCAGCGGATGCGGCCGGACGAGGACAAGGAGGCCTATATGGCCACCTTCGCCGACCTCACCGCGCTGGAGAAGTACCGGCGCTCGCTCAACGAGCGGGCCAACGCCTACGGGGATTTCACCTTCGGCAACTAATTCGCCCACCGCTCATAGGTTGTACGGCGGGCATCCCGTCCGCGGGTCAGCGCCGGCGACGGTGCGGCCGGCGAGCAGCGGAAGAGGGACGAGACCCTAGCTCTAGCGAGCCCTAGCGGGGCTTCTTGGGGGGGCGGGGGCGCTTGAACTCGGACGCGGAGCGTAGCGGACGGTCATTGGGGTGGGCGTCGTCCGGCTCGACGATGCTGTGACCATCGGCCAGCGAGCTTCGGGTGCTGGCGTTCAGGTCGCGCACCTCGTGCATGCGCGGGTCCGGGTCCAGGCGATTGGCCAGCGCCTTGCGGCTGGCACGGAGCGCGGACTGGGCGACCTCAGAGTTGATCGCGGTCTCATAGCCGCGCCGGATCTGCTCGTAACGGCGACGCCCGGCCTTGGTTCCCATCAGATAGCCGGCTGCGGCCCCGACAACGAACTGGATCATGAAGTTCAAGCCCTCCCAAACGTGGTGTGCACTCGGCCACCGCCTGCCCGGATGTTCGTCGGCGGCGGTGGAGCTGTGAAAGCCTAGTCTACGTCATAACCCCGCCGCGGGAATCAGCTTCGCCCGAGCGCGGGGGGCTTAGATGCTACCGGCAAGTACGCCGCGGGGCGCGAGGTGGGAAATTATGCCACGATGGAAAGTGCAAGTCAGCGCCACGCTGCGGGTTTGACGTCCTAAAAATGACGGAACGTGGCAGCGGTGGCGCCAGAAACGTAGATACAGCAGGAGGAAAGCATGACACAGAGCGTTAAGGCAGTGGTCTCGCGCGGCAAGGGCGACCCGGTGGAGCTGGTGGATATTCAGATCCCCGCCCCGGGCGCGAATGATGTGGTTGTGCAGGTGCAGGCCTGCGGTGTGTGCCACACCGACCTCGCGTACCGCGACGGCGGCATTACGGACGACTACCCCTTCCTGCTGGGCCACGAGGCCGCGGGTGTGGTCTCGGAGGTCGGTGAGGACGTCACCCACGTCGCCGTCGGCGATTATGTGGTGCTGAACTGGCGCGCGGTGTGCGGCGAATGCCGTGCCTGCAAGAAGGGCCAGCCACAGTACTGCTTCGATACCTTCAACGCCTCGAAGAAGATGACGCTGACCGACGGCACCGAGCTGGAGCCCGCCCTGGGCATCGGTGCGTTCGCGGAGAAGACGCTGGTCCACGAGCGTCAGTGCACGAAGGTGGACCCGGAGGCGGACCCGGCGGCTGCGGGTCTGATGGGCTGTGGCGTGATGGCCGGCCTGGGTGCGGCGGTGAATACTGGCGAGATCCAGCGCGGCGAGTCCATCGCCGTCATCGGCCTGGGTGGCGTGGGCATGGCTGCCGTCGCTGGTGCCGAGGTCGCCGGAGCCAGCACGATCATCGCGATCGATATCTCCGAGGATAAGCTCACGCGCGCGAAGGAAGAATTCGGCGCGACCCACACCATCAATTCCCGCGGCCTGTCCACCGACGAGCTGGTGGAAAAGGTCCAGGAGCTCACGGGCGGTTTTGGTGTGGACGTCGCCGTGGATGCGGTGGGAGTCCCGGAGACCTTCAAGCAGGCCTTCTACATCCGCGACCTGGCTGGCCGCGTGGTGCTGGTGGGCGTGCCGACCCCGGAGATGACGCTGGAGCTGCCGTTCCTGGACGTGTTCTCCCGCGGTGGCGCCCTGAAGTCCAGCTGGTACGGCGACTGCCTGCCGGAGCGGGACTTCCCGACCTATATCGACCTCTACCGCCAGGGCCGTTTCCCGCTCGACCGCTTCGTGGACGAGCGCATCGGCATCGCGGACGTGGAGGCCGCTTTCGAGAAGATGCGGGGCGGCGAGGTCATGCGCTCCGTGGTGGAGTTTTCTTAAAACCCCTTGCTGCGGGGTTCGCAGCGCTGTGTTGCCGGGGTACTGGCACCCCAATGAAGGAGAAGAACAATGAGCGATAACGCGATCACCGACATTATTTCCCCAGGTCAGCTCTCTGGTGCAGGCGAGAAGCTGCGCGTGACCCGCGTGATCACCAACGGCACCTTCGCCCTGGATGGCGGCGAGTGGGACGTGGAGAACAACATCTGGGTCATCGGCGATGACAAGGAGTGCTACATCATCGACGCCGCCCACGAACTGGACCCGATCCAGGAGGCGGTCGACGGCCGCGAGGTCAAGGCCATCCTGTGCACCCACGCGCACAATGACCACATCACCGTGGCGCCGGAGCTTTCCCAGATCTTCGGCGCGGACATCTACGTCCACCCGGCGGACCGCGTGCTCTGGGATCAGAGCTACCCGGACCTGGAGCCGAAGGAACTGGCCGACGGTGACGTCTTCGAGGTCGGCGGCGTGGAGCTGAAGACGATGAACACCCCGGGTCACTCGCCGGGCTGCTGCGTGTTCTACGTCCCGGCCGCAGGCGTGCTGTTCTCCGGCGACACGCTGTTCAACGGTGGTCCGGGCGCGACGGGGCGGTCTTTCTCGGACTTCGACACGATCATCGAGTCGATCAAGACGAAGCTGCTGACACTGCCGGCGGAGACGAAGGTGCTCACCGGCCACGGCGATTCCACCACCATCGGGGACGAGGCCCCGCACCTGGACGAGTGGATTAAGCGCGGTTACTAGTGCGCTGGATCGGGGCCTCAGGGGTCTTGGTCGAGGGGCCGTGGGGATTCTTCCCGCGGCCCCTTTTTTTGCGTGCCCTTAGTGTGGCTTTTCGCGTGTCCGTTCCCCAGTGCCGCCAACCTTGCCATATACCCCAGGGGGTATAGGGTCGGTGGTGGAAAGGAAGTGGAAAACTTGTCTCAACACCAAGACAGCTCGGCCACCGAGGTGGGCGCCATCGGGGCAGCCCAGCCAGTTCTCGACCTGGACTACCAGATCACTGGCATGACCTGCGCTTCGTGCGCGAACCGGATCGAGCGCAAACTCAACAAGCTGGACGGGGTGACCGCCTCCGTCAACTACGCCACGGAGAAAGCGCACGTCGAGCAGGACGGCGCCGCCGAGGCAGTGACGGATGAGCAGATCCGGGAGATCATCGCGGACATGGGCTACGAGGCCCAGCTCTCGCAGCCGCTGGCTTCCCAGCCTGCCGCCGGTGACCCGCAGGGCGGGGCCGGCGAACAAGGGGCGGCGGACGCGATCCAGCCTGGGGGCGAACCGACGTCCCAAACCCCGGCGGAGCAGGCGGCAGAGCGTGAGCTGGAGGGCCTGCGCAACCGCCTGATCGGGTCCCTGTGGCTGGCGATCCCGGTGATCGTGCTGGCCATGATTCCGAACCTGCAGTTCACGAACTGGCAGTGGCTGTCACTGACGCTGGCCGCGCCCGTGATCGTGTGGGCCGGTTACCCGTTCCACCGCGCCACCTGGCTGAACATCAAGCACGGCGCGGTGACGATGGACACCCTGATCACCGTGGGTACCGGGGCGGCCTTCCTGTGGTCGCTGGTCGCGCTATTCTTTGGCACCGCCGGCGAGCCAGGCATGAGCCACACCTGGAACCTGTTTAATGCCCACAGCGACCCGATGGGGGATATCTACCTCGAGGTCGCCGCGGGCGTGATCATGTTCGTCCTGGCGGGGCGCTACTACGAGAAGCGCGCGAAGCATCGTGCTGGCGAGGCGCTGCGTGCGCTGAGTGAGCTGGGTGCAAAGGATGTTGCCGTCGTTGATGACGCCCAGGGTGGCAACGAGCGCCGCATTCCGATCGGCCAGCTGGCCGAGGGCATGTACTTTGTGGTGCGCCCGGGCGAAAAGATCGCCACGGACGGGCGAGTGGTGGCAGGAAGCTCCGCAGTGGACGAGTCCATGCTGACCGGCGAATCCGTGCCGGTGGAGGTCGCCCCGGGTGATGGGGTGACGGGCGCGACCGTCAACGCCTCGGGCCGGCTGATTGTTGAGGCCACCCGCGTGGGCTCCGATACCCAGCTGGCGCAGATGGCCAAGCTGGTGGAGCAGGCGCAATCCGGCAAGGCCGATGTGCAGCGGCTGGCCGACCGGGTGTCCGCGGTGTTCGTGCCGGTGGTCATCGCCCTTGCAGTCATTACGTTGGTCGCCTGGCTCCTGATCACGGGTGATGTGGGTGCCGCGATGGCCTCGGCCGTGGCGGTGCTGATCATCGCCTGCCCGTGTGCGCTGGGCCTTGCCACCCCGACCGCGCTGTTGGTCGGTACGGGCCGGGGCGCTTCGATGGGCGTGCTGATCCGCGGGCCGGAGACCCTGGAGCAGACCCGTGGCGTGGATGCCATCATTCTGGACAAAACCGGCACCATCACGACCGGCGAGATGACGGCCACCGAGGCCTGGCTCGCGCCGGCTGCGGACAAGATCGAGGACGGCTCCGGCAAGGTCGGGATCACCGAGGCGGAGCTGTGGCGCATTGCCGGTGCGGTGGAGAATCACTCCGAGCACCCGATCGCCCAGGCGATCGCCGAGCGTGCCCGCACGGAGATCGGCGGCGAACTGCCCGAAGCGGAGGACTTCGAGTCCGTCCCGGGGCGTGGCGTGACCGCCACCGTCGACGGTGTGACCGTTCAGGTCGGACGCGGCTTCGAGACCTCCGACGGCACCACCGTTGGCGCCGAGATCGTCGAGCGCAGCGGGCTGGGCGGCACCGTGGTTCCGGTGCTCGTCGCCGGTCAGCTGGCTGGTGCGGTCGCCGTCGAGGACGCGGTGAAGCCGGACAGCGCGGAGGCCATCGCTCAGCTCGAGGAGCTGGGCCTGGAACCGATGCTGGTCACCGGTGACAACGAGCAGGTCGCACGTGAGGTCGCTGGCCTCGTGGGGATTAACCCCGACAACGTGCGGGCAGGCGTGATGCCCGCCGATAAGGTCACCGCGGTCAAGGACCTGCAGGCCGAAGGCAAGCGCGTGGCGATGGTTGGCGATGGCGTCAACGATGCCGCCGCGCTGGCCCAGGCGGACCTCGGTATCGCCATGGGTACGGGGACGGACGTGGCCATCGAGGCCGCGGACATCACGCTCGTGCGCGCCGAGATGAGCGCGGTGGTGGACTCCATCCGCCTGTCGCGCAAGACCCTGCGCACCATCAAGATGAACCTGTTCTGGGCCTTCGCCTATAACGTCGCGGCGATCCCGCTGGCCGCCTTCGGCCTGCTGAACCCGATGCTGGCGGGTGCGGCCATGGCACTGTCCAGTGTGTTCGTGGTCTCGAACAGCCTGCGACTGCGTGGCTTCAAGTCCATCCAGCCTGAGGTCGAGGAGAAGTAGTCACCATGGATAATGCGAAGCCAGCAACCAAGAGCGACTGCCACGCGCCACAGCACGGCGATCCCGCGGCCAATGGCAAGGTTGATCACAGCGAGAAGCCGCTCAGCGGCCACGGCGACCGGGCCAAGCTGATCGCGCGGCTGAAGCGCATCGAAGGCCAGGTGCGCGGTGTGCAGCGGATGGTCGCCGAGGAGGAGTACTGCATCGACGTGCTCACTCAGATCGCGGCACTGCAGTCCGCACTGAAGGGGGTGGGGCTGGTGCTGCTGGAGGAGCACATGGCGCACTGCGTGGTACAAGCCGCCCGAACCTCGGATCAGGCGGTGGAGGAGAAGCTGGAGGAAGTGTCGCAGGCGATCGCGCGCTTCACTCGCTAACTGCCTAAGGGCGGGGTGAAGGATACGAAAACCCCGGCGGGGCTGGTGCTCTTTCCAAGCTGCCGGCCCGCCGGGGAGCCGCCCCGCGTTGGGCGGCGAATGATTCTTGTGGGACCAGCGGGGCTCGAACCCGCGACCAGCGAATTATGAGTTCGCGGCTCTAACCGACTGAGCTATGGTCCCGCCACCAGGTCATTGAACCACACCGCAGCCTTAAAGCCGATATTTACGCTGTGACCTGCTGATTTGGTGCTTATGGGCTTGCTGGGTAGAGTGTCTATTCGTTGCCAAGATGGCATATTCCCCCATAGCTCAATGGCAGAGCACTCGACTGTTAATCGAGTGGTTGCTGGTTCGAATCCAGCTGGGGGAGCAACACCACAACCCAGGGTCCGCAAGCCCTGGGTTTTCTTCTTTTCTACCGCCCTGTGAACCTGTGGGTTAAGTAAAGAAAAGTGTGTCTTTTCCGGGCGTGTTGCGGTTATTTGATCCAGCCTTTTTGGATGCCGAGGTTGTGTTGGTAGCTGGTGTCGATGGCGGTGTCGTATTCTGCTGGTGCACCGATGTCATTGGTAGTGGCTGTGGTGTTGTGGGCGATCAGGTCTGTTGCTGTGGAAAGTGCGTCTTGGCCCCATCGTTGGTCCCTGGCGATCTTGACCGGATCGTCAGGGACTTCTGTATGTAGATACAGCCACCAATCCATCACTGTGCGTTGATGCGGTAGTGATAGTCCGCGGTGTCTGCGGGCTAGTTCTTTTATGGGGGCGTTGATGCCACCTTCGAGGCTGTTTGTTGTTGCTGCAAGGTTGTCGGGGTCGATGGTTGTTGGTGGGGGTTGCAGGTAGGTAAACAGCAGGTCTCTGCGGTGCAGAGATAGCAATGATTGATAGGCCGCTCGGACGCGTTGGTGGGTGTAGACCTTGGTGTAGGCGCCGGTAACGGGGTCTTTGATGGTGGTTTTCTCGTTCATCCATTCCCGGTAGGTGTGGTCGAATTCGTGCAGGTGGGCGACCCATGTGGATGCTTGGTCAAGGTCGGTGATGCGAGTGAGTTTCAGGGCTAGGCGGTAGAGGGTTTTGCCGGCATCGGTGCGGGGGTTGCTGGTGGTGTGGCGGCGGACTGTTCGTTGGGCGTGGACGAGGCAGCGTTGGATGCGTGTTGTTGGCCAGCAGTGGTGGATGGCTGATTGGGCACCTTGTCCGCCGTCTGTGACTGCGATTAGTGGTGCGGCAATGGGGCGTAGGAGTTCGGTGTAGGCGGCGGTGGTTTCGTGTCTGGCCCAGGTCCAGTTGATGACGTGGGTTTTACTGGCTGCGATCAGGAGGCATCCGGACTTTAGATAGGTCGCGTCGAGGAAGATTTGGTCATGGATGCGGAATGAGTCGATGGTGGGTGTGGGGATGATCCACCAGCACCATCGGAATCGGTGGTGCATGGTTTGCCTGGTTACGCCATGGTGTGCGGCGAAGGTGGTTAGAGATTGGGTGCCGGTGGCCCATTGGATGAACAAAGCCATGGTGGCGGTGTTTTTGTTGTGGGTTTGGGTGTTGCGGGTAAAGGAGTGTCCGCAGTGGGTGCAGCGCCAACGGGTGGTTGATTTGCTGGTGGTGCCGTTTTTCTTTGTGTTGTTGCCGCATAGTGGGCAGCTGGGGCGGTTGGTGGTCATCCTTTAATCCAACCGGTGTGCGGTTAGCACAAATGTGGCCGGAGGTGCGGGATGGTGTGGGTAATAGCTTTCGGGGAGCTATTCTTTGGTGATTTGTGGTGTGTGGTCTGGGGTTATGGTGGCATGCGGACACACTTTTCTTTACTTAACCGGAACCTGTTCCCAGTACCGGGCTGGGGGTGGTGACAGGATTTGGTGGACGGGGTAAGCCTTAGTAAGCTTCCTCGTGAGCATTCCCCCATAGCTCAATGGCAGAGCACTCGACTGTTAATCGAGTGGTTGCTGGTTCGAATCCAGCTGGGGGAGCAAAAGGCCCAGGCTGCACAGCCTGGGCCATATTTCTTTCCACAGCCGGGGCGCATGCTGGGAGGGGTACGCGCCACCGCGCTAACCGGAGCTAGCGGGAACTATCGTCTTCGCTGTCTGCGTCTTCCTTGGAGTGTTCCTCCGTGTCCGAATCAGAATTAGATCCGGAGACACGTTCAGTCCAGTAGTCCTCCATCGCTCGGGCATCGTTGGCGATCTCGGCCTCTGCCTCGGCCCGGGCCTCAGCGTCAGCGACGGCCTGCTCGAACTCTTCCCGCTCGATCTGTGCGCCGGCCTTCTCTTCCAGCTTGTGGACGATGTAGTCCTCCGAGGCATTGTCGGTGTACCAGGTGTGGAAGGACTCGTCCTCCACGTCCACGGCTTCAGCAGCACCCTGGCCCTCCGGCACCTGGGTGGCGCCGAAGATGAAGTGGCCATCGTGCTCGTCCAGGCCCCGGCGCACGCCCCGGTCGATCGCTTCCACGGCGAAACGGCGACGCAGCATCACCGGGTCATTGTGCAGGTCCTTCGTCCACGCCACCATCACGCCGATGAGGATCACCGCGAACGGCAGTGCACAGGAGACCATGATGGCCTGCAGGCCGGAGAGGGCGTCGTCGCCACCAGCGAGAAGCAGGAAGAGGGCGACCGAACCAAGAGCGGTACCCCAGATGATCGTCACGGGCAGGGAAGGCACCGGGCGACCGCTCTGGGACATCGAGCCCATCACGTTCGTCGCGGAGTCCGCGGCCGTGTTGAAGAAGATGATGATCGCGATCAGCGCGATGATGTTCACCAAGCCAGAGAACGGCAGCTTGTCGATGAGGTCGAACATGACGTTCTCGCCCGAGCCCTTGATCTCGATCGGGTCGCCGTTGAGGGTGCGCCAGATGGTGGTGCCGCCGAAGACGACGAACCAGGCGATAGACAGGCCCGACGGGACGAGCAGCACCACGGTGACGAACTGGCGCAGAGTGCGGCCCTTGGAGATCTTCGCGATGAACATGCCCACGAACGGGGACCAGGAGATCCACCAGGCCCAGAAGAGCATGGTGTAGGCGGTGACGAACTCCTTCTCCACCGGGCCCTCGGAGGGGTTGGTGGACATCATGTCGATGAAGTTCTGGATCAGCTGCATCACCGTGACCGGCAGCAGGTCGAAGATGAACAGCGTTGGGCCGGTGATCAGCACGAACAGGCCCAGGGAGATGACCAGACCCATGTTCGTATTCGACAGTATGCGGATGCCACGCTTGACCCCCGAGGTCGCGGAGAAGATAAAGATCACGGTGAGGATGGAGATGATCGCCACCATCACGCCGTCGCCCTCCAGGGGATTGCCGGTGATGATCGACGTGCCCGTGCGGATCTGCAGGGCGCCGATGCCCAGGGAGGTCGCGGTGCCGAACAGGGTGACCAGGACGGCGAAGATGTCGATGATCTTGCCCGCGACCCTGTTATTCGGGTCGGTGATCAGTGGCTCGAAGAGCGAGGAGATCAGCGGCAGGCGGCCACGGCGGAAGGAAGCATAGGCAATGGACCCGCCGACCAGCGCATAGACCACCCACGGCAGGGAGGCCTGGTGGAGGACCGCGGCGGTCAGCGCTGGGAACACGGCGTCCTGCGTTCCCGCTTCCACGCCAGCAAACGGCGGCGGGCTGAGGAAGTGGGTCAGCGGCTCCATCGGACCGTAAAAGATCAGGCCGATGCCCAGGCCGGCGGCGAAGAGCATGGAGATCCAGGCAAAGGTGGAGAACTCGGGCTCGGAATCGTCCTGGCCGAGCCGGATCTTGCCCGTCGGTCCAAGCCCCACGACCAGCAGGAACACCAGGGCGGCGACCATGATGGTGGTGAACATCCAGCCGAAGTGGATGACCACCCACTCGCGCATGGCCCCACCGGTTTCAGCGAGGTTTTCAGGGGCAATGATCGCCCACGCCAGCACGGCGATGGCGGCCGCGAGAGCCACCGCAAAGACCGGCTTGTTGGTCTTGAACTCCGCGTCGGTGTTTTCGACGTCGATGCCCGGGATCAGTGCCGGGTGGATGGAGCGCTCGCCGCTGGAGGCCTGCGCCAGGGCGATGCGGGCGCGCCTGGTCATTGCGGTCTGGGTTTCGCGGCGCCGGGCGCGTTCCTGATGGGCACGTTCGGCGGCCCGCTGCGCGCCGGCTGCGGCTTCCTTACGCCGCTGTGCGGCTGTCTGTTCGGGTGGCAGGCCACGTGGGTTCTCTGACACGGTGGGGTCCTTCCTCACACTTGCTCGCCGAAATGTGTAGTGATTTCGGCATAAATGCATTCAGTGTAGTGAAGGCGGGGGCAGGCGTCCCCAAAACGCCGGTCAGCGCCAGGTGTCAGATGGCTGTGGGCGGTGTTTAGGCCAGCACTGCGGTGCTGAGCCAGTGCTGCCGTGGCTGAGCTTAGCTATGCGCCCCGGCCAGTCGCGGCGCGCTGCTGTCCACATTCGGCGGAAGGTTGGATTCCTCCTGGACGCCGTTACCGGTCGCCCGCGTCGTGACGGAGCCGGTCGCACCCTGCGCGGTGCGGTAGGTGACCTGGACGGCGCCGTCCCCGAGGCGCTGAATCCCGGTGACGGCGGTGATCAGCCGCGGTTGTGGGGAGTTCACCGGGTTGCCGTTGTGATAGAGCAGCACGGCCTCCTTGGGCCCGTCGTGCTCGCCGGCGATGTGGATCCAGGACAGCGTCTTGCAGGGGTTATAGCGGTTCGCCTTCAGCGTGTAGTGGAAGCTGCCGCCGCCAGCCATCGGGATGGTGGTGTTGTTCAGCGGTGGGGCGCTGCGGTTGCGGCAGTTGTAGTCCGGCGCGCTCGGCGCCGGCGTGCCCGGGGTGTTCGCCGCTCCGTTGCTGCGGTCAGGTTGGGGCGCCACGTTGTGGGGCGACGTCGCCGGCTCCGGCGTGCCCTCGTCCGCCTGATCGGTATCGCTGGCCAGGGTAGGGTTGGGGGCCGCATCGCTCGTCGAGGTGGTGGGGGACGCACTGCTGCTCGTCGTGGGCTGGGTGCTGGAGCTCGTGGCCTCGGACGTCTTTCCGGTGGGCTCTTCTTCCCCCGAGCCACACGCGGTCGCGGTGGCCAGCACGGGGAGGGTGCACGCCAGGAAAAGTAGCTGGCGGGACCGGGATCGGGCATGTGCTGGGTGGGCCACGATCGCCTCCTTCTTTGGGCCTGCCGGTCGGCGGTGCTGATCACCCGGTACCGGTGACACGGCGCCGACCACACGGTGCCGATCACGCGGCACCGATCACACGGGGCACCGCAGAACCGGGATGAGCTCTTGTGAAAGCCAGTCTAACGGTCAGCGCTGCGACGCGTTTGTTTAGGTCGCTCGGGTGCATGGTGTTGTCCGCGGCGTGCGCTAACTTTAGGGGCATGACGAAGCCACAAGATCACCACCCTGATGACACCGGCGCCGAGGGCGGGGACGCCTCGGGCCCGCAGCCACCGCAGTACCGTCGCCCAGGTGACACCCCAACTGCCGATGGATCGAGCCAACAGGGCGCCAATCCCTGGGCCCAGCCGGGCGCCGGCCCGTCGGCCCAGCAAGGCGCCGGCCAGTGGGGATCGCAAGGCTCCGGCCAGTGGGGACAGGCTGGCGCGGGCTATGGCGCTGGCGCATCCCAGCAGTGGGCGCAGCAGAACCCCTATGGCGCCCAGGGGCAGAGCGCCCAGTGGCAGGGGCAGGACTACGGCGCCCAGGGCTATAACAACCAGGGATACGGTGGGCCGAACTACGGCAACCAGGGATACCCGGAGCAGGGCTACGCGGGCCCGGGCGGCCAGTGGCAGGGCCAGGGTTACGAGAACCAGGGCTATCAGGAGCAGCCGGAGGAGAAGTCCAACGGGCGCAACATCCTGATCATTGTGCTGCTGGTTCTGGCTCTGCTGGCAGCCGTGGCCTTCGCCGTCTTCTGGTTCACCGGCAAGCCAGGCGAAGGGAAGAGTTCCGAGCAGACCACCGTGAGCTCGTCCGAGGCAACGGATGCCCGTGGCACCGAGGATGAGGACGCGGACGCTCAAGGGGACGACCGCGACGAGGACGCCAACCGCGAGGACGATGACGAAGACACCGGCGATGAGGCTGAGTCCCGTCCGAAAAACCCGCGCCTCCCGGGGTACGCGACCCCGGTGAACAGCTCGGCGCGGGGCTCGAACCCGGGCGGCGACCTGAATAGCGTCTGGAAGTCCGGCCCGACCAGCGATAGCTTCGCCCTCGCGGTGCGCGATGCCTACGTGGACGCCTACCTGGACGGCGACGAGGACGAGTTCAACCACGTGGTCGAGGCCTATAGCGATGTCACGGGCACCAGCTACACCATGAGCTGCCGCGATAACGGCGAGTACGTGCACTGCACCGGCGGAAACGACGCCAATGTCTACATCGCTTAACCGGCGCGCGGCGATCGCGGGAACCGTCCTGGCCACCGGTCTGGGGTTGGCGTCCTGCACCATTCCCACCGACCACCGGGAAGAGGAGGAACCGACCGTGGCGCAGACCGGCCCTCGCGAGGCCGTGGGGCCCAAGCCCACGCGCGGGGCGGAGCCGGGCCGGGACCGGGAGTGGCGCGGGCCGCAACCGACAGGGGAGGAGACCGCGGAGGGCGCACCCATCGACCAGGCGACACTCGATGCGATCGTCCGGGAGGTCTCTGCCCAGTTCGGCGCACAGGTCGGCGTGAGCCTCGGCAGCGGTGCCGGGGCCGTGCAGGCCGGCGCGTTGCGGGGCGAGTCCGAGCCAGCGTGGTCGACGATCAAGGTGCCGCTGGCTATCGCCGCGCTGCGCTCCGGGGGAGGGGATAACTCCGCCGCCGCCCGGGCCATTCAGTCCTCGGATAACGCCGCGGCGGAGCAGCTGTGGGCCTCGCTCGGCGGTGGGGCTGCTGCGGCCGAAAAGGTCGCGGCGGTGATCCGCGAGTATAGCGGCCAGGAGGTTTCGGTGCAGCCGACCGTCACCCGCCCGGGCTTTAGCGCCTACGGGCAGACCCGGTGGTCGCTGGCGCAGCAGGCTGCGTTCGCTGCCGGCCTGGCGGAGGGCGCGGGGCAGGACCCGGCCGCCGGTGAGGTCTACCGGCTGATGGGACAGATCATGCCCGGGCACGCCTATGGCATCGGCCAGCTGGCGGGGTCCGCCTTCAAGGGCGGTTGGGGGCCGGACGAAACCGGGGGCTATTTGGTCCGCCAGTTCGGCGTGGTGCCAGCAGGTGCGGTGGCCGGTGGCGGAGCTGGGGACGGCAGTGCCGTCGCAGCGGACGCTGTGGTGCCGATCGCGATCGCCGTGCGCGCTGCAGACGGGTCTTACGAGACCGGCCAGCAGGTGCTCAACGCGATCATCCAGAAGCTCAAGGCCGGGGCTTAACCGCCGACGCCTTGCCGCCGAGGCCTATGCGCTCCGGAGCGGGCCTCACAAGGCCCAGTCGCTGGTGTCAGGGCAGGCCTAGTTGGCCATCGCCTCCCACAGCTGGGCGTTGAACTCCGGCCACCGGTCCTTGGACCAGTCGCCGAAAGGCTCGTCGGTGAGCACCACCGCGGCCAGCCCCTGCTCTGGGGCGAACCACAGGAAGGTGCCGGACTGGCCGAAGTGCCCGGCCACCGTGGCGGGCATGTTCTCTCCCATCCAGTGGGGCTTCTTCTCCCCGTGAATCTCAAAACCCAGGCCCCATGGGCACGGGGTCTGGCGGCCATAACCAGGCACAACACCCACCAGGTCGGGGAACTGCACGGTCAGCGCCTCGGCTACGGTCTGCTCCGCGAGCAGCTTCGGGCGCAGGAACTCCTCGGCTAGGGTGGTCACCGCGGACGCCGAGGCGCTGAAGCCGTGGCCAGCGGAGCCTTCGACGGTGATCTCGATGCCCAACGGCTCGCAGATGCCAAGCTGCACGTACTCCGCGAAGGACATCTCGGTGGCCTGCTCGATGAAGCTGGCCAGCACCTCGTAGCCCGCCGAGGAGTAGATGCGCCGGGTGTGCGCCGGGCGCATCTGCCGGTGCTTCCGGAACTCGATGCCGGAGGCGTGGGAGAGCAGCTCGCGAACAGTCGGGGGCTCCTCGAAGGAGGGCACCAGCTCGGCCGGGACCTTATCGTCCAGCTCGAAGGCGCCCTCCTCGACGGCCATCAGGGTGGCGTAGGCGGTGATGAGCTTCGAGACACTGGCCAGCTGGAAGACGTGCTCCATGTCGCCGTGGGTAACGACGTCAGCCTCGCCTCCCGTGCCGTCGGCGTCGTCCCCACCCCCGAGCGTGATGGCCGCGGCCGCCACGTTGTTCACCGGCCAGTCCGCGACCTGGTTGAGCACATCCGTGATTGCGGAATCAGTCATGCTTACTCGCAAATGTCCTTTCTCGGTGCTGTCCCGTCGCCGTCTAGTTGCCCGCCTGCCGGGCCTCGATGAGCTCGGCGAATTCCTTCACCGTCATGCTGGCCTGCAGGTCCATCTCGTCGATGCGCACCCCGAACTTATCCTCGGCCTGGGTGATGATGTCGATCCGCGACAGCGAATCGATCGCGAGGTCCTCCTCGATCCGGGCGTTCGGGGTGATCTCCTCCAGGGGCAGACCAGAGGCGGCCTCGATGATGCGGGCCAGCCCGGCAGCCACCCCGGCCTCCTCGGCGGGAGCCTCCGCGGCCTTAGCCTTCGCAGTGGACCCCGCGGCCTTCGCAGCGGGTTCCTCACCCGCCGCGCCGACCGAGCCGCCGAGGGCTGCGGCGAGCTTGGCCTTCGCGTCCTCGGAGAGGCCGGATTGCGGGGCGGCAGAAGAATTCTCGGGCATTGCTTACCTTCCTGAACGTCCTAAACTTCCTGAACCTTAAGCCTTCGTCGGGTCGCCGACGTTCAGGTCCTCGGCGACCTTGATGGCGATCTTCCGATCAATCTTCCCCTCACGAGCCAAGCTGAGCAAAGTAGCAACCACGATGGACTCGGCGTCGATGTTGAAGTAACGGCGGGCGGCGGCGCGGGTATCGGAGAAACCAAAGCCATCGGCACCCAGGTTGATGAAATCACCCGGCACCCAGCGGCGCACCTGCTCGTGCAGCGCGGTAGCGAAGTCGCTGACCGCGATGAACGGGCCGTCGTAGCCCTCCAGCACCTGCTGGATATACGGAGTGCGCGGCTCCTCGCCCGGGTTGCGCAGCTCCTCCAGCCCGGCCTCCTGGCCATCGCGGGCCAGCTCGTTCCAGCTGGTTACGGAGAAGATATTGGTGTTGACCCCGTAGTGGGCGAGCATCTGCTTGGCGCGGATGGCCTGGCCCATGCCCACGCCGGAGGCGAGGATGTTCGCGGTGTGCTCCAGCTCCTCGGCCTCGCCCGCGTCCCCGGTGATGCCCTCGTCGATGCCGACCAGCTTGTCCGCCGGGCTCCACAGGTAGATGCCCTTGAGCAGCCCCTCGACGTCCAGGTTCTCTGGCTGGGCAGGCTGGTGCATCGGCTCGTTGTAGACGGTGAGGTAGTAGATGACGTCCTCGCCCTGGCCGTCGCCGTCCGGGCCGGAGCCTTCGCCGTACATGCGCTGCACGCCGTCGCGCAGGATGTGGGCGATCTCGTAGGCGAACGCCGGGTCGTAGGTCACGACGGCCGGGTTGGTGGTCGCCAGAACAGGGGAGTGGCCATCCATGTGCTGCAGCCCCTCGCCGGTCAGGGTGGTGCGCCCGGCGGTCGCGCCGATCAGGAAACCGCGGCTCATTTGGTCGGCGGCCGCCCAGATGGAGTCCCCGGTGCGCTGGAACCCGAACATCGAGTAGAAGATGTACAGCGGGATCATGGCCTTGCCGTGGGTGGCGTAGCTGCTGCCGGCGGCGATGAAGCTGCCCACGGAACCGGCCTCGGTGATGCCCTCGTGGAGGATCTGGCCGTCCTTGGCTTCCCGGTAGCTCAGCATGAGGTCGTGGTCCACCGGGGTGTAGTTCTGCCCGTGGGTGTTGTAGATCTTCAGCGTCGGGAACCAGGAATCCAGGCCGAAGGTGCGGGCCTCGTCCGGGATGATCGGCACCAGGCGCTCGGCCATGGTCTCGTCGCGCATGAAATCTCGCACGATGCGCACCAGCGCCATGGTGGTGGCGACCTTCTGCTTGCCGGAGCCCTTCAGGGCGCTGCGCATGGTCTCCACCTCGGGTACGGCGAGCGGCTCGAAGTGCTGGCGACGCTCCGGCAGGAAGCCGCCGAGCTCCTTGCGGCGGTTCAGCATGTACTCGATCTCCGGGGCGTCCGCGCCCGGGTGGTAGTACGGCGGCAGCTCGGGGTCCTTCTCCAGCGTCTCGTCGCTGATGGGGATGTCCTGCTTGGTGCGGAACTGCTTCAGATCCTCGAGGCTGAGGCTCTTCATCTGGTGGGTGGCGTTGCGACCCTCGAAGTTGTGGCCCAGGCCGTAGCCCTTAATCGTGTGCGCGAGGATGACGGTCGGCTGGTCCTTCGTCTCCATCGCGCGGGCGTAGGCGGCGTAGATCTTGCGATAGTCGTGGCCGCCGCGGGGCAGCGCCCAGATCTCCTCGTCGCTCATATCCTCGACGAGCTTCTTGGTGCGGGGGTCGCGGTTGAAGAAGTGCTCGCGGACGTAGGCGCCGTCGTTGGCCTTGAAGGTCTGGTAGTCGCCGTCCGAGGTGTTGTTCATGACGTCGACGAGCGCGCCGTCCTTATCCTTTTCGAGCAGTTCGTCCCACTCGCGGCCCCAGATGACCTTGATGACGTTCCATCCGGCACCGCGGAAGAAGCTCTCCAGCTCCTGGATGATCTTCGTGTTGCCGCGGACCGGCCCGTCGAGGCGCTGGAGGTTGCAGTTCACAACGAAGGTGAGGTTGTCCAGGTTGTGCAGGGCGGCCATCTGGATCGCGCCGCGGGATTCCGGCTCGTCCATTTCGCCGTCGCCGAGGAAGGCCCAGACGTGCTGTTCGGAGGTGTCCTTCAGGCCGCGGTCGTGCAGGTAGCGGTTGAAGCGTGCCTGGTAGATCGCGTTGAGTGGTCCCAGACCCATGGAGACGGTGGGGAATTCCCAGAACTCGGGCATGCCGTGCGGGTGCGGGTAGGAGGGCAGGCCGACCTCTGGCTTGGAGGCCTCCTGGCGGAAGGCGTCCAGCTGTTCTTCGCTGAGGCGGCCCTCGAGGTAGGCGCGGGCGTACATGCCGGGGGAGGCGTGGCCCTGGAAGAAGATGTGGTCGCCGCCGCCGGGGTGGTCCTTGCCGCGGAAGAAGTGGTTCAGTCCGACCTCGTAGAGGGGAGCGGCGGAGGCGTAGGTGGAGATGTGCCCGCCCACCCCGATGCCGGAGCGCTGGGCGCGGTGCACCATCACCGCCGCGTTCCAGCGGGTCCAGCGACGGTAGCGCTTCTCCATCTCCTCGTCACCGGGGAACTCCGGTTCCATGGTGGTGGGGATGGTGTTGACGTAGTCGGTGGAGGTCAGCGGCGGCAGGGGAACGCGCTTGGCGGTGGCGCGCTCGAGGAGGCGGAGCATGAGGTAGCGGCCGCGGTCCGGGCCGGCGTTGTCGAGCAGCCCGTCCAGGGAGTCCATCCACTCCTGGGTTTCCTCCGGGTCGCTGTCGACGAGGTAGGACGCCACCCCGTCGCGGATGTTGCCGAAGTGGGTGTCCTCACCGACGCTGGGTGTGCGGCGGTCCTCGGAGTCTGATTGTGGCTTGTTGGCCATGGTGTGCCTCCTCACTCAAGGGGTTGTTCTTCCTCCCCAGCCTACGTATTCAGGGTCGGTGGTGGGAGGGCGTGATAGGTGGCTTGGCGCGGTACGGGCACGGTACTGGCATGGCGCTGGCGATGAGTGGGCGCGGAGTGCCGCAGGCAACGTGGCGGAGCTTTATCCGCGAGGAGGGGAAGATGGGCGGGGAGAATCGTGAAAAATGTGTCCCACCTTAAGGTCTGCTGTGTTAGCTTGGGTCACATTAGATGATCAGCAAGGAGCTGGTCTTGAGCTACACCAGAAAGGTTTTTCACAACAGTGGGTAACACTCCCAGCGACCCAGTCCGCGACGAGAAAGGCTCGGAGGGACTGAATTGCGCAGAGCTGCTGGAGGTCTCCAGCGGCACGATCATTCAGGAGCTCGGCTGGGATGAGGACTGCGATTCCTCGATCAGCGAGGCCCTCGAGGACGCAATCGGCGAGGAATTGCTGGGCCCGGATACCGACGAGCTCGTTGACGTGGTGCTGTTGTGGTGGCGCGAGGAGGACGGCGACCTGGTCGACGGGCTGATGGACGCCAACCGTTCCCTGAGTGAGGACGGTCGCGTCTGGGTGCTGACCCCGGCGCCAGGCCTGAAGAACTCTATTCAGCCGGGTGAGGTCGCGGAGTCCGCGCAGCTGGGTGGCATGGTTCAGACCGGTTCGGAGCGTCTGGGGGATTGGCAGGCTGCGTGCCTGGTCGCGCGCGGCGCGAAGCGTTAGCCCTGGGCCTATTTGCCCCGCCGGGATGGCTGGGCTAATCTCTCTAGCTGTTGCGCGCTCTTAGCTCAGCTGGAAGAGCAACTGGTTTACACCCAGTAGGTCGGCGGTTCGAACCCGTCAGAGCGCACCGAGTCAAACCCTAGCGAACAGTAGGTTCGTGAGGGTTTCTTTTTATTTCACGCACATGTGACGCTGTTGCGTGGGGTTAGTGCCTGGAAAGCCGCAGCACCGTGGGGGTCGTCGGGACATCCTCGGGTGAGCCTGTGCATTGGCTGCAGTGGCGCGGCGTCCGTGGGTTCTTGAGCGTCGGGGAGGGCGGGCTAGAGTAGGTTCTCGTAAAGGGAGTCCTTGGATAGCGGGTTCCTGACAGCACCAGGCAGGCCCGACGGGAGGAATGAACGATGGCGGTCGATCCACAGCGCGGCCAGGAGCAGAAGCGCGGCTTTCGGGCTTTTTTGACGCCGGGCTGGATCCTCTCGGCTGTTTTCGTGCTGCTGTTCACCTATTTCGCCTTCAACACCCTGGCGCCCTGGCAGCTGGGGAAGAACACCAAGCGCACGGAGTTCAACGATCGGCTCAAGGCCGCGATGGAGCAGGCCCCCGTGCCCGTCTCGGAGGTGCTCCCGGCCGAGCCTGCGAAGCCGGTGGAGGAGGCGCAGGAGTGGCGCCACGTCACCCTGCAGGGCAAGCTGCTGCCGCAGCAGGAGGTGCTGCTGCGCAACCGCCCCGTGGAATCCGCGCCCGCCTACCAGGTCATCACACCATTCGAGACCACGGACGGCACCACGGTGCTAGTCAACCGCGGGTGGGTGCCCGCGGAGAGTGGGGATAATCGCCCGGAACTGATCGCGAAGGCCCCGGCAGGGGAGATGGAGCTGACCGGCTACGTCCGGCTCGGGGAGGGAAAGAACGACCGCGGGGTGATCGACGCGGAGGGTGCTAAGCAGACCACCCGCGTGAACGCCGAGCAGATCGGCGCGGCGACGGGCTTGACGCTGGCGCACGACTACGTGCAGCTCGACGAGCAGTCCACCGAGGCCATCACTGATCGCGCCGGGGACGCAGGGGTCGCGCCACACCCGATTCCGCTGCCCAAGATCGAGTCCGGCCCATATCTTTCCTATGGCATCCAGTGGATCGCCTTCGGCATCATCGCTCCGATCCTGCTGGGGTGGTTTATCTGGTCGGAGATCAAGGAGCGCCGCCGCGAGCAGCTGGAAAACGAGCAGCTGGCCACGGCGGGCGCTGCTGCGGGCGCGGTCTCGAACGAGGGGGAGAAGGCGGCAGTCGGTGCTGCGGGCACCGGCACCGAGCAGGCTACGGGCGCCAACGCGGTAGCGGGCGACGTCCTCACCGAACCGTCGCGGGAGACACAGCGCCAGGAGGCACAACGCCAAGAGGACGCGATGGCCGCCCGTTACGGCAAGGCGGCCAAACGACGCGGCTTCGGCTGGAACCAGCCGGGAGACGGCGAGCGTTTCTAGCAACACAGCGCCGCGGCTTCGGCTGGAATCAGCCGGGAGACGGCGACCGTTTCTAGCTCACCGCGTGTTCCGCGACGTCCTGAAGCCCCGCTAGTTCTCCTGCTCGTCGAGGATCGACTCGATGAACTCGATGATGCCCGGCACGGCGGCCTCGATTTCCTCGGCGGCGCTCGCGAAGTCTGCTTCGGTGCCGTAGTAGGGGTCCGCGACTTCGGGGTGCGGGCGATCCACGGTCACGCTCGCGGGATCGAAGGCCCGGTAGAGGTGGATCTTGTGCGGATCCACCCCCTGGCGCTTCAGACCCGTGACATGCCCCTTATCCATCGCGAGGAAGATATCCGCGGCCTCGTGTTCCGGCCCGAAGGTCGCAGCGACGTGCTCGGCACCATCGTAGCCCTGATCGGCCAGCTGCTTGACTGCCCGCGGGTCCGCGCCGTCCCCGACATGCCAATCGCCCAGGCCGCAGGAATTCACGGTGACGTTCTGCAGGCGGGGGTCGCCGCTCTTCGCCAGCGCGTCCGCCAGCATGATTTCTCCCATCGGGGAACGGCAGATGTTGCCGGTGCACACGACGGTGATCAGGGACAACGGGTGGGGCGCGTCAGGGTCAGGCATAGCTTCCTTTGGTGCTTCTCGGTTCGTGGAGCTGCTCGCTCAGCAGGTTCATGGCGGCGGATTCTCGCCGCGCGTGTCACGAGCTTCAGCGCTGCTCAACGATGCTTTTGAGCTCTTCCGGGGTGTTGGCAATCAGGGGGACCTGGGCCAACTCTTGCTGACTACCATAACCCCAGTTCACCAGCACGCAATCTATCCCCTGGCTCTTTGCTCCCTGTGCGTCGTGTTTGCGGTCGCCGATCATCAGGAACTGGGAGGGCTCCGTTTCGTGTTCGGCGTTGATGAGTCCCATGACGTAGGCGACGACGTCCTCCTTGTGCTGTCGCGGTCCGCCGTCATCTTCGGCGGTTCCGAGGTAGTCGAAGTACTCCAGCAGCCCGAAGTGCGTCAGGGCACGAAGGGCACCGGTGTAGGACTTGGACGTCGCGGTGGCCAGGATGTGGCCCGCCTCCCGCCACTCGGTCAGGAGATCCGGGATGCCGGGGAAGAGGGCGGAATCCAGCCAGCCGCCGCTGGACTGGTGCTTGCTGTAATCGGCCATGACCGTCTCGACCTGCTCGGCAGGGACGCCCGCAGCGGCGATGGAGTCCCGCATCGGGGGACCGGGCAGCCCGTGGAGGAAATCCTCGTCCGGGATGGCGTACCCGTGGGTGCTCAGTGCGTGGATGAAGGAGGCGCGGATGCCGGGGTAGGAGTCGATGAGGGTGCCGTCGACGTCGATAAGCAGGATCTTTCTCATGCCCTCCACTGTGCCATTGCAGTGTGGTCACTGTGCCATCGCAGCGTGACCGCTGTGCCAGCTCGGTGTTCCTGGTGCGGGGCGAGCGGTGGGAGAATGTCCCGGCGCGGTGGGGCGGTGGGTGGATCGGGTGGGGGAGCAGACCGGATACAGCGGGGGTTCGGACGGGATACAGTGGAAAACAATTCCGGGCCGCCCGGCCCGGGTCACTCAAGCCACCAAGGAGCGTGATCCCGCGTGACGACCACCGCGAGTACCCCCCAGACCACCTCGGATGCTGCGCAGCTGACGGTGGGCCAGGTTGTCGCCTGCCTGGAGGAGGCCTACCCGCCGAAACTGGCGGAGTCCTGGGACGCGGTTGGTCTGATCTGCGGAGACCGCGCCGAGCCCGTGGCCAAGGTGGCCTTCGCGCTGGACTGCACCGACGAGGTCGTGGATGCTGCGATCGAATCGGGCGCGGACATGCTGGTGGTCCACCACCCGCTGCTGCTGCGCGGGGCCACCGGGGTGCCGGCGGATCACCCGAAGGGCCGGATCGTGCACAAGCTGATCCGCAACCGGGTCGCCCTCTTCGCCGCGCACACGAACGCCGATTCGGCGCGCCCTGGTGTCAACGATGTGTTGGCGGAGCTGCTCGGGGTGCGCGCGGGTCGCCCGCTGCGCCCGATCCCGAACCCGATCGACAAGTGGGGCTTCACGGTCCCGGTCGATTCCGCGGAGGCAGTGAAGCAGGCAATTTTCGACGCCGGCGCGGGCGTGGACGGGGACTATTCGGAGGCCTCCTTCGAATTCCGCGTCAACGGGCAGTTCCGCCCAGGCGATGCGGCGAACCCACACATCGGGTCCCGCGGCGAGCTGGAGCGGGTGGACGAGCTGCGCGTCGAATTCATCGCGCCGGGCCACCTGCGGGAGAAGGTGCGGGCGGCTCTGCTGCGCGCCCACCCCTACGAGGAGGTTGCCTATGACGTGGTGGAGAGCCACGCCGGGGACCTGGGGGAGCACGGCTTGGGCATCGGCCGGGTCGGCGAGCTCGACGAACCGATGACGCTGCGCCAGTTCACCCAGCGGGTGGCCGACCGGCTGCCGTCGACGGTGTGGGGAGTCCGCGCGGCCGGCGACCCGGAGAAGATGATCCGCACGGTCGCGGTGGCCAGCGGGGCGGGCGATAGCTTCCTGGGCACGATCGCGCGCATGGACGTGGACTGCTTCGTCACCTCCGATCTGCGCCACCACCCGGTGGACGAGCACCTGCGCGCCGGGGGCTGCCCGGTGATCGATACCGCACACTGGGCCAGCGAGTACCCGTGGTGCGCGGCGGCGGCCGCACTGGTGGGCCAGAAGCTGGGCGTGGATACCGAGGTGCTGGAGCAACGCACGGACCCGTGGACGCTGCACGAGGCCAGCACGGGTGGCTTCGAGCAACGCCGTTAGGAGACTGGCGCGCCCCGCGTATCAGCGGTGCGGCGGTGAGTAGCGGCTCAAGGTTAGTGGTGGAGTAGAAAAGGCAAGGCAGCGGAAGATATGGGAGGCAACATGCGCTTGAGCGTGGAATGCGATGGCGGTTCGCGCGGCAATCCGGGGCCGGCGGGTACCGGCTCGTCGGTGAAGGACGCCGCGGGGGCGGAGGTCGGCTGTGTGTGGCAGTTCATCAAGCACGCCACCAATAACGTCGCCGAATACCAGGGGCTGATCAACGGCCTGAACTTGGCGGTGGAGATCGCCGAGCAACAGGGCGTGAAGCCGGGGAGCTTAAGCGTGGATGTGCGCATGGACTCCAAGCTCGTTGTGGAGCAGATGTCCGGCCGGTGGAAGATCAAGCACCCGGACATGAAGCCATTGGCCCAGGAGGTCAAGCGCATCGAGGGTCAACTCGCGCAGGTGAGCTACACCTGGGTGCCGCGTGCCCAGAATGCACGCGCCGATGAGCTGGCCAACCGTGCGATGGATGAGCGCGAGGGCGGCCAGTGGATCGACGAGGAGCTGGTTGCGGCCGGGTCTGCTGCCGCCGCATCGCCGGCCGGCGATGCGGAGGGCGCGGACATGCTCTTCGACCTCGACCAACCCGCGGAGGATGCCGCTGCCGGAGCCAAGCGGGAGGAGCCCGCACAAACAAACACCGCGGCGACAACCACCGCAAAGAAAAACACGGCAGAAACGCAACGCGAGGACGAGGAGCCTCAGCCTGCTGGGGTCTCACCCACCGCGTGGATGGGCAAGACCGAGCCGACGACCCTCCTTCTGCTGCGCCACGGCCAGACCGAGCTCAACCGCGACGGCAAATACTCCGGCCGCGGTAACCCGGAGCTCACCGACCTGGGCAAGAAGCAGATCGCGCACGCCGCCCGCCACATCAGCGAGCGCGGCGACGTCGACGTCATCCTGAGCTCGCCGTTGGGCCGCTGTCAGGAGACCGCACGGGCCGCCGCTGAGGCGTTGGGCATGGGCAAGGACGCGATCACGACGGACGAGGCCATCATCGAGATGGACTTCGGCGCCTGGGAGGGCCGCCGCTTCGTCGAGATCCAGGCGGACCACCCGGAGGCTCACCGGGAGTGCTTCAACTACGCCACGGCCGCGCCCCACGGCGGGGAGTCCCCGGAGCAGGTCTACCGGAGGGTGTCCGAGTTCGTGGATCGCGTGATCGCCGAGTATCCGGGCAAGACGGTGCTGGTGGTCACCCACATGATGCCGATCAAGTCGGTGCTGCGTCGGGCGCTAGGCACCGGCGGGGAGATCTACCGCAGCCTGCACCTGGACGTGGCCAGCCTCTCGGTCGCGGATTTCCTGCCGAACGGGGCGGGCGTGGTCCGCTTGGTCAACGAATCTCATTACCTCGGCTAGCGGCCTGGGGGTTAGACTTAAGGCTTGTCGAGGCGGCCGGGTGGCTGCGGCGCGGTGGAACCACCGGCCGGTGTTATGCCGGCGGGTCAGGCCCCGTGTCGAGGAAAGTCCGGACTCCACAGAGCACAGTGGTTGCTAACGGCAACCCAGGGTGACCTGCGGGCAAGTGCAACAGAAAGTAGACCGCCCGCCCACCGTTTTTCGCGGTGTGCGGCGGGTGAGGGTGAAAGGGTGCGGTAAGAGCGCACCAGCGTGGCAGGCGACTGTCGCGGCTAGGTAAACCCCACTGGGAGCAAGGTCAAGGAGCCGCACGGCCCCGCCCGTCGCAGGGCGGGGCGGGCGGCGTTGTCTGAGGGCTGCTCGCCCGATGAAGGACAGGTGGACTGCTTGAGGCGCCCAGCAATGGTGCGTCCAGATGGATGGTCACCTCGTGCCACCCCTCGTGGGTGGCATCAGACAGAATCCGGCTTAGAGGCCGCCTCGACACTCACACTTTGCATCTACACTGGTGGGAAGTATCAACCCGAAAGGATGGGTGAAACCCATGGCAGAAGAAAAGTGGTACTTCGACACCAAGACCGGTGAGGTCACCAAGGGTAAGTCCAGCGGCTGGGATACCCGCATGGGCCCCTATGACTCCGAAGAGGCTGCCCGCCAGGCTCTCAGCACCGCGCAGCAGCGCACCGAGGCCGCCGATGCTTATGACGAGCAGGACGACTGGGATAACGAGGACTAAGCCCCGGCTTTCCGCATAGTTCATGAGCAGCACCGAACACAGCACCAGCGAGCACGGCAGCACCAAGCACGGCACCGCAGAAAAACCGGACCTGAGCGGACTCACCACAGCCGAGGTCGAGGAACGCACCCGGGCGGGAAGAACCAACAAGGCCACCCGCACCACGGGGCGTACGACCTGGGAGATCATCCGCGCGAACGTCTTCACACGCATCAACGCGATGCTGGGTGTGCTGTGCGTGATCGTGTTGGCCACGGGTTCCTGGATCAACGCCGCCTTCGGCCTGTTGATTATCGCGAACTCCGCGGTGGGCATCATCCAGGAGCTCCGCGCGAAACGGACCCTGGAGAATCTCAAGATCCTCTCCGAGTCCCGGCCCCGCGTCATCCGCGACGGCGAGGAGAAAGAGGTCGCCCAAAGCGAGATCGTCGAGGGGGATTTGATCCGCGTCGGTTCCGGCGACGAGATCGTGGTCGACGGTCCGCTGCTGTCCGGCTCGCTGTCCATGGACGAGTCCCAGCTCACCGGGGAGGCCGACCCGGTGCGGCACAACCCCGGCGACGAGCTGCTCTCCGGGTCCTTCGTCAAGCACGGCAGCGGGGTCTTCCGCGCCGAGAAGGTAGGCGGGGAGTCCTACGCCGCCCGCCTGGCTGCCGAGGCCAGCGACTTCTCGCTGACCGATTCGGTGCTGATGAGCGGCATCAACTCCATCCTGCGGGTGATTACCTGGCTGCTGATCCCCACCGGCCTGCTCACCATTTTCACGCAGCTGACCCGTACGGACGCCCCGATCCGGGAGTCGATCCTCTCCATGGCCGCGGCACTGGTGCCGATGGTGCCCGAGGGCCTGGTGCTGATGACCTCCATCGCCTTCGCGGTGGGCATCGTGCGCCTGGGCAAGTACAAGGCCCTGGTCAACGAGCTGGTCGCCATCGAGGGACTGGCCCGCGTGGACACGATGTGCACGGACAAGACCGGCACGCTGACCAGCAACGAGATGGAGCTGGAGGCGGTTGTCGACGAGGACGGGGACGAGGCCAGTACGGAGACCTTGCGCGACCTGCGCCGCCTCTTCGCCTCCCAGTCAGATCTGAATAACACGGCCGAGGCGATCGTCCAGGGGCTCGACGAGTGGGCCGAGCGCGCCGCCGAGGAGGAGGGCTCCGAGGCCGCCGACTCCTCCCAGCCCCACGCCTTCGAGGGCAGCGAGATCCCGTTCTCCTCGGCCTATAAATTCTCCGGCTTCCGCGTGACGGATGGCCCGACCTTCGTGCTGGGAGCTCCCGACGTCCTCCTGGATCAGGGCACCCCGGCCGCCAACGTCGCGGCGAAGGAGGAGGCCGATGGGCGCCGCGTCCTGGCCTTCGGCCGCGCGCTGGACGAGGTCGAAGACCCGGACGAGGACGGCGCGAACGTCACCACCCCTGAGCTCGGCGACCCGGTGCTGATCGTCCTGCGGCAGAAGCTGCGCCCCGATGTGGCCGAGACGCTGGCCTACTTCGAGCACGAAGGCGTGGACGTCAAGATCATCTCCGGCGATAACCCTGGCTCCGTCGCCGCGGTTGCGAAGGAGGCCACCGGCGAGCAGCTGAGCTCCATCGACGCCCGCGAGATCGCGCCGGAGGACATGGAGCAGGCCGTTCTGGATTCCGAGGTCTTCGGCCGTGTGAAGCCCGAGCAGAAGCAGGCGATGGTCGAGGCCCTCCACGCCCACGGCCGCACCGTCGCGATGACCGGCGACGGCGTCAACGACGTGTTGGCGCTGAAGAAGGCCGACATCGGTGTGGCGATGGGCTCCGGCTCCGCCGCTACCCGCAGCGTGGCACAGTTGGTGCTGCTCAATGACCGCTTCTCCTCGATGCCGCACGTCATCGCCGAGGGGCGCCGGGTGATCGGCAATATCGAGCGGGTGGCGAACCTCTTCCTCACGAAGACCGTCTACTCCGTGGTGCTGGCGATGGTCGTGGCGGTGGCGGGCGTGACCTTCCCTTTCCAGCCGATCCACGTGACGATCACGGGCTGGTTCACCATCGGCATCCCCGCGTTCATCCTCTCCCTGGCGCCGAATACGGAGCGCCCGAAGGATGGTTTCGTCCGCCGCGTGCTGTCCCTGGCGATCCCGGGCGGGGCGATCGTGGGCCTGGGCTCGGTGATCATGTGGCTCGTGATCTACCCAGGTGATGGGGCGAGCGTGACCGAGCAGCGGCAGGCGGGCACGGCGGTGCTGCTGGCGCTGATCATCATGGGGCTGTGGGTGCTGAACATCGTGGCCCGCCCGATGAAAACGTGGAAGTGGGCGCTGTGGTTCGGCTGCATCGGCGGCTACCTGGTGCTCTTCCTGATCGCCCCGATCCGCGAGATCGTGCTGCTGGATATCGGCAACACTCGCCTGATGATCACCGGCGCGGTGGTGGGGCTATGTGGCGCCGTGGTGATCGAGTTCTCCCAGTTCCTGGCCCGCCGTTTCCTCCTCCACCAGGATTAAGGACGTCGCGAGCCTCGCTTCACATCGGCGCTGACTGATCCGGGTGGGCAGTGTGGGATCTCTGCCCTGGTCGGGGACTGGGCAACGTAAAAACGCCGCCTGCCGGGGCCGTGGCTGGCCCAGGTGGCGACGTCCTAAACGGGAGAGTGAGTAGCTAGAAGCAGTGCTCCTCGGCGGGGAAGGTGCCCTCGGCGACCTCGCGCTTATAGGAGGCGGCGGCATCCGTCAGGGACGCGCCGACCTGGGCCCACTGCTTGGCGAACTTCGGGCGGTGACCATGTTCTGGCAGGGCGACCATGTCGTGCCAGACCAGCACCTGGGCGTCGGTGTCCGGGCCTGCGCCGATGCCGATGGTGGGGATGGGGAACTGCTCGGTGGCCTGCTTCGCGACGTCCGCGGGCACCATCTCCAGCACGACCATCTCGGCGCCCGCCTCGGTGACGGCGGCCATGTCGTCCAGCAGCTGGGCGGCGGAATCCCCGCGGCCCTGGACCTTGAAGCCGGAGAGCTGGTTGACGGACTGCGGGGTGAAGCCGATGTGCGCGCAGACCGGGATGCCGGCCTCGGTCAGCGCCTTGATACGGGGCGCCATGCGGCGGCCACCCTCGATCTTGATCATCGCGGCACCGGAACGGCGCATCATCTCCGCAGCGCTCTTCACGCACTGCTCATCGGAGGCCTCGTAGGTGCCGAAAGGCAGGTCGGCGATGACGAGCGCATTGCCGGCGCCGCGGACCACGCCGGCGGCGAGGAAGATCATTTCCTCCAGGCTGACCTGCTGAGTCTGGTCGTAGCCGAAGACCACATTGGCCGCGGAGTCGCCGACCAGGAGGCACTCCACTCCGGCCTCGGCGAAGGCGGCGGCGGTGGAGTAGTCATATGCGGTGAGCATCGCCCATTTCTCGCCGCTGGCTTTGCGCGCTGTGAGGTCGGAGATGCGAACTTGCTTGGTGGGAACCATGTACCCACGTGGGGAATCCTGTCGAGCCATGAATGTGATTGTGCCAGAAGCACCCTGGGCGTGTCCGGGCTAGTGCCTAAGATGGGGGACTATGAGCAGCCAACAGGAATTCGTCCTCCGTACCCTTGAAGAACGCGATATCCGCTTCGTCCGCCTCTGGTTCACCGATATTCAGGGTTACCTGAAGTCCGTAGCCGTGGCCCCAGCCGAGCTGGAGGGGGCGTTCGCGGAGGGCATCGGATTCGACGGTTCCGCCATCGAGGGGTTCTCGCGGGCCTTCGAGGCGGACACGATCGCCCAGCCGGATCCTTCGACTTTCCAGATCCTGCCCTTCGGTGGGGAGCAGGACGGCTACCTCTCCGCCCGCATGTTCTGCGACATCACGATGCCGGATGGGCAGCCCTCGTGGGCGGACCCACGCCAGGTGCTGCGCCGCCAGCTGGCGAAGGCGGCCGAGGACGGTTTTAGCTGCAACGTCCACCCCGAGATCGAGTTCTTCCTGGTGAAGTCCATCGATACCGACGGCCAGCCGCCGGTGCCCGCCGATAATGGTGGTTATTTCGACCAGGCGGTGACGGATAATGCGCCGAACTTTAGGGCCGAGGCGATTAACTCCCTGGAGCGGATGGGCATCCCGGTGGAGTTCTCCCACCATGAGAACGGTCCTGGCCAGCAGGAGATCGACCTGCGCTTCGCGGACGCGCTGACGATGGCGGATCACGTGATGACCTTCCGCTACCTGATCAAGCAGGTCGCGCGGCGCAATGGGGTGCGGGCGACCTTCATGCCCAAGCCCTTTAGCCAGTATCCGGGCAGCGCGATGCACACCCACATCTCCCTGTTCGAGGGGGAGGATAACGCCTTCCACGACCCGGACGATGAATTCCGGCTCTCTGCCACCGCGAAGAGCTTCATCGCGGGCATCCTGGAGCACGCCCCGGAGTTCACCGCGGTGACGAATCAGTGGGTGAACTCCTATAAGCGCCTCTCCTATGGCGAGGAAGCACCGCGTGCAGCGAGCTGGGGTGCGTCCAACCGCTCGGCGATGGTGCGTATCCCGATGTACACGCAGCACAAGGCGGCCACACGCCGGGTGGAGATCCGCTCCCCGGACTCTGCGATGAATCCCTACCTGGGCTATGCGGTGATGTTGGCCGCGGGCCTGAAGGGCATCCGCGAGGGCTACGAGCTGCCTGCCCCGGCGGAAGAGGATGTATCCCTGATGACGCGCCGGGAGCGCATCGCCGCTGGCTTTAGGGATCTGCCGACGGACCTGGATTATGCGCTGCGGAAGATGGAGCGTTCGGAGATGGTGGCCGAAGCACTCGGCGAGCATGTCTTCGAGTTCTTCCTGCGCAATAAGTGGCAGGAATGGCATGCCTACCAGTCCCAGATTTCCCCGTGGGAGCTGCGCCATCACCTGGAGTTCTAGGTCCGAAGCGTGTCGCCGGCTCTGTCCTGGCAACACGGCGAAAGCCTTCCGGTTCCACGGTGAGACTGACAAGTCCGCGCACAGCCCGCCACCATCGACGTTTTCTTAAAGAAGTGAGTGTTCTATGACTAGGTCGCAGGGGCTTCCCCGCTCCTCCCGTTCCGACGTCCCGTCCCCGCGGGTGTT
Organism: Corynebacterium urealyticum DSM 7109; assembly: GCF_000069945.1. NCBI lineage: Bacteria > Bacillati > Actinomycetota > Actinomycetes > Mycobacteriales > Corynebacteriaceae > Corynebacterium > Corynebacterium urealyticum. Next base: position 1,528,218 of record NC_010545.1, on the reverse strand, counting down.
GGGTCTGCGCCGCGAGCGTGCGGTGGAGGACCTGGAGATGCTGGGCTGGACCGGACCGGAGCACACCTCCCTGTTGTGGACGCTCGCGGCCGCTGGTAGCTCGGATCTGGCGCTGAATAATTTCGTGCGCCTGGTCGACGCTCTGCGGGCGGCGGAGGAGGACGGCGGCCTGCCAGCGCCCGGCGCGGCGCATCCGGAGTCCATGGCCGCCGCAGCGGCTGCCCAGGCCGGGGCAGATGCGGGGCAGCAGGGGAGCAGCACACCCCAGCAGGACGCAGCGCAGGCCGACGGCTCCCAGGTGGACCCTGCGGTGGCCGTGCCGGTGGGCCAAGTCGCCCAGTTCACGGATGCGAAGGCCGACACCCTGCTCGCGGCGGTGGAGGAGAACCCCAACTTCCGGCGCCGCATCTTCGCCGTGCTCGGGGCCAGTACCGCGCTTGGTGATCACGTGGTGGCCAACCCCGGCACCTGGGTGGATCTGGCCGCCCCGATGCCCAGCCGCCAGGAGATGATGGACGCGATGCTCGCCGCAGTGGGGGCCACGCCGGTCGAGGGTGCCGGGGAGCTGACCTTCAAGGCGGCGATCACCGGCAGCGAAGCGGACTCGGCGCTGATGGTGGCCTACCGCAATCTGCTGGCCAGGGTGGCGGCCATCGACCTGGCGTCCACGATGGTGGAGCGCGGCCACACCCCGCCGAAGCCCCTGGGATTCGAGGCCCTATCCCTGGCACTGACGGATGCGGCGGACGCGGGGCTGACCGCGGCGCTGGCGGTGGCCTGCAGCATGGTCTACGGCAAGCCGGGGGCGGAGAACGAGAAGCAGCCCGCCCGGCTGGCGGTGCTGGCGATGGGCAAGTGCGGCGCCCAGGAACTGAACTACATCTCGGACGTGGACGTCATCTTCGTCGCCGAACCTGCGGACGCCCGCGCGATGCGTTGGGCGGGTGAGTTCATCAACATCGGCAGCCGCGTGTTCTTCGAGGTCGATGCAGCACTGCGCCCGGAGGGCAAGCGCGGTGCGTTGGTGCGCACCCTGGATTCCCACGTGAACTACTACCGGCGCTGGGCGAAGACCTGGGAGTTCCAGGCACTGCTGAAGGCCCGCCCGATGAGTGGGGATCTGGAACTCGGTAGGGACTACTGCGAGGCCATCTCCCCGATGGTGTGGTCCGCGGCGGAGCGGGAGGACTTCGTCCCGGACGTGCAGGCCATGCGTCGCCGCGTCATCGAGAATGTGCCCGCAGACCTCCGCGAGCGGGAGCTGAAGCTCGGGGAGGGAGGCCTCCGCGATGTGGAGTTCGCCGTCCAGCTCCTGCAGCTCGTCCACGGCCGCACCGATGAGAACCTGCGCGTCCCAGCCACGGTCTCGGCCCTGCGCCAGCTCGTGGACGGCGGCTATGTGGGCCGCGAGGACGGTCAGGTGCTGATCCGTTGCTACGAGTTCATGCGTCTGCTGGAGCACCGCCTGCAGCTGCACCGGCTGAAGCGGACCCATACCCTGCCGGAGGAGGATGACATTCAGGAGCGCCGCTGGCTGGCCAAAACTTCTGGCCGTGTGCGCTCCAGGGATTCCTCGGGGGCTCAGCGTTCCTTGGTGGAGCAGCTGGAGTTGGATGTTCGCCAGTCCGCGCTGCAGATCCAGAACCTGCACCGGAAGCTGTTCTATCGGCCGCTGCTGTCCTCTGTGGTCGGGATGGACGCCGACGCCGTCCGCCTGTCCCCGGAGGCGGCGAAGCGCCAGCTGGCTGCGTTGGGTTACGAAAGCCCACAGCGTGCCTTCGAGCACCTGCGCGCACTGGCCGACGGCACGACCCGCAAGCACAAACTGCAGGCGATTATTCTGCCCAGCCTGCTGGAGTGGCTGTCCGCGACGGTTGACCCGGATGCCGGGTTGCTGGCGTACCGGAAGCTCTCGGAGGCGGCGATGGATCGCTCCTGGTTCTTGCGCCTGCTGCGCGACGAGAACATCGTGGGCAAGCGCCTGATGTTCCTGCTGGGGACCTCGCCCTTCCTGGCGGACCTGCTGCTGAATTCCATTGATTCGGTCAAGCTGCTCTCGGATGGGGCGAAGGGGCCGAAGCTGCTGGACCAGGAGCCCGCGGTGGTGACCCACTCCTTGGTGGCTGCGGCGAGCCGGCAACGGGATCCGGATAAGGCGATCGGCGTGGCCCGCGCGCTGCGCCGGGCGGAGCTCTCCCGCATCGCGGCCGCCGATCTGCTGGGCCTGATGAGCGTGGAGGAGGTGTGCGAGTCTCTGTCCTGGGTCTGGGATGCGGTGCTGGAGGCGGCCTTGCAGACGGAGATCCGGGCCTGGGAGGATGAACACCAAACCAACGCCCCGGCCACGATCTCGGTGATCGGGATGGGCCGCTTGGGTGGGGCGGAGCTGGGCTATGGTTCGGACGCGGACGTCATGTTTGTCGCCGAGCCGGTTGGGTCGGTTGCGTCGGTCGCCCAAGAAGGCGACGGTGCCGAGGCTGCCGTGGGCGGGAAGGACGACGTCGACGTCGAGAAGACGGGAGTGGACAACAGCGGCGCGGAGACGCAGGGGAGCGGTGCTGACGCTGTGGATAGTGACGCTACGGGCAGCGACGTTGCGGGCAGTGATGCTGCGGGCAGTGGGGTCGAGGCGGTGGACCCGCTGAAGTGGGCGATCACGATCTGTGAATCCGTGCGCCGCCGCCTGGGCAAGCCCTCGCAGGACCCGCCGCTGGAGGTGGACAGCAACCTGCGCCCGGAAGGGCGCAACGGGGCGCTGGTGCGAACCCTGGCCAGCTACGAGCGCTACTACGCCGAGTGGGGCGAGACCTGGGAGCTGCAGGCGCTGCTGCGCGCGACCTGGATCGCCGGCGATAAGAACCTTGGCATGCGCTTCCTGCGGATGATCGATCAGTTCCGCTATCCGGCGGGTGGGGCAACGGCCAAGCAGGTCAGCGAGGTTCGCCGCATGAAGGCGCGCGTGGACTCCGAGCGCCTGCCGAAGGGCGCGGATAAGAACCTGCACACCAAGCTCGGCCGCGGCGGGCTCACGGATGTGGAGTGGACCGCCCAGCTGCTCACGATGCAGCACTGCGATAAGGAGCATCTGCGCAACACCTCCACCCTGGGCGTGCTGAAGGAGATGGCAGCCGAGGAGCTGATCAGCGAGGCCGACGCGCTGACGATGCGGGAGGCGTGGATCACCGCCACGAAGGCCCGCAATGCACTCGCGCTGGTCCGCGGCAAGCGGAAGGATCAGCTGCCGGCCTCTGGCAAGCCGCTGGCGCAAGTCGCCGCGGCGGCTGGTTGGCCCATCGAGGAGTCCCAGGAGTTCCTGGACGACTATCTGAAGAAGACGCGCCGGGCGCGCACGGTCGTCGACCGGGTGTTCTGGGGTGAGGACATCGTCGAGGACGCCGAGGGCAGCGAGTTCGACCACATGGACCAGCTGGACTGGGGTGCGGACCACCACCCCGAGGACTCCCGCGCCTTCGGCATTGGCGACCAGGTCGAACTGGACAAGGTTCTCAACGCCGACATGCTGGACCGCGATTGGGCGGCCGACCGCCGCGACGAGGTGGTGCGGGCCTTCCGCGGGCGCAGGCCACGGCTGTAGCCCCGGTGTAACCCCGAGCACCCCCTGATTACCTACTTCGGGGGATGCCGGGCGCCCTGATGTGCCGGATTGTTCACCGTCAATTAACCCATCTGGGGGATGGAAACCTAAACTATGCCCTGATCCTGCCCATTACCCGGGCGTTTCCCTCCCATAAACCAGCAGGAGTATTCGTGAACCGGATCCCCCTTATTGTCAGACTGATCGCGGGCATCGTGATCGGCATCGTGGTCGGCGCGATCTGCCGCTCCGCGGATGCCGAGTGGCCGATCCGCGCGTTCGCCACCTTTAACCAGATCTTCGGCACCTTCCTGAGCTTCGTGATCCCGCTGATCATCTTTGGCTTCATCGCTCCGGGCATTGGCTCCCTGGGTCGCGGCGCGGGCAAGCTGCTCGGCCTGTCCCTGGGCGTTGCTTACTCGTCGACGGTCATTGCCGGCCTGCTGGCGCTGCTGACCTCCTTCGGCCTGTTCCGCTTCCTGCTGGACGGCGCCCAGGGCCTGATGGAGACCGATAACCCGGAGGACGCCCTCGTCGCGGCGTATACGAACATCGAGATCCCGCCGGTGATGGACGTCATGACCGCGCTGATCCTCGCCTTCGTCGTCGGCCTGGGCATGACTCGCCTGACCGACCGCACGATGTACCAGCTGACGGATGATTTCCGCCAGATCATCGAGCGCCTGCTGAGCTCCGTGGTTATCCCGCTGCTGCCGTTCCACGTGATGGGCGTGTTCGGCAACCTGACCTACGCCGGTGTGGTTGCGAACATCCTCGCGGTCTTCGCGAAGGTCTTCATCATGGTGCTGGTCCTGCACTGGGGCATGCTGGTCTTCCAGTACTGCATCGCTGGTGCGGTCTCCAGCAAGAACCCGTTCACGATGCTGCGCACGATGCTGCCGGCCTACGTCACCGCGCTGGGCACCCAATCCTCCGCGGCGTCCATCCCGGTCACCCTGCGTTCGGCGAAGAGCGCGGGCCTGCACCCACGCTTCGCGGACTTCCTGATCCCGCTGAACGCGAATATTCACCTCTCTGGCTCCATCATCACCATCACCGCCTGCTCCATGGCCGTGTGGTCCCTGGCGCACGGTGAGATGATCTCCTTCGGCCAGATGATCCCGGTCATCCTGGTGCTGGGCATCATGATGGTCGCCGCCCCGGGTGCTCCGGGTGGTGCGGTGATGACCGCGCTGGGCGTGCTGGAGTCCATGCTGGGCTTCGACCAGCCGATGCTGACCCTGATGATCGCCCTGTACCTGGCGCAGGATTCCTTCGGCACCGCCGCGAACGTCACCGGCGATATGGCCGTGGGCCGCGTGGTCCAGGGCCTGGCTTCCCGCGTCAAGGGCATCGAGGTTCCGGAGGACGATCCGGAGTTGCAGGTTGGCGCTGCGGCAGCTGCTGAGAATGAGGAGCGCGACGCGTAAACCGTGACGTCTGAAGCCAACAGCCCCATTCCCACCACCGTGACCCCACGGGCGGTGGGAATTTGGGTTACGGGTGTTTTCGTCTACGTCATGGCGGTGCTTGGGCGCACCTCCCTGGGCGTGGTCAGCGTGGACGCCCTCGACCAGTTCCAGATCAACGCCGGGCAGCTGGCGGTGTTCACCACTGTGCAGCTGGCGACCTACGCCTTCGCCCAGATCCCCGCGGGTCTGCTGGTGGACCGGCTGGGGCCGCGGAAGATGATGCTTTACGGTGCGGTGCTGATGGCTGTGGGCCAGGTGCTGTTGGCGTTGACGACGAGCTTCCCGGTTGCTGTGCTTGCCCGCGTGCTGGTTGGGGCGGGCGACGCCACCGCGTTCCTGTCCGTCATGCGGATTATCCCCGCCTGGTTCCCGCTGCGCACCGCACCACTGTTCGGCCAGGCCACCGGTGCGGTGGGGCAGTTGGGGCAGTTCCTCTCTGCGGTTCCCTTCCTCGCGCTGGTTGGCTCCGCGGGCTGGAGCATCGGTTTCGTGTCCCTGTCCGCGGTGGGGTTGCTCGTAGGGATCGTGGCCTTTGCCGTCGTGTGGGATACCCCGGGGGAGCTTGCCGAAGGCCGGCGCGGCGGCGTCGAAAAACCAGAAGACGGACCTGGCCCCTCGCCGATGGTGGCGGTGAAGTACGCGCTGGCTAACCGCACCGCCTGGCACGGCTTCTTCATCCACTGGTCGGGGCTGTCCCTGCTGGTGGTGTTCACCCTGCTGTGGGGCATGCCGATCATGACGCTGGGCATGGGCATGGATAAGGCCACCGCCGGGTGGGCGATTTCCGCCTCCACGCTCGCGATGGCGATCTGCGGGGTGCTGGTGGGCTTCCTCTCCGCCCGGTTGGGACGGTCGCGGTGGAAGGCCATCGTGGTGGGGACGTCGCTGGGTGCGGCCGCGTGGCTGCTGTTCTTCATCTCCCCGGAACCACGGACGGCCGCTGCGGCGTTTGTAATGAACGTGGTGATGGGGGTGGTCTCGCCGCTGGCGAATATCGGTTTCGATTCGGTGCGCGAGGAGTGCCGGCGTGAGTTCGTGGCCACCGCGACGGGGCTGGCGAACATGGGCGGTTGGCTGGCCGGGATGGCCGCGAATCAGGCGATGGGGGTGTACCTGACGTTGGCGGCGCCGAACGGGGAGTACACGTGGGCGGAGTTCCGCTTCGGCTGGTTCGTGGTGCTCGGCGTGTGGGCGCTGGGTCTGGTTGGGGTGGTGGCCACCCGGCCGCGTCGCTAGGCTTCGGTGGTATGTCTCGCACCATGTCCCACGATTCTTCCCGGCCAGCCCGCGCGCTGCAGTGGACCGCACTGGGCGCCTACGTGGCCGTCGTCCTCGCTCTGACGGTGGGGAAGAGCTTCTACCAGATCGGTCTGCTGTGGAAGCCGGAGAATCAGCGGGTGCGCGAGCTCCTGTTGGTGCCTTTTCAGCTGGTCAGGGAGTCTCCGACGATCTTCGGGGTGGTTTTCGACTACGTGGGCAACGTGGCCTTCTTCGTGCCCCTTGGCATGTTGCTGGTCGTGGTGTTTTTCGGGGTGAACCGGCCCGTGTGGCGCGCCGTGTGGATCGCGGCCCTGCTGAGCCTGGGCATCGAGGTCTGCCAGTACGTGTTCTCGGTGGGGCGTACTTCGGTGGACGACTGGTGGTGCAACACGCTGGGCGCGTTCCTGGGCGCGTATTTTGCGGTGAAGATGGGGCCGCGTTGGCACAAGGTGTGGGTGTGGCTGGCGCTGGCACTCGGGGTGGTCTTCGCGGTATTGGTGGGGCTGGGCGACCGCTTGGGGGATCCGGAAAAGGTCGTCGGATAGCGGCCTCGAGCACGCATAACACCCTTAAAGGGCAGTGAGTCAGGGAGTGATTCGATGAGCACGTTCACCAAGCACAATCCGGGACGCACCGGCGCGTGGGAGGCCGCCGGGTTGGAGTGGCTGGCTGCCGCCCGGGACGGCGGCGGGCCCGCTGCGTTGGACGGTGACGGGCCCGGTGCCGCTCAGGGCGCCCGGGTGGTCGGCGTCGTGGAGCGCACCCCGGACACGATCGTCCTGGAGCGGGTGCAGGAGACCCGCCCCACCCCGGAGGCCGCGGAGGCCTTTGGCCGGGAGCTGGCTGCCACGCACGCCGCAGGCGCCCCGTGTTTCGGTGCCGGCCCGGTGAATGCCGCGGGCGAGCCCTGGGAGGGGACGGGCTACCAGGGCCCGAACGAGCACCTGCTGCCGCTGCCGTTGGGGCGGCGGGAGAGCTGGGGCGAGTTCTACGCGAACCTTTTGGAGCCCCTGATCGAGCCCGCCTGGGGTGGTCTGTCGGGCGAGGACCAGCAGGCCGTCCGCGCGCTGCTGGAGCGCCTGCGCGACGGGGAGTTGGACGTCCCTGGTTCCCAGACCCCGGCCCGCTGCCACGGCGACCTGTGGGCGGGCAACGTCCTGTGGAGCCCCGAGGGCGCAGTACTCATCGACCCGGCCGCCCACGGCGGGCACCCGGAGACGGACCTGGCGGCCCTGCAGCTGTTCGGCATCGCGCATCAGGAGCGCATCCTGGGGGCGTACCAGGAGGCCGCGGGCTGGGATTCGTCGTGGCGGCAGCGCGTGCCGCTGCACCAGCTGCATCTGCTCTTCCTGCACGTCGCGGTGTTCGGTGGTTCCTATGTGAGCCAGGCTATGACGGCGGTGCACCGCAGCCTGGCGCTCTAGTCGCCGCCTGTTGCGGCTAGCGTGAACTAGCCGGGCTTGTGATTGTTACCGCGCGTTCTAGCCGCCGCCCGCTTCCTACTAAGCTGAGTCCCATGAGATCCACGCTCCCGCTGCGGTCTATCCGGCTGCGCCACGTGCTGCGCGAGCCCAGCTTCTGGGTGCACCAGATGCCGGTCGTCGCTGATCTTCGTGAGCGTGGCCGGCTGGAGTTTTCTTCGCCGGTGACCGTGCTCTCTGGGGAAAATGGAGTGGGAAAGTCCACGCTCTTAGAAGCGCTTGCTTTGAAGCTGGGCTTCGGGGCCACCGGGGGCCGCCTGGACGACCCGTTCAAACAGGCGAGCACGGGCACCGAGTCGCCGCTGGTGGACGACCTCGTCGCGGACCTTTCGCAGCCGCTGCTCCGGGGCTATTTCCTGCGCGCGGAGAGCCACCTGACCCAGGTGCTGCACAACCAGTCGCCGATGGAGGCCGCGGGCCGAAACCGCCTGGGCATGGACTGGGACATCACCGCCCGCTCCCACGGCGAGTCGATCTTCGACATCTTTCACGAGTACATCGACGGTGCCGGGCTGTACCTGCTCGACGAGCCCGAGGCTGGCCTGTCGACGATCCGTCAGATGACGCTGCTCGCCCAGATCGCCGAGGAGGTCCGCCAGGGGGCGCAGTTTGTGATCGCCACGCATTCGCCGATCCTCATGGCCTTCCCCGGCACCACGATCTACGAGATCGGCGACCACGGTATCCGCACCACCGCGCTGGAGCACACTGAGGCCTTCACCGCGCTCTCGGAGTTCTTCGCGGATCCCCACGGGACCGTGGGCTTCCTGCTGGGGGAGTAAGTCCTTCTTCTTTTTGAGGGACGTCACCCGCTGGCGTCCTGCTGGGCATGCCGGGTCGGTGTGATTTTTCCCCGGGCTTACGCAGCCCGTGCGCCGGGGAACGCCGTAGTCTCGCCGACACGCGCCCAAGCCGCACCAAATACAGCCCGCGCGCCGGGGAACGCCGACGCCGTGTCTTCAGTGTGGAAGGCTGAGGCTTACACGACCTGCGCGCCGAGACGGGAAACCCGGAGCCACCAGCGCACGGCGATGACCGCCACGAGGATGCACAGCAGGTTGCGTACCACGAGGATGCTCGCCGGGATTCCCGCCGGGCCGGAGGAGACCAGCCAGCCATAGGAGATGGGGAAGACCAGGAAGCTTAGACCCGCGATGATCACGGTGAGCACCCCGAGTACCAGGGGAGCGCCCTCGCTGGTGTCTAGCAGCACGCCCCGCCACCGGGCACCCTCGCCGCGAACCCCGTGCCGTCCGATCCTTGCAGGTATGGCCAGGCAGATCAGGGGTGCAAGCCACAGCACGTACTGCGGGGAGAACACCTTATTACCGAGCAGCAGCAGGGCCACGAGCATCGTTGCCGCAGCCAGGGCGCGTTCGGTGTTCCATCCGCCGCGGAGGAAGTGCCGCAGCGCGATGTACACGCCCAGCAGCAGGGTCAGCGCCATGACGGCGGTGGCGGCGTGCATCGCCAGCTCCACCCCGGGGCCGGAGACCTCGTAGCTCTTGGAGGAGGAGAGGTTGATCTCCCAGCGGTCGTCGAAGGCCGAGAGGAAGGTAAACGGTGTCGCGGCGACGGACTCCACCTGGAGGCCGCGGACGTCCTGATAAGTCAGCGGGCTGATGACGCGCTCGAAGCCCTCGGTGGCGGTGGTGATCCCCACCAACACCGCGAGTGTGAGGGCGAAGAAGCCCAGCCGCTGCCACATGCCACGCGCATTCCAGCGGTCCACGAGAGCAACCGCCAGCACCCCGGGCCACAGCTTGGAGGCGGTGGCGAAGGCCAGCAACGCACCAGCGACTCGCGGGTGGGAGACCACCACGGCCACCCCCACACCGACCGCGAGCCCGGGGATCAGATCCAGCCGGGTCAGCAGGATCGGCCCGATAGCGAAGCTCACGCCGACCCAGGTCCACGCCCCGAGGAACCGCCCCAGACGCAGCAGATACCCCGTGAACAGCGCCCCGAGCAGGCAACAGGCGAGAGCGAAGATCAGGAAGAACCCCCGCTCGCTGCCAGGTACCAGCACGTCCGCGATGGCCTTGACCGCGCGGATGGGCCACACGCCGACGTCCGGATATTCACTCAACGGGGTGGGGCTGCCGCCGATGCCGACGATGTGCTCTCCGAACGGGCCGGAGAGCAGGCTGCCGTTGCGGTAGTAGCTGAGGTCCTCGGTGCCCCAGCGGTAGGTCACCACGATCCACAGCTGGAAAATATTGGCCAGCAGCCAACAGACCCACACCGCAATGGGGGACTGTGAGATCGGCCGCGCCGGGCGGGACGCCGTAACCGAACGCCCCACCGTCGCCGAACGTTCCACCGTGGCTGGTCGCGACGTCGTCGTTCCGGACGTCGTCCCTCCCGACGTTGCCGTATCGGACGCCGCCCCATCGGACACCGCCCCGGTGGTCGCTGAAGTGCTGGAGGACGCCACGTTGGACGCAGACGTCTCCCGCAAGGATTCGCGTCGGGGGGTGGGCTGGGGCTGTTTCACGCAGGTTAGTCTAGCCTGTTCCGGCTGGTCTCACCCGATGTCGGGACCGTGCTCTAGGATGTTGAGACGTGGACTACTTTTCGACTCGTGATTCTTCCCGTACCCCCGCCAAGTTCTCGGACATCCTGCTGGGCGGCCTGGCCCCGGACGGCGGCCTCTACCTGCCCGCCGAATACCCGCAGCTGAGCGACGAGACCCTCACCGAGTGGCGCGAGCTGCTCGCGGAGAAGGGCTATGCCGCGCTGGCTGCCGAGGTGCTGAAGATTTTTGTGGACGACATCCCGGCCGAGGACCTGGAGGCCATCACGGCCCGGGCGTATACGACGAAGGCTTTCGCGCACGAGGAGATCGTCCCCGTCACGGAGCTCGAGGACGGCATGTACCTGGGCCACCTCTCGGAGGGACCGACGGCTGCTTTTAAGGACATGGCCATGCAGCTGCTCGGCGAGCTGTTTGAGTACGAGCTGGCCCGCCGCGGCGAGACCCTGAACATCCTGGGCGCGACCAGCGGTGACACGGGTTCGGCGGCGGAGTACGCCATGCGTGGCCGCCAGGGGATCCGCGTGTTCATGCTGACCCCGGCCGGGCGCATGACGCCCTTCCAGCAGGCGCAGATGTTCGGCCTGGATGATCCGAATATCTTCAACATCGCCCTGGACGGGGTCTTCGATGACTGCCAGGACGTGGTCAAGGCCGTGTCCGCGGATGCGGATTTCAAGCGGGATAACCGCATCGGTGCGGTGAACTCCATCAACTGGGCGCGCCTGATGGCCCAGGTCGTGTACTACATCTCCTCCTGGCTGAAGCTGACGGAGTCGAATGATCAGAAGATCAGCTTCTCCGTGCCGACCGGCAATTTCGGCGACATCTGCGCAGGCCACATCGCCAAGCAGATGGGCCTGCCGATCGAGCGGTTGATCGTCGCGACGAATGAAAACGACGTGCTGGATGAGTTCTTCCGCACCGGCGAGTACCGGGTGCGCAGCTCCGCGGAGACGCTGAAGACCTCCAGCCCTTCGATGGATATTTCCCGTGCCTCGAACTTCGAGCGTTTCGTTTTCGACCTGCTGGGTCGGGACGCCGATCGGGTGGCGGACCTGTTCGGTGTGAAGGTGCGCGAGGGCGGGTTCTCCCTGGCCGACGAACCGGCGTTCCCGGAGGCAGCGGCGACGTACGGTTTCGCGTCCGGTACCTCTTCGCATGCGGATCGCGTGGCGACGATTCGGGATCTGCACGAGCGCCTGGGCGTGATCATCGACCCGCACACCGCCGATGGTGTGAAGGCCGCGCAGCAGTGGCGTGACCAGGTTGAGGGCCCGATCGTGGTCCTGGAGACGGCGCTGCCGGTGAAGTTCGCGGAGACCATCGAGGAGGCCATCGGGGAGGTCCCTGAGGTTCCGGAGCGCTTCGCCGGGATTATGGACGCTGACCGCCACGTGGTTGACCTGCCGAACGACGCTGAGCGCGTGAAGCAGTACATCCTGGACTCCATCGCGGAGACCAAGGAAGTCGAGAACTAGGGAACTGGCCTGGCCGGGCTGGGCATGGGGCCCTACTTGGGGGCTAGGGGGCTGGCCCGGCTGTGTGCCTCGTTGGGGGCGGGGTTGTCCGGGCTGGTTGCCGCGCAGGGTGAGGGGCCTGGCCGGGGGTACAGCCCTAGGTCGGGCTGGCTGCGGGGGTGGCCGAGCTGGGCGTGGGGTGTCCAGGCTGGGGCTGGGAAGTAGAGCCCAAGGCCGGGCTTGGAGCGAGGGGCTTGGCCGGGCTGTGTGGCTCGCTCGGCGGCGGGGTCTAGCCCGCCCGCGCCACTCGTCATACCGCCGACGTATGGTGGGGCTCGCAATTGTTTTCGCGAGCCTTGAGGAGGCGTGGCTTTGAAGATTGGTTTTCTGGGTGCCGGTGCGCTGGGCGCATACTATGGTGGCCGCATGGCCGAGACGGGCCAGGAGGTTGGCTTCGTCGCCCGCAACGAGACCCTCGAGGCGCTGCGCACCACGGGTGTAACGCTCATCGATGACAACGAGGAGACCTCGGTGGTCTCCAACGTCGCCGCGGCAGAAAGCTTCGAGGAACTTGCGGAGACGATGGGCGGGCTGGACGTCATTATCAATGCGACGAAGTCCCTGCCCGGCAACGACTCCTTCCCGGACGTCTCCGGAATCAAGACCGCCGACGGCAAGCAGGTGCCGATCGTGACCCTGCACAACTCGGTGGAGGTTCCGCAGCTGGTGGCGGAGCAGTACGGCGAGCAGAACGTGATCCCGGGCATCGTGCGCGGCTACTTCGTGCACAAGGGGCCGGCGACCGCGCAGTTCCTGCCGGGGATGAAGGTGCTGAACATCGGTACCTTCGACCGCGCGCAGGATAGCCACGCGTACCGGGTGGCCTGCGAGCTCAGCGAGGCGCTGGTCGCGGCGGGGTTCAAGTCCGAGGTCTGGGATGACATCTTCGTGGAGATCTGGTCCAAGGCCATGTTCGTCACGCCGACGGGTGCGTTGGGCGCGCTGGCCCACCAGCCGCTCGGGTACCTGCGCGAGGAGGGGGCTGAGGGGAAGCCGGGGCTGCGCAACACGCTGGAGGGGCTGATGCGGGAGTACGAGGCGGCCGCGCGGGCGCACGGCGTGGGGCTGCCGGAGGACATCGTGGCCAAGACGATGGCGCTCACTGATAAGCAGCCGGATTCCGCGACCAGCTCGATGCAGCGCGATATCCGTGATGGGCTGCCGAATGAGCTGGATGCGCAGGTGGGCGCGGTGCGGCGCATGGCTGCCCGCGTTGGTGTGCCGACGCCGCTGCACGACATGATGCAGGGCGCGCTGGAGGGGCAGATCAAGGCGCAGGCCGAGGGCCGCCAGGGCTAGGCCTGCCCCACCATTCGCGTTTTGCAGAGTTTGTTTCCCCCTTCCTCATGTTTTGCAGAGTTTGATGCCGGAAATCGGCCAAAAAGCGACACTCAACTCTGCAAAACGCACGTGGGGGGGCGCGGGCTGTGCCCTGGCCCTCAGCACGCACAAGCTAGGGGCCGCGAACCTGGTTTTGGGCCGTGGCGTGTCACTTTTTGCGCGCTTTTTGACACTCCACGGCCCAAAACGGGCCGGGGAGAGGAATCAGCATGCCCGATCATTGATGTTTTGTAGAGTGCGCTCCCGTCCTTCTGGGGTTTTGCAGAGTGTGTTTCCTCCTTCCTCATGTTTTGCAGAGTTTGATGCCGGAAATCGGCCAAAAAGCGACACTCAACTCTGCAAAACGCACGTGGGGGGGGTCGCGGGCTGTGCCCTGGCCCTCAGCACGCACAAGCTAGGGGCAGCAAACCTGGTTTTGGGCCGTGGCGTGTCACTTTTTGCGCGTTTGCTGACATTCCACGGCCCAAAACGTGCAGGGGAGGGCCGAGCGGGGGGCCATAGGGGTGACGGGGCGCAGGTTGCGGGGGGTGCCGGGGCTCAGGTGGCGGGCTATGGCGCCGCGGGGGTGCAGGTCAACGGCCTGGCGGCAGGCGGGGCACGGGGGCACGGGGGGGCACGGGGGGCACGGGGTTACGGGTCCCGGGGGCTACGGTGCGCGCTTCGCCGCGACCTGCACCAAGTCGAGCCTTTGCCATAAAGCCTTGACGCCGACCCCCACCTCCCCTTAGGTTTATGACCTACATGGTAAACCCCATAACCAGGGAGGTGGTCATGCAGACTGATCCAGCAGATCCCCGCCCGATCTACATACAGATCGCGGAGGACCTGAAGTCCATGATCTTGTCCGGTGAGCTCGCCATCGATCAACGAGCCCCATCCACGAAAGAACTCTCGGAGTTCTACCAGGTCAACCCCACAACGGCCGCCAAAGCCATGACAGAACTCTCACAAGAAAAGCTCGTCGAAAAGAAACGAGGGCTCGGCATGTTCGTCACCCAGGGCGCCCGCGAGCGCATCCGCAGCGAGCGCAAGGGCGCATTCCAACGCACCTACATCGACCCGCTCAAAACCGAAGCCGTCGCGCTCGGTCTCTCGCTCGAGGAGATCATCGCCATGCTGAAGGAGGAGAAGTGAGCATTTACGGAGTCATTGGCCCGAATGGTGCCGGCAAGACTTACTACCTGCGCACCCTCAGCCAGAACCCCGGCACGGCGCTCGCGCAAGCAGCTCCCGACGCCGCCCTTTACGGCGCCACTCCGCGCGAGTACTTCGCAATCGCGAAAACTGGCTGGTCAGAGCTCGACATCAGCCGCGCTGAATCCCTTCTCGACTTCCCGGCCACCACCCCGATGAAGAGCCTCAGCCTTGGGCAGCGCCAGATGGTGATCACCGCCGCGGCCCTCGCCTCCGGCCAGCCGGCGCTCCTCTTCGACGAACCTTTCAACGGCCTGGACGTCGAGTTCCGCAACCGTTTGCGCAGCATGTTCATCGACGCCATGACGGACGACGCCGTCGCGGACGCCACCATCACCGACGGCGGGGACGTCGTCCCACCCAAGGACCCAGCCCCGGAACGGACGATCGTCCTGACCTCCCAACACTCCCAGGATCTCGCGGGCCTGGTGGAGACGCTGATCGTCATCCATAACCACGAACCCCACGGCCCATTCGACGTCGACCAGCTGCGCACGCGCCACCCGGTGCTGCGCGGGATGACGGAGCAGGTGGGGCTGATCGCTGCGGACCTGCCCGTGTTCTCGCGGAAAACCCTGGGGGAGCGCAGTGAGCTCGTGCTCGCCGCACCGCTGAGCGCGTCGGCAGCCCAGCATGCGCGCACCGTCGGCGTTGAGGTCAGCTACCTCGACCCCGCGGAACTCATTGACCTGGCCAGTACCAGCGCTTATATCGAAAGGAGCGCACAATGACACTCGGAGTTTTTAGCGCCACGAACCCGCGGACCTTCCTTGGGGTGAGCGCGGGCGCGATGCTGCTCGCCGCTTTCGGTGGCCTGGTTGTGTCCCGAGGGACGGAGAACACGATGCTCGCGGTCCTCGTGCTCGCGGGGCTGTTCGCGGTGACGGCCGCGCGGTCTGTGCGGCTGCGCGATTTCGGGGTGAGCGCGGCCCGCTGGGTGCGGTCCGCGATCTTGTCGGCGTTGCTGGTGTCGCTTCTGGCCGCGGCCCTGGTCACGCTGATGATTATTGTGTCGGATCGGAATCCGACCTTTTACCAGGACTTTGCTTCCTTCACCGTTCATGCGCATGGCTACGAGGTCGCCGATGGCGTGCGCTACGCCAGCGACGGCCCAGGCATGCCGGTGGGGACGTTTGCGCTGACCGGGCTGTGCGTATTCCTCAGCTTCCTGATGGGGACGTTTGCAGGCACCGCCCTTGGTGCGGTCTTCGGCGCGCGCGGCACCAGGGCGTGCGTTGTTGCCGTGTTGGGTGGTTTCGTTGCGGCTTATGGTCTTGGTGCCGTGCTCATGGTTTTGGACGTCAACATCGCCGCACCGTGGCCCGGCGTACCCATGTTTGCTGTGGTCGTGTGCGTGGTTTCGGAGCTGGTGCTGGTGTGGGCGCTGAGGACGCATCGCCGTTCCATGCCCGCGGTGGTTCCCGAGATGCCTGGGGTGGTCCACTGACCTGGCGGGGTGACCCCGACTTGCCTGGGGGTGCCCCGACGGGCCGGGGGCCCATTGACCTACCTGGGTGCCCCGACGGGCCGGGGGCCCATTGACCTACCTGGGTGTCCCGACGGGCCGGGGGCCCATTGACCTACCTGGGTGCCCCGACCTGCCGGGCGCTGCGGCTGAGCGCTCACTGCGAACCTGGTTTTGGGCTGTGGCGTGTCACTTTTTGCGTGATTATTGACATTCCACGGCCCAAAACGGGCCGGGGAGGGCCGAGCGGGGCTCTGCACGCATCTCATTCGCGTTTTGCGGGGTGTGCTCCCGCCCTACTCATGTTTTGCAGAGTTTGATGCCGGAAAAGAGCCAAAACGCGACACTCAACTCTGCAAAACGCATGGGAAGAGGGCCGAACGGAGCCGAGCGGGGGCCGAGTCGGGCAGGGGGCAGAGCCGGGCAGGGCAGGGCCGAGCGGGGGGGCAGGGCACGGCCGCGGGCGGGGCTAGGCAGCCCGGCCGCGGCGGCCCTCAGCAACCCAGCTGAGGAAGCGGGTCGAGCAGGCCGTCCAGTGCGCGAGAAGCAGGAAGGGGATCGCCAGCGCGACCGCGTCCAGCCACTGCGAACCATTGACCAGTGCAACCTGGTGTCCGCCCATGCTGATGGTGCCCGGCGGGAAGGTGCACGACCACCACGCCGGCGAGTAATCCGCCCAGCGCGCCACATTCGGGTAGAAGGTCACCATCGCAAAGATCGCCAGCGGCACGGCGAGCACAAGCGCGACGTAGCCGTAGTACACCGAGATCGTGCTCGGGTAGAGGATCTGCATGGCGGTGGTGGACTGCCCGATCACGCCGAGTGGCACCCACGCGGTCGCGGAGTTCGGGCCTGAAAGGTCCACCTCGCCGTGCCACGCCGCCCAGTACACGTGCGCGAACACGGGCACGGCGGTGAGCAGCGACATCACGAAGAACGCGGTGCCCATGACGTGGTACATCTGCCCGTAATCGCGGGCCAGCCAGCCGGACACCGAAGCGGAAATCATCGGCCCGACCAGCGGCAAACCCCATGTGAACCGTGGTTTCCCGGAAAAGCGTGATAGCTGGATCGCCCACGTCACTGTGGTGACGGGTGCACCAATCCAGAACCCGATGAGGCGGTAGGTGGGGACGTCCGTAAGTCCAGAAAGCGCAGCCCCGAGCGCGAGAATGCCGATGAAAAACATCGACCACTCGGCCACGGTGGTGCGCTGGAAGCTCGGCTGCCGGTAGCGGGCGAATCCGATGGTCAGCGCCACAAGGATCACGCACGCGATCGCTGCGAAGATGCTCGCGCCGATCATTATGTATTTCTCGACGAGCAGGCGCGCGACGATCGAGGTGCCCATGAGGCTGCCGCCCCATGCGGGGCCCGGTGGCGGGAGTTCCCGAAACTTCTTAGTCACGCAGGGCATAGTAACGCTCCACGCCCCGCGCGCCACCGTCGGGGTCGGGCGCCACCGTCGGGGTCGGGTGCCACCGTCGGGGTCGGGCGCCACCGCCGGGGTCGGGCATCACTACCAGGGTCGGGAGCCTACGCAGACAACGTGAAGGAGGGGTCCGACGTCGGGGTCGGGCATCACTACCAGGGTCGGGAGCCTACGCAGACAACGTGAAGGAGGGGTCCGACGTCGGGGTCGGGTATCACTACCAGGGTCGGGAGCCTACGCAGACAACGTGAAGAAGAGGTCCGACGTCGGGGCGCGCGTAGCGGTCCCGGCGGACTAGCGGCCCGCGAAAGAACTCCGCCTCCCCGAACGTTTTGCAGAGTGTGTTCCCGACCCCTCACGTTTTGCAGAGTTTGATGCCGGAAAATGCCCGAAAAGCGGCATTAAACTCTGCAAAACGCACGAGGGGGCGCAAAACGCACGATGGGGTGCAAAACGCACGATGGGACGCCACCCAAACCGACTAGCAGTCGTAGTACAGCTCGAACTCCTGCGTGGTCGGGCGCAGGCGGGCCGGCATGATCTCCTCGTCGAACTTGTAGCGGATGTGCGCCTCGATCAAGTCCTCGGTGAACACGTTCCCGGCGGTGAGGAAGTCGTGATCCTCCTCCAGCGCCTCGAGGGCCCCGTCCAGGGAGTACGGAACGGTCGGGATGCCCTTCAGCTCCTCCGGCGGCAGCTCGTAGAGGTCCTTATCCACTGGGTCACCTGGCTCGATGCGGTTCTTAATGCCATCCAGGCCAGCCATCATCGCGGCGGTGAACGCCAGGTATGGATTACCCGATGGGTCCGGCGCGCGGAACTCGATGCGCTTGGCCTTCGGGTTGGACCCGGTGATCGGGATGCGGATCGCGGCGGAGCGGTTCTCCTGGGAGTACACCAGGTTCACCGGCGCCTCGAAGCCCGGCACCAGGCGGTGGTAGGAGTTCATCGTCGGGTTCGTGAACGCCAGCACAGCGCCGGCGTGCTTGAGGATGCCGCCGATGTAGTAGCGCGCCATGTCGGAGAGCCCACCGTAACCGTTCTCGTCGTGGAACAGCGGCTGGCCGTCCTTCCAGAGGGACTGGTGGATGTGCATGCCGGAGCCACCGTCGCCGGCGAGCGGCTTGGGCATGAAGGTGGCGGACTTCTGGTTGAACTTCGCGGTGTTCTTCACGACGTACTTGAAGGTCTGCATGTCGTCCGCGGCGTGCAGGAGGGTGTTGAAGCGGTAGTTGATTTCCTGCTGTCCGCCGGAGCCCATCTCGTGGTGGGAGCGTTCGACGTCGAAGCCGACGTCCTGCAGGTGCTCACCGATTTCGTCGCGGAGGTCCTGCATGTGGTCGTAGGGCGCGGTGGGGAAGTAGCCGCCCTTGGTGCGCACCTTGTGGCCCAGGTTGCGGGAGCCGTCCGGGTTTTCCTTCGCGCCGGAGTTCCACCAGCCCTCGACGGAGTCCACCTCGTGGAAGGACTTATTGGTGGTGGAGTCGTAGCGCACGGAGTCGAAGATGTAGAACTCCGCCTCGGCGCCGAAGTTGCAGGTGTCGGCGAAGCCGAGCTCCGCGAGGTACTGCTCAGCCTTGCGTGCGATGTTGCGGGGGTCGCGGCTGAAGGGCTCGCGGGTGTGCGGGTCGTGGACGAAGAACTTCACGTTCAGCGTCTTGGACTTGCGGAAGGGGTCCACAAACGCGGTCTCGAGGTCGGGCAGTAGCATCATGTCGGAGTTGTCGACGCTGGTGTAGCCGGCGATGGAGGAGCCGTCGAATGCGAGGCCTTCCTGGATCGCGTCCTCGTCGAAGGCGGATGCTGGCACGGTGAGGTGCTGTTCGATGCCTGGGACGTCGGTGAATTGGACGTCCACCCAGCGGATCTCTTCGTCGCGGATGAACTTCTGGATGCCTTCTGGGGTGGTGTGTTCGCTTCCGGGTTTGAACTTACCCATGGGGTTTCACTTCGCTTCTTGGCGTTTGTGGTGTGCAAGTCGTGCGTTATTCAGTTGTGTATTTAGTTCTCACTACCGATGGTAGGGAAAACGCCCGGTCAGTGCTGTGCGACCGGGCGTTGCTGCGTGCGGTCTGTTGCCGCAGGCTTTAGGTCAACCGTGGGGTGTCCCAGAGGTTGAGCTTGGTGCCGATGCCCTTCTTCAGGGCGTTTTCGTAGACGTCGGTGGCCCAGGCGACGTCCTCGACGGGCATGCCGCCGATGGAGTAGCAGAAGATCTCGTCGTCGTTCTGGCGGCCTGGGGCCTTGCCGGAGGCGATGTCGCCGATGTTGACGAGCTTGTCTGCAGGCAGGGTGCCTTCTTCCTTCATGTCCCACCAGCGGTTGCCCGGGATGCCGAGCAGGCGCTCGTAGGTGACGTCCGGCCCGTTTTCGTTGAACCACTCTTCGTAAAGGCCGGTGTAGTCGACGACGAGGCGGCAGTCATCGGACTGGACGAATTCGTCGTCGAGGCGGGCGGCTGCTGGCATGAGCAGGAGGGCGCCTGGCTTGAGGTATTCCTTCTTCAGGTATGGGAAGCCGGACGGGCCGTCCGGGGAGGTGGAGGTGCCGGTGATGACGATGTCGGAGTCCCGGATTGCCTCTTCTTCCGTCTCGACGATGCGGACGTCCTCGAGCTGCGGGTAGTTCTCCTTGATCCAGTCGGCGGCGCGCTGGGTGGAGCCTGCGGAGCGGCCCTTGATCTTGACGTTCTTGATGCTCGGGCGCTGGGTCAGTGCGGCACCGAGGATGGTGCGGGACATCACACCTGGGCCGACGATGCCGACCGTCTCGGCGTTCTCGACGGCGAGGTGCTTGACACCCACGCCCGGCACGGAGCCGGTGCGGTAGGCGGAGAGCAGGTTCGCGGACATCACGGACAGCGGTGCGCCGGTGACGGCGTCGTTGAGGATGAACAGGTGGATGGACCGCGGCAGGTCGTTCTGGCGGTTATCGGCGTTGGAGCCGTACCACTTCACACCGGAGTTGCGGAAGCGGCCGCCGAGGTAGGCGGGCATGGCCATGAAGCGGCGGTCCGGGCCGTTGGCGGGCATGCCTTCGTGCTCCGGGTTGTCCGGGAAGTTGATCTGCGCGCCGTGGGAGTTCGCGGACGCGCCTGCCATGCGGTAGTCGCCGTCGGCGAGCAGGATGAGGGTTTCCTCCATCGTCTCGACGCACGCGGCGAGGTCGGTGACGCCAGCGTCGACCATCTCTTCTTCGTTGAGGTAGAGGAAGTCGATGCGGGTCGGGTTGGCGGATGCCTGGTCAGTAGTGTTTGAGTTCTCCGTGCTTGAGCTGGTCAAGGGGTACTCAATCCTTTCCATTTGTTTCGACGGCCACCTGTGCTGCGGCCTCGGACAAGGAATTCCAGAAGCATTCTCTCCAGAATCGTGTTCGGCAGCCTCTCAGCATCTGTTGCGTGCGCGGTGTGCCGCGCTGGTTTGCTGACCCGTGTGCGGGGGCGATTGGCGGGGATTATTCCGCGTCGCGCCGAGGGGCACGGTTTTCCACGATACGGAAAAGCGCAGGGTGCGGGGCGGTTTATTGCGCAAACTGTGAAAAGCCCGGGTGTTGAGGGTGCTTTTCGTGCGGGGGTAGTGGCGCCGCAGAAAACCGTGGGAGCGGGCTGGGAACCGGCGGAGACATGCAGTGATGCGCGTCACTCGCGAAACGCGGGCACGGCCCAGCGTGATTGCTACTATCGCTAGATGTGAGTTCCGTCACAGTGTAGTTTTTGGGATCAAATGCGCCCGAAAAATGGAGGGGATTGTTGTGCCTTTGCCAGTACCGCCGACCGTGCTTCGCGGAGTCAATGTGCTGAGCCTCGCGCCCAATTTGCCGGGTCCGATCGCGGCCCGCAGGTTGGCCGACATGGGCGCGAAGGTGACCAAGATCGAGGGCCCCACCGGGGACCTCATGGCTCAGGCGGCCCCGAAGTATTACGAGTGGCTCTGTACCGGCCAGGACGTGGTGCAGCTGAACCTCAAGGAGGAGGCGGACCGCGGCACCCTCCATGAGCTGCTGAGTAGCTGCGACGTCCTGATCACCTCCTCCCGGCCCTCAGCACTCGCGCGGTTGGGTTTGTCCTGGGACGAGCTGCACGCGGCGTATCCGCGGTTGTGCCAGGTCGCGATCGTTGGCCATTCGGGGGACGACGCCGATCTTGCCGGTCATGATCTGACCTACCAGGCCCATGCGGGCACGCTGTTGCCACCGGCCATGCCGACGGTGCCCGTGGCCGACCTGGCGGGTGCCGAGCTCGCGGTGCAGGCGGCGTTGGCGCTGCTGCTGGGCCGGAGTGCGGGTGAGGGGGCCGATGGCTCGGGCGTGGGCGGTCAGGGCGCAGAAGGCCAAGGCTCCGATGGTCAAGGTGCCGGCGGTACCGGTGGGGGCGGCTATCACGAGGTCGCTCTCGCCGATGCGGCGGAGGCCTTCGCTCTGCCCGCCCAGTTCGGCCTGAGCGCGCCGGGTGGCCTGCTAGGCGGGGCGCTGCCGGGCTACCGGATCTATGAGGCGGCACCCGCTGGTGGTACACCCACCCACGTGGCCTTTGCCGCCCTGGAGCCGCATTTCATGGCCCGCGCCATGCAGCTGCTGGGCGTGGACGGCACCGAGGAGCAATTCGCGGCCACCTTCAAGACCAAGACCGCCGCCGAGTGGGAGGCCTGGGGTATCGAGCAGGACGTGCCCATCGCAGAGGTCCGCGGGGCTGGCAGGGCGCGGAACTGACGTCCTACCTGGACGTCCTCAACAACAACCGCGGCGGGATGGACGTCCTAAAAAGAAGCGCTACTCGGCCTGGCGGGTGCGCGTGCGGTTGTCGTAGAGCGCGATGAGCAGGGCGATCCCCATGAGCGCGCCGATGGTCACGAAGCCGATGGCGGTGCCGAGCGTCCAGTTGATCGCGCGGGCACTGGCGAAGACGATCGCGGTGATGAACGCCAGCCCCACCGCGGTGCCGATGCGCTGGGCGGTCTGGAGGACGGCGCCGGAGCTGCCGGCGTAGTTGAGGGGGACGTCGGCGAGAGTGAGCGTCTGGTTCGGGCCGATGACCGCGCCCTGGCCGGTGCCGACGAGGAAGAGGGTGAGCACCATCCACCACTCGGAGAGCCCGGCGGTGTGGTGCAGCACGAGCGCGAGGATCGTCAGCGCAATGCCGGTCAGTGCCACGGTGATTCCCTGGATGACGACCGTGCGGCCCCGATCGCCGACTCGCTTGCCCGCCCAGTTGGCCGACACGGAGCTGCTGATCGCCGCGGGGATACCCACGGACCCGGCGACCAGTGCGCTGTGGCCGAGGCCATTTTGGAAGAAGAGCGCCACGAGCACCCAAATGCTGGTGATGCCCATGAAGTACACGCCCGCGAGCATGGTGCCCAGCCGGAAGCTGGGGAAGCGGAAGATCTGCATATCCACCATCGGCTCGAAGGGCTTGGTGGTTTTCACGTGGCGCTCCCAGGCCAGCCAGGCGAGAAGCAGGAGGGCGGCGACGGGCAGCAGCAGGTAGTTGCGCGCGCTTCCGCTGTGTTCGACGAAGGGGTAGAGGAAGGCCAGGACGGTCAGCCCCAGCAGTAGGGAGCCCATCGGGTCGAGGCTGCGGACGGCGCGGACGACGCCGACATTGCGGCCGGTGACCGGGTCCTTGACGCGGCCCAGCAGGGGGCGGGGGAACCACAGGAGGGCGAGGGCGAAGGCCAGCAGGCCGAAGGGGACGTTGACCAGGAAGGTCCAGCGCCAGCCGTGCTCGGGTCCGCCGAGGCGGATGAGGAAGCCGCCCAGCGTGGGGCCGATGGCCACGGCCACGCCCACGACGGTGCCGAACCAGCCGAAGGCCCGGCCGCGTTCCTTGCCGCGGAAGTACTGCTGGATCATGCCCACGCCTTGTGGGTTGAGCAGGCCGGCGCCGATGCCTTGGATGAAGCGGGTGACGTTGAGGGCCTCCGCGGTGGGTGCGAAGCCCGCGGCGATGGCGGAGATCGTGTAGATGCCGAGGCCGATGAGGTAGATACCGCCGCGGCCGAGTAGGTCGCCGGCACGTCCCGCGGCGACGAGGACGACGCCGAAGGTCAGGGTGTAGCCGGCTAGGACCCACTGGATGTCGGATTCGGTCGCACCCAGGCCCTGCTGGATGGAGGGCAGGGCCACGTTGATGATGGACACGCTGATCAGCGACATGAAGATCGTCGTGAGGATCACGCCGAGGACCTTCCAGCGGCGCGGATCTTCGCCCGGGGGATAGGTGCCCGGCGAGTGGATCGTGGCCTTCGTGGCGCCGGGTTGCGGTTTGGCCTCTGCCTGGGCCTGCCGCTTGCCCTGATCCGGGGTGCCTTGCTGGGTGCCCTGTGCTGGGTTGCCCGCTGCCGGGGCCTGTTGCTGGTTGCCCTGCTCCTGGCTGCCCTGCAGTTGGGGGTCCTGGCGTGTGCTTTCTGCGTGCGTGTCCTTCTCAGCCACCGTGGTGTGCGCTCTCCTTAAAATCACCTAGTCACGTGTGTGGTTCATCCTTCTCAAGGAGCATAACGCTACTTAGGGTGCCCTTATTCCACGGGGTGGGGTGAGGGGCGGGGCTTTAGTCTTCGAGAGCGGCCTTCATGCAGCGCATCGCGGCCAGGGTCTTCGGCACGCCGATGTAGGGCATGAGGTGCACGAAGCATTCGGCGACCTCCTCAGGGCTCATACCCGCGACGTCCACGGCGGTCTTGATGTGGCCGGTCAGCTGTGGCTCCACACCACCCATCGCGGCTAGGGCCGCCATGTTCAGCATCTGGCGGTCGCGCAGGGTGATTCCTTCGCGCTGGTAGGTTCCGCCGAAGACGGCTTCGACAACCCAGTCGGACGCGCCGGGCGCGAACTCGTCGAGCTGCTTCTTCCATGCGGCGGCGGATTCTGGGGTCTGGGTCTCGCGGACGAACTCCTCGCCCTTGTCGCGGTTCAGTTCCATGGGTGCGTTCCTTTCTCTTATGTGCCCTCGCTCCGGGGGCCTGTGGCGTTGCCGTGTGGCGAGCTGGCCTGCGATGCGGCTGGGCACACGCGCCGGGAGCGGGGTTGGTTGCCCCGAGGCTAGCCCAAGTTGTGGCGGCGGGGAGCAGGGGAGGAGTGGGCTAACCAGTGCACTTCGCTAGATTTTTCTTGCAGGGCAGGACCACCTTGCAGTCGGGTAGAGGAGGATCGAACGCTTCCATTGGCGGCGAAATGTTCGATATTTCCGGATCCTCGTCTGCAGCGGTTGTTAGATTGAGCACATGAATCGGACAACCGCGGTGGCAGATGCGTTGGCGATGATCCGCCTTGCGGACTCGGTGCCTGCTTGGGCGATGCTTCGTGCCCATAACGCCCCAGCTGTTCTTTCTGTCTTAAGTGCTGTCTTCGAAGGAAGTAATCGCCAGATCGCCGGATCCGATCTCACTCTCTCAGTGGAATCGTTGCTGATCGATATTCGGGAACAAACCAATTTGGAACTGCCCAAGTCGGCAGTGGCTTATATCAACGACTGGGTGAAGCTCGGATACCTCACGAGGCGCAGTCCACAGGGCTCGAGGGAGGAGTTTTACGAGCTCACTACGGACGCTCACGTTGCCATCGATTATGTGCAGCAGTTGATCAGTCCTCAGCGGGTGGTGACCAAATCCCGTCTCGGCACCCTATTCAATAATCTTCAGGATCTCGCAGCTGAAACAGACCCCGACGAGGCGAGGGCGATTAGCCGACTGGAGGCCCAGCGGGATCAGATCCAAGCTCGTATCGACAACATCCGCATCAACGGTGTCGGCGTGATTTCCGACGAGGAGGCAGTGGAGAGGGCGCGGGAAATCCTCGCCCTGGCTAGGGATTTGCCCACCGACTTCTCCCGCGTTCGAGAGGAGGTTGAAAATGTCGATCACGAACTTCGAGAATCGCTCGTCGAAGGGCAACTCAACGCTGGTGAGGTGCTGGACAATGTCTTCCGCGGTGTTGATCTGATCGCAGAGTCGGAGGCAGGGCGAGCCTTCAACTCCTTCTATGAGCTTTTCCTTGACCCGGAGCAATCAAAGCAGCTCGATGCCGTGATGGATGCCGTGCAATCTCGGGACTTCATGGAGCAGCTAGGCCCGGAAGAGCGGATTGAGATCGCTCAATTAGTTGACATGCTGGATTCCTCCTCGGGGCAGGTACATACCTCGCTCACGGGCCTATCTCGGTCGCTCAGGCGTTTCGTGCAGTCCCGAGAAGCAGAATCGCAGCAGGCGCTCACGCGGGCAATCAATCAGGCGCAGCAGCAAGCACTCGAGCTCGCAAAACGAGGGATCGCGCCCTACGAGAAGGTCGGCTACGAGCTTGAGCTGACGACGCGGCAACCGACGTCGCTGTCCAGCTGGGAACTACACAATCCTAAGGAATACCGCATTGAGCGCTCGATGGAAGTCAACGAGTCGGGCGAGATCGATTTCGAACAGATGCGTCAGCGCATCCGGGAATCAGAAATTGACTGGCAGGAACTGCGCGTCGCAATCAACGATGTGGTCGGCAGTAAGGGGCAAGCATCGATTCGGGAAGTTTTGGAAGAACATCCTGCTACCCAGGGGCTAGCGAGTGTGGTGGGGCTCATCAAACTTGCACATGATCACGGTGAAAGGTCCGACGGTACGGAAATCCTGCAGTGGGAGAGACCAAGCGGGAAAAGGTACCAAGCACGGTATGAACGTTTCGAATTTCGGAGGAAGGTTGGGCGCATTTAGATGGAAAATAAACTGTATGAAGGCGATACCGGAACCCTGACAGGTTTGCAGCGTCGTGCCCTGGCGGAACTCATCCGTGGCCCATACGTGTCGAGCGTGAAATCGCCGGAGGTCTTCACTGCGATATCCAACTCACGGGAGATCCTTGCCCAACAGCTGGATAACCTCTTCCTCACCCTCATCCTCGATGAGAACGCGGGGGTTGCCTACACAAAGGCGTGGGAAGCGGATGTCCCTGAAAAGCGTGCGTTGCTGCGTAAACAGTCATTGACTTTCATGGACACGGTGGTGATCCTCCACCTGCGCCGTGAACTGGTGACGACGAGCCCCAACGAGCGAACCATCGTGGATGAGGGCGAGGTTTTTGAGGCGACCCTGCCGTATCAAGGGCACGCCGGCACAGATAAGTCCACGCAGCGTAAGCGTTTTACTGCAGCGTGGAACAAGCTGAAGAACTACTCGATTATCGCCAGCACCCCGACCGAGGGGCGTTTCGAGGTATCCCCAGTGCTGCGCATCATCTTTTCCAGCGAAGAAATCGCTGCTGTCACCGAGACTTTCCGTGCTCTCCTGGAGGAAGAAGAATGACGACGACTCTGCCTGGCCAATTCCGGCTTTCCCAAATCCAGGTTTATAACTGGGGAACATTCGACAACCTCCACTGTGTCGAGGTGCCACGGGAAGGCTTCCTCATTACGGGCCCTTCAGGTTCCGGTAAATCGACGCTAATTGATGCGATTTCGACGATTCTTGTTCCACCCGGCAAGATTCGTTTCAACGCTGCAGCGGATAACCAAGCGCACTCGGGTCGTAACTTGGTTACCTACTGCCGCGGCGCCTGGCGCCGCGAGCATTCGATCGAGGCAGACGAACTTACGCAGTCCTATCTCCGAACAGGTGCGACGTGGACGGGCGTCGCTCTACGCTACAGCGACGGGGCGGGGGAGACTGTAACAGCGTGCCGGTTGATGTTTTTGCCCGCAAATGCTTACTCGCGTCAGGAGATCACAGACCTCTATATTTTGCTTCCTCGGGACGCCGACCTGACGGAGTTTGAGGATCTGGCGCAGAAGAACCTGCCGGTTACCGAGGCGAAGAAGACGTACGGTGATGCTCTGCATGTTAGTCGAAATCACCCGAAGTTCAGCTTGGCACTGCGCCGAGCAGTGGGGATCGCGGATGCCGGCGCTTTGGACCTGCTGAACCGAACGCAATCAGCCAAAACACTCGGCGATCTTAACCACTTGATGCGCACTTTCATGCTGCCCGAACCAGAGACCTTCGAGATCGCGGAGCAAGCAGCGGAGAACTTCACAGACCTACGTACGGCGTATGAGTCGGTGGTGAAAACTCGTAAGCAAATCGAGCAACTGGTACCGGTACGCGTGGCGGCAGAGAAGCGCGCAGAGGTCGAAGACAGCCTGACCAGGGTGAAAGAAGACCGGGACGGTGTCGAAACATTCGTCGACGAGTGGCGGCAGCGTTTTGCCGAACAGGAGCGGGATCAGCGGATCTCCGAGATCAAAGCAGTCAGCGCGACGATCGAAGAAGCCACCGGGGAGCGGGACATGCACCGGGCGCAAGTAGATCAGCTGCGCACGTTGATTCATGGTGCACAGGATTCGGCCTTGGTTTCTGCACAGGCTCGGC
This sequence comes from Corynebacterium urealyticum DSM 7109, assembly GCF_000069945.1. Taxonomy (NCBI): domain Bacteria; kingdom Bacillati; phylum Actinomycetota; class Actinomycetes; order Mycobacteriales; family Corynebacteriaceae; genus Corynebacterium; species Corynebacterium urealyticum. The sequence continues at coordinate 1,500,582 of NC_010545.1, read as the reverse complement.
GAGACCGCCTGCAAGACCGGCTGGAGCGAGTGACCAAAGAGGAAAAGGCATTCAACTCCCGGCTCAAGGCCATTGGGGCTACAAAGCCCGGGAGCGCGGAGGAATTCACCAACCTCGTTCTTCAGTTGAGTGAAGAGCGGAAGCGGTTGAGCGCTGCATGTGAAACGGAAGACGGAAAGCTAGCCCAAGCACATGTGCGAGTTCACGAGCTGGGCGAGAACAAGAAAGAGCGCATCGCGGAGCTTGAAGCGTTGCGTAAATACGAATCGGCCATGGATAACCGGCTGCTCCGGGCGAGAGCCTTGATTGCGGAGCGGTCTGGGGTGCGAGAATCTGATCTTCCATTCATCGCTGACCTCGTGAGCATGAGGCCTGGTGAAGGCCACTGGCAGGGAACCGCAGAACGGGTGATGGGTGGTTTTGCTCGGCGGATCCTCGTTCCAGATGAACATTATGACCAGGTTTCTTCGGCTATTGATGGGACCTACCTTGGTGCGAAGGTGAGCTACACCCGGTTCACGCAGGATCTGGAAGAACAGCGCCCATCGCGTTTTGTGCCGAACTCGCTGGGCCTAAAAATCA